>CAWVZP010000047.1:0-15955 GCA_963934675.1 uncultured Gammaproteobacteria bacterium | reverse complement strand
CAACCCATGTGCGGCACTTTTAATTTATTACCGTCAGTGTCTTGGTGCGAATCACCAAAATATTTAACTCGACCAGCATAAAGTGACAAACAATCAACGCCCTGATTTTCTTCACTAAAATCAATTAAAACCTGCATACCCATACAGATACCCAGCAAAGGTTTTTGCTCAGCAACAGCCAGAATTGTGTCGCGTAACTCGTAATTTTCAATTGCTTGCATGCAGTCTCGAGCGGCCCCTTGGCCTGGGAATACAACTCGATCCGCGTTCATAACCTGTTCTGGATTGGAGGTGAGAACAACCTGCTGATGCTTACCCGAAACATGCTCAAGCGCATTGACTACTGACCTCAGGTTTCCCATACCATAGTCGACAACGGCAATCGTTTGCATCGACTACAACAAACCTTTCGTCGATGGAATGATCCCAGCCATGCGCTCATCCGCAGATACAGCTAAGCGAACCGCTCGGCCAAAAGCTTTGAAAATGGTCTCGGCAACATGATGTGCATTTTTGCCATGCAAATTATCAATGTGTAGCGTGGCTGGTGCATGATTAGCAAAGCCTTGGAAGAATTCGTGAATTAAATCGACATCAAATTGGCCAATGCGCGCTCGCGGATATTCAACCCGATACTCGATACCAGGCCGCCCAGAGAAATCAATAACCACGCGGGAAAGCGCTTCGTCTAATGGTACATAAGCATGACCATATCGCATAATGCCTTTTTTATCCCCAAGCACCTGCTTAAATGCACGGCCTAAGGCGATACCAACGTCTTCTACTGTGTGGTGATCATCAATATGAATATCGCCATTGGCTTTCACATCTAAGTCGATCATGCCATGTCGGGCTATTTGATCCAGCATATGCTCAAAAAATGGGATGCCTGTGTTGAAACTAGATTTACCAGTGCCGTCCAAGTTAATGGATACACTGATTTGGGTTTCTAGGGTGTCTCTGGTAACAGTAGCAATGCGGTCTGACATATGTCGGTTTTTCTATAAAAAAATTGAAATAATATAGTAATCGACATTCGACCTTAATTCGACCTTTTAAACAACATTAGTCAATGACATTTCGTCCAACCGAATAGTTGAGCGACTTAATCAAGAATGAAAGTCACCGGACCATCATTGATTAACTCTACCTGCATATTTGCGCCGAATTGACCACATTCAACAAAGGCATAACTGCTTCGGGCGTTATCAACCATTGCTTGAAATATTTCTTGCCCATGTGCTGGAGTGGCTGCTGAGGCAAAGCTTGGACGACGTCCTTTGCGAGTGTTCGCTGCCAGAGTGAACTGCGGCACCAGCAATAACCCACCTTGGCTATCGACTAATGACGAATTCATTTTTCCCTCAGCATCAGAAAACATTCGATAGCTTAAAATGCGAGATACAAAGCGACGCATTAGTGCATCATCGTCGCCTGGCTGAACACCGATCAAGGCCAAAATACCCTGCTTGATTCGACCGATGCAATTGTCATCGACGGTAACACTAGCTTTGTTAACTCTTTGCAAGAGCGCGATCAAGCTAATAGCGCCGACATTTTATTGCAGCTATCCACTAACGCATGACTTATACCGGGCTCTGATGCTGCATGCCCAGCGTTGTTAATGATTCGAAGTTGGCTCTCTGGCCAGCTTTTGTGAAGCAATAAGGCTTGATCAATGGGACAAACCATGTCGTACCGACCATGCACTATAAAGCCCGGAATATCGGTCAACTTGTGAGAATTTTCGAGCAGGTAGTTAAGTCCAAAGAAGCTTTGATTCATAAAGTAGTGGCATTCAATACGGGCGATACTCAAGGCAAAATGAGGTTCACTAAAATTTCCAACGACTTTGTTATCTGGAATCAAGGTGATCGAAGAGCCTTCCCAGATTGACCAGGCTTTCGCAGCCCCCATTCGAATAATTTCGTTCTCGCTGGTTAGTCGGCGATAATAGGCAGCGACAATATCATCGCGCTCCAACAAAGGAATGGGGGCGATAAACCGTTGCCAGGCTTCGGGTAGAATTCGCGCTGCACCGCCTCTGAAAAACCAGTCGACATCAGTTTCCCTGGCTAAAAAAATGCCCCGCAATATCAAACCTAGCACTTTTTCTGTGTGATTTATGGCGTAGGCGAGTGCGAGTGTCGAGCCCCATGAACCACCAAATACCACCCAGCGCTCTATTTTTAGAAACTCACGAATTTTTTCCAAATCAGCGACCAGATCCCAGGTAGTGTTACACACCAGGCTGGCGTGTGGTTTTGATTTCCCGCAGCCGCGTTGATCGAATAAAATAATGCGGTATTTTTCAGGGTCAAAAAAACGGCGATGGTTTGGATCGCAGCTTCCACCTGGACCACCATGCAAAAACACCACCGGTATGCCGTATGGGTTACCACTCTCCTCCAGATAAAGGGTATGCCCATCAGCAACGGGGAACCGCCAGGTGCTAGTGGATTTGATTGCAGGAAATAACATTGGGTGCTCCGATTTAATTTAAATCAATGGGGTATTGGCTATGGCGTAGGGCTCAACCTACATGCGCACCCCTATTCAACTGACAGTTTATCAATCTTTTCGCGATATCAATAACGCTTCTGCCATGACATTATAAGCACAGGTCTCAAGGATTGAATGACTGTCAAGGATACGACTGATGCACAAGGACGCGCATCCAGGGATGGAACTAAAACATACTTATCTAGATGAATACCACTGATCCAATTTATTGAACACCTGTATTTAAATCACTAAACAACGTTTGGTCATTTTCGGCACCAAGTGCAGCATCCAGCCCATTCAATCTATCAGAAATCGATAAGCCTGCAAGGTCGAACATTTCTCAATCATGTAAATGTGGCAGTGTCACCCAATCTGAGCTGGTTTCATCCCGTTGTCCAAGCCTTACTTTTACAGATTGAAATTGCGAAATTTCCCACGAACTACAACAATTAGAGAGTAGCTGAAAACCTTGTTAATGCCGCGTCGTGCTTGATCGGCTCCTCTCTGGCATAAGCCAAAAAGAGCGAGTCACCACTTTGGGTTAATCATCACTGATCAGTTTAGGCTGTATCGATTTGAGACGTTCGTTATAAGGTATATTCAAGAAAGCGGTTTTCAATCGTATCGTCTGCATGATGCACCAAGGCATCATGGTCGCGCACAATTCTAAGACTTTATTGTATAACGCGCCTCCTGCTAATCGAGAGCAAAAGAACAAGTTGTGATGGTCAAGATTGATCGGTATTACCTCAAATTGAATAGGCGCCAGATGCTGCAAGCCCAAGAGAATATCGAACAAAGTATAACTATGGGCTCAGCCATACAGACAGACCATCATTTAGCCATCCTATTGAAACTACTCACGGCTCGCCCGACTTATTTTGTGAGCTTCAGCGAGTCAAGAGTTAGTCAATTTATTCAGTTTTTTTGAACTTCACGACAATCTTGAATCATTTTTTCCAGAATGCAGGAGTGAACAGAACGAGCAGAGTGAATATTTCTAGTCGCCCCAACAACATCGCTAGGCATAAAACCCATTTCGCAAAATCGTTAATGGAGGCGAAATTTTGACCCACATCACCAAGTCCAGGTCCTAAATTATTGAGGCATGCAGCTACTGCTGAAAAAGCGGTTTCCTGATCTAACCCTGAGGCCATGAGCAGCAGGATCATTAATGCTGATATTGCAAAATAGGCGGCAAAAAAACCCCAGACGGCTTCGAGCACTTTTTCAGGTAACGGCTTTGTTCCAATTTTAACCGCTATTTGTGCGCTTGGATGAACCAGCCGCTTTAATTCGCGTGCGCCTTGTTTGGCCAACAATAAAACTCGAATCACTTTAATGCCACCACCAGTCGAGCCAGAACAGCCACCAATAAAGCTAACGAAAAGCAACAGCACCGGCAAGAATCCTGGCCATGAATAGTACTCGGCTGTGGTAAACCCTGTTGTGGTGCCAATTGACACGACATGGAATAGACCGGTGACAATTGATTCTGTAGTCGAGGTGAAGGTTTGATTGAACTGTAAATAGCCAATAGTGATCACGGTCACCGCTGCCAGTACACCGGTATAAGTTTTAAATTCGCTATCACGCCAATAGGGTCGTAATGTTCGATTTCTAATAGCGCCAAAGTGAATGGCGAAGTTGATACCCGATAACAGCATGAAAATAACAGCAATCAATTCGATGGCCGTGTTATCGAAATACCCAATGCTCGCGTCATGTGTCGAAAACCCACCGATTGCAACAGTCGAAAAAGCATGTGCAACAGCGTCAAAAAAGTTCATGCCTGCTACCCAGTAGGCAATGCTGCAGGCAGCGGTTAAGCCAAGATAAATAAACCAAAGCGCCTTAGCTGTTTCGGTGATGCGCGGCGTGAGCTTATTGTCCTTCACTGGCCCTGGTGTTTCTGCCCGAAACAGCTGCATGCCTCCAATACCCAGCATGGGCAGTACGGCAACGGCGAGTACGATAATACCCATTCCACCAAGCCATTGTATTTGCTGTCGATAAAACAATAATGAATGTGGTAACTGATCTAAACCAACAATAACGGTTGCACCCGTCGTAGTTAGGCCTGAAATCGACTCGAAAACCGAATCGGTAATGGATAGATTAGGTGCTTCGGACAAGTAAAATGGGAGGCCACCAAAGATACCCAGAACCGTCCAGAACAGCACGACGACTAGAAATCCATCCCTCAGTTTCAGTTCCTTTTTATAATTTTTAACCGGTAGATAGAGCAAAATGCCACTGATCAGGGTTAGCATAAAGGCTTCTACAAACGGCAGCAAAGAGCCATCTTGAAAATACAGTTCGATGCCAATTGGGGGTAATAACGTGCTGCTAAAAATGACTAACAACAATCCCAAAATACGCTGAATAACGAGTAATTGCATAAGGCGGTATCCGCGCTAGAAATAAGTCATTAGAAGTAGGTAAAGCCAACTTGAAACAAGCGCTCGACATCAGATATTTTTTTCTTATCGGTGAGGAATAAAATCACATGATCTTCAGATTCGATCATAGTGTCGTGGTTCGCCATCACCACTTGGTCGCCTCGCACTATTGCGCTAATGGTAACACCAGCCGGCAATTTAATTTGCTCAATAGATCGCCCCACTACCTTGGAGGAACCTTTATCGCCATGGGCAATAGCTTCTATAGCTTCGGCAGAGCCCCTTCTTAATGCATGCACGGCAACCACGTCACCCCGACGAATATGAGCCAACAGCGTACCAATAGTGACTTGATGTGGTGAAATAGCAATATCAATGAGACCGCTCTCAACCAGATCAACGTAAGCGGGACGATTAATGAGCGACATTACCTTTTTAGCGCCAAGTCGTTTCGCGAGCATCGACGATAATATATTCGCTTCATCGTCATTAGTGAGGGCGCAAAATACATCCATGCTCTCAATGTTTTCTTCCGCTAATAATTCCGGGTCAGCAGCATCTCCGAGTAACACAATGCTAGAGTCAAGCATGCCAGACAACTGTTTCGCTCTTCCAGCAAAGCGCTCGATTACTTTCACCTGATAATCCTTCTCGAGCAGCGCCGCTAGTTGCCCTCCAATATTTCCACCGCCAGCCAGCATCACTCGCTTAATGGGCTGTTCGAGCTTACGCATCTCAGATATAACCGCCGGTATATGTTTGCGTGCCGCAATGAAATAAACTTCATCATCGGCTTCCACAACACATTCCGCCGATGGTTTAATTGACTGACCTTCACGAAAAATGGCCGCCACTCGCATATCGACACCCGGCATGTGCTGCTTCATGGTTTTCAGTGCCTGGCCCACTAACGGGCCGCTATCGTAAGCTTTAACGGCGACCAACTGCACTTTGCCATTGGCAAAATCAAGCACTTGAAGTGCACTCGGATGCTCAATTAGATGGTGAATATAGTCGGTAACCAAAGATTCTGGACTAATCATAAAATCGACAGGGATAGATTCAGACGAAAATAAATCAGGGTTACGCAAATATTCAGGTGAACGAATTCGAGCAATTTTGGTTGGGGTATGGAATAACGACGATGCTATCTGGCAGGCCATCATGTTAGTTTCATCGCTGTTCGTAAGCGCAATAAGCATGTCGGCATCATCGGCGCCAGCTGCTTCTAATATATTGGGATAAGAGCCGTTACCGCAAATGGTTCGTAGGTCTAACCGGTCCTGCAAATCAGATAATATTTGCTGGTCTTTATCAACAATAGTTATTTCGTTGGATTCTTCTCTTGCAAGCTCTGTAGCGACTGTCGAGCCGACCTGACCTGCACCGAGTATTATGATATTCATGAGTAGTATTATTCTTGATGGATGTTTTTTGGAATATTGTCCTAAACCATTAATCTGAATTTAAATTCCAGATCAAAATTTCGGGTCTACTTTTTATTATGCAGGCCCAAACTCTTTAGCTTTCGATATAAATTCGTTCTTTCTTGGCCGACTCGTCGCGCCAGTTCAGTAATATTATTACCGCACATCTCGAGATGCCGTGATAGATACTCTCTCTCAAAGGCTTCCCGTGCGTCGCGCAAATCCATATTTAAGTTAATCGTTAGTTGCATCGAATTAAGTTCAATTGGTTCGACTGGCGACTCGAACTGCTTTAGGATAAATTCAATTTCATCGAATTCAATAGTTTTATTATCACTGTTTCCCAGAATTGTTTTGATAAATTGTTTGAGCTGTAAAATATCACCTAACCACTCGTAATTGCGTAACAAATTTTGGGCTGCAACACCAAAATGGCGATAGGGCAGTTGCTCATGATCGCTATACCAATTTACATAGTACTCAAGTAATTCAGGAATATCCTCAACATGTTCGTATAACGATGGTATGTAAATAACATCACGCCAGTAATCGGCAAGCTCAGGTAAGATGCCACGGCTTTCAGTAAGTTCGCTGCAACTTAATCGACTGGCGACAATATACCGATGTTTCGAATCACGCGCGTCCGTAATCGCTTGTAATAAACTCGATTGTACATCATGGGATAAGTCACTCACTTCCTCTATATAAATGCTACTGATCAGAGGTGAGTAGTAATTAAAATTCTTTGTTGGATCGAAAAATTGGAGCGAAGAACCTGATAATTCACATAAATATGACGCCCATATTTTTCTGCCACTACCATTGGCACCTGAAAAAAATACCGGGTGACTAGAACGACTAATGGACTGCATACCTCGTTTCAATTGCTGGACAATCTCGCTATTGCCAACAGGCTCCTCTTTTTTACTGTGGCGCGCTTTTTCAGCTGATACTGTCGCACTGGCAAGTGCCGCTTTTACCGTATTTAACAGTTTCGCCATCGACAGCGGTTTTTCGACGAAGTCATAGGCGCCAAACTTGGTTGCTTCGACTGCGGTTTCAACGGTGCCATGCCCGGACATCATAACCACTGGACAAGTATCTGTTTGTGAAGACTTCCATTCCTTTAATAATGTTACACCGTCGACTTCAGGCATCCAGATATCGAGTAAAACCAGGTCAGGCTTATTGGCACTTCGCTTTTCATTTGCGGCTTTGGCATGTTCTGCGACATCCACTAGGTAGCCTTCATCTTCAAGAATATCCTTTAGCAAAAAACGAATATCAGGCTCATCATCGACCACCAGTATTCTTGCACTCATTAAACGACCCCATCCTTTTTAGTTCTTCTATTATTGATACTGTTATGGTTAATGACGGTATGATCAGCATTGACCATAGTTTCATCTAATTCGGACATCATTGGCAAGCGAACAATAAATCGCGCGCCACCTTGCTCTGAATTTATTACCCAAACGGCTCCACCATGTTCATCGACTATTTTTTTGACTATAGCCAGACCCAGACCACTACCTTTTACTTTTGTTGTCACATAGGGCTCAAAAATTTTATTGGCAACATCAGCGGCTATACCTTTGCCATTATCCTCAACACTGAGTTCGACACAGGCTTGCCCAAAATGCAACACGCATTTTGTTTCGAGCTTTACCCAACCATTTCCACCAATCGTTTCGAGGCTATTTTTGAGTAAATTATGTACCAGCTGACGTAATCGGATGCCGTCCGCTAAAATGTGAGGCCTGGCGCTATCAAGCGACATCTCTATCGACATATGATTGCGATTGTTGTGATACAAAACAGCGATCGCTTCGAGCATTGCGTTTAAATCGATTGGCTCAGGATTTTTCGATGCTGAACGAGCATAATCCGAAAACTCATTAACCATTGTTTTCATCGCCTCGACCTGCTGCACGATAGTTTGAGTATATCGATTTAACATTTCCTGTTTTTCGCCCGTGACTTCAGTGCTTAATTTGCGCTGTAAGCGCTCAGCCGACAATTGAATGGGGGTGAGTGGATTTTTAATTTCATGTGCGAGTCGGCGAGCCATTTCACTCCAGGCCGAATCTTTTTCTGCCTGAATTAATTCGGTTAAATCATCAACCACGATAACTTGTTCGCGCCTTCCTTCTAATTGAGATTGAATGGTGGTTCCGGTCACTCGCAGGTTCTTGTTACCGCTGGGACCTACGATCGTGACTTCTTCCTGCCATTCGTCCTGACACGCCATTTGTCGTTGCACGACTTCGAAGAAGACAGCCAAGCGTGGATACAACTTCAAAACATCTTCAATTGATAGCTCAGTAAAAAAAAGGCTATCGACCGAAAATATAAAACAGGATGCTGGATTACCACTTTTGATAAACCCGGTGTCATCAATCGTCAGTACGCCTGAGGTTATGTGCTCCATCACCGATTCGAGGTAATTGCGCTGCATCGCTTCCATCACCTGACTTTTTTTAGCGATCGCTCGTGTGTGTGATATTTTGCGTGTCATGGTATTAAATGAGCGCAATAAAAAACCTAGTTCATCGGTGCCTGATACAGTCAATTGTTTTTCATAATCACCCGCCGCCACCGATTTTGTGCCCTCGACCAGCTCGTTAATGGGAGCAACTAAATTGCGCGCGGCAACGAATGCTAGCCAAATAGCCGATAGCACACTTAATAATAGTATTAGAGAGAGCGCCAGCGTAAAACTGGTTTTTAACGGCACGCGCAATACGGACAGTTGCTTATAACGATCAAAAGCGGCCTGCACATTAATAGTGAGTTCGTTTAGCCTGTCAGTAAACGGGAATAGTGCCTGGAGTGTTTTCGATTTTTCGGTCGCATCCGTGCTTTGCACCCGCACCGCAACCCTTATAGCAAGACCCGATATTGCGCTATCTTCCAGCTTTAGATAATGGCTATCTTGATCAAGATCACCTAGATCAGTGAGCGACAATGAGGTTGGCATGATGGTTGAATCAATACTGCTCGAGGCAATGATTGACTGACTATGATCCAGCAGTGTTAACTCGATAGCATTTTGCTGGTCGCGCATATCATCAAGATAAACAAATAGAATATTTCCGTCTATGCTCGGTATTTCTGAGGCAATTAGCCGAGTCTTGTTTAATGCCTCTCGCTTTCTTAAATCCAGCGCACTGCGGCCTAACTGTAACGAGTCTTCCAGTGCCACTTCAATACCCACATCAAACCAGCTATCGATGCTTCGGTGAATAAAACTGAGCGAAAAGTAATACACGATACTAACCGGAATAATCGTCAATAAAACAAAGACGCCAATCATCCGGGCAGTCAGGCGCGAACCGATTGCCTTTAGTCGATACTGAATGACTAATTTAAAAACGTTGTAAACAATAAGACCAATCAATGCAATAAGACCTATCGCATTGAAAAAAACCAACCAACTATAGTATTTACCAAAACTGGCTGAATTTGAAGTGGCGTCGCTTATCGCATAAAGCGATACCACCAGCAAGATCACCAGCGCTAAAATCGACAGGGAATTGCGAATCGCAGACTGCGTCATTGTGGTTGGTCTATGCCCCATTCAAACCAATCACTTTTCAGTCCCCAGTCGTTGTCCCACAAAGAGTTCGACTTGAGGGGCAAAGGCAGTTCATCAAAATCAATACCGACTCGTAAGCGCGCATAAACCGGCTCCGACTGATTGATATTAGTGATGTCGAACATTGGGTAGGCGTAGATCACCTCTAGATAGAAAACCGCTTCCTGTCGACTATTAAAGTACATCCGTTGATTCTTATTAACGTCGTATATGGCATAAGAACTGAGCATGGGTAGGTAGTGCAGCTGATATTTTTGTTTAAGTGACAACAACTTTTTATCAAACCAGTATCGACTATATTTGAGCATCTCCACCTCAAACATTAAAGGTACCGCAAAACCTTGGTCAATCGCCCTATTAATATATTGGGGTAGTTCAATTTCTATCGTTGAATCTAACAATAGCAAGCTATCTCGCATCGTGAAACTGGCGGTTTTTATGTTAAATTCAGATTCAGCTTGTGCAATTGACACAGCGCAAATCAGTAATCCAAACAATATTGCCTGAACAGGATTATACCAATTGAAGCGGCGCCTAAGAAGCATCAGTCTTTCTGGCCACTCATCATCATAGTTTTGTGTATTTTTGCATAATAAAATCCATCCATGCCTTGCTGTCCCGGTAATACCTGTCGCCCATAAGGGCGCTTATGGCCCCATTGTACTGAATTCAAACGATTCACTGTACAGTTTTCATGGTTAACGATAAACCAGGCTATCTGCGCCTCATTTTCATCTTTAAAAATAGAGCAAGTGCTATAAATCATAACGCCACCCGGCTTTAATAACGGCCACAAGGCCGACAAAATAGCTTGCTGTTGTAACACAAGATTGGGAATATCATCTTCACGACGTAACAATTTAATGTCAGGATGACGGCGTATAACACCACTAGCAGAACAAGGAACATCCGCTAGAATACGATCGAATAACGCACCGTCATGCCAGTCACTTGGTTGTGTTGCGTTGCCACATTTCAGTTGCACCTGCCGAAAATTTGCTTGACTACCAATGCGTTGTAAATTCTGATCTATAAGGGCCAGTCGAGACTCGTCCTTATCGATAGCAACCAAAATAACGTCCTCACAAGCTTGCAATATATGAGCAGACTTTCCACCCGGTGCAGCGCAGGCATCCAACACCTTCATACCTGGTTTACAATCGAGTAGTTCGGCGGCCAATTGCGCGGCCGCGTCCTGAACGCTGACTACACCCGATTCAAAGCCATCTATTTTGGATACAGGACAAGGTTTGTCCAAAACAATGGCTGATTCAACCACCGGATGAACATCAGCAGCGACGCCTTGTTCTAGCAATATTTCAATTTGCTGCTCTCGCGTTCTCTCACTTAAGTTAACTCGCAACGCCATCGGCGCTCGTTGGTTACCGGCTTGCAGAATTTCAGCGCTGTGCTCAGGCCAATCGGCCAATATCTTATTATTTATCCACTCAGGATAAGATATATCAGCCGAGAGTGACTCGATAGTCACTTCATCACGAATCAGCTGGCGTAATAGACCGTTCACCAACCCTTTAGCCCAGCTTTTTTTCTGATGAAGCGTTAGCTTAACTGATTCATTGACCGCTGCATGATCGTCCACCCGCATCATCAATAATTGGTACATGCCAATCATTAAGATAATTTCCAGGTCGAGATCCTTCGCTTTAAACGCCTTGCGTAATCTAGGCTTAAGTAAATACTTTAAAATATAATAGTAGCGACAGACTCCGTTGGCAAGTTCACGACATAACGCAACGTCACGTGCATCCAAATCAGGGAATTTAGCGAGTATATTTGCTAGCGCATCATCCAATGAACGCCCCTTACCAATGACCAATAATAATGATTGGAGTGCGAGCTGTCTTGGGTTGTGAGTGCGGTTGGCGGTAGCTAGACTGTTCACAGAAATTGACTTCCAGTGAGGTTACGACCATTCAATGCTTGGGCGGCGGTACATCGCTTTTTACCCTCAAACTGTAATTCTTCGATACACAAAACACCGTCACCACAGCTTACATAAACACCCTCATTGTTATGATCGAGTACTTCTCCCGGTACTCCAACCGTGCGCGTGTTATCGAAACTGGCTTGCCAAACTCGAACCAGTTTTCCGTTTAGATTGGCATAACTCACTGGCCAGGGTATGAAGGCTCTGATCTCTTGGGCGATTTGCTGCGCTTGGTTATGCCAATCAACTTTAGCCTCAGCTTTACTCAACTTGTTGGCATAATTGGCCAACGACTCATTTTGAGGTTCTGGCTGAATTTGACCTGACTCAATGATAGGCAAGGTATCGATAAGCAAATCAGCCCCAAGCTGCTTCAATTGCTCATGTAAATCGAAAGAAGTCCAGCCTGGATCAATGGATAAAGTTTGTTTTGAAATCATATCGCCTGTGTCGAGACCACAATCCATTTGCATAATCGTCACCCCAGTTGACGAATCATCTGACATAATAGCACGTTGTATTGGTGCCGCACCGCGCCAACGTGGCAATATTGAACCATGAATATTAATACAGCCGAGCCGAGGCGCATTCAATATTGAGATCGGCAAAATTAAACCATAAGCAGCCACTATCATCAGATCCGCCTCTAATTCGACAAATGCGGCTAAGTCAATTGGATCTTTAAATGAATGGGGTTGATATACCGGTATATCATAGGATGACGCACATTGCTTGACGGCGCTTTGCTGAAGCTTTCTACCACGGCCTGCCGGTCTATCAGGCTGTGTGTAAACCGCAATCACAATATGTTCTGACTTTATCAGGGACTCTAAAGCGGGCACCGCAAAATCTGGCGTGCCGGCATAAACTATTTTCATCATATAATTTCTTGTTGAGACTTAGCTCTGCCGATGATCAAACTGATTCATCTATTACCAGACCTAATGAGTGGATAAGCTGGATGATTAAGCTTGTTTCTTTAGTTTCAATAACTTCGATCGAATTCGATTGCGTTTTAGAGGAGACAGGTAATCAACAAATAATTTACCCAACAAATGGTCCATTTCGTGCTGTATACAAACCGCCTCCAGCCCCTTCGCCTCTACTTCGAAGGTATCCCCATTTATATCCTGTGCTCGCACCAAAATATGATCCGATCTCGTTACCGCCTCATAATAGCCGGGTATCGATAGACAGCCTTCATCAATACAACTTTCACCATCTGCCGTTACAATTTCAGGATTAATGAAACATCTGGGCGCATCACTTTTATCTGATACGTCAATAACCAGCAACCGAATATGTCGATCAACTTGACTAGCGGCCAACCCAATACCCGGTGCTTGGTACATCGTTTCGAACATATCATTGACGAACTTCTTTAACTCATCGTCAAACAATGTCACAGACTTCGCCACAGTGCGAAGTTTGGGGTCGGGAAAATGTAAAATATTTAATAAAGCCATACTTTTGAACTTCGAGAAGGTTTACAAGTAGTTATTCCAAGTTAATGATTATATAGGAATCCTAGCCATGAAAAAGTTGTGGTCGGCTAAATTTTAGCTACAATCGATTAAATTAGTACCAAATTTTCAGGGATTTATATGCCTAACTATGCCAAAAAACAGCGAGCAAACAGATTTATATTGATTTGCAGTGTTTTACTATTAAACGCTTGCGCCGACAGAACCCTTCCTTTTTCTATTATAGAGCAAGAACCTGAAGCTGCCGACATCACGGTAATAAAAGTCAACATCACTGAACCCAAATCACCTGAGGTCATTGTTTACGAGACAGAACACCCTGTTACCTATATTGTACAAAAAGGAGACACTCTGTGGGACATTTCCTCGCACTTTTTACGTGATCCTTGGCATTGGCCTGAAATTTGGTTCAAAAACCCTCAGGTTAAAAATCCACATCTAATTTATCCAGGTGACATTCTCGCTATTATCTACATCAGCGGCCAAAAACGGATACAAATTCAACAACGGGGAGAAGACGGCAAAATCTTCGCCTCAGGTTTGAAAATTGTTAAACTGTCACCCCGTGTACATTCAAAACCCATCGACGCCAGCATTCCTTCTATTCCTATCGAGTCGATCAGACATCTGTTGTCACGCCCACTCATTATCGAAAAAGATGTGCTAGACAACGCGGCTTATGTCCTTTCAAGTATCGATAACCATTTAGCGAACAGCACTGACGACACGCTGTATGTTAGAAAGCTAAACACTTCGTCAGGCAATGGGCATTATCACATTTTCAGACCTAACAAACCGTTAAAAGATCCCATCACTAACGAGCTTCTTGGATATGAAGCACTCTATGTTGGCGAAACAAAATTATTAAGACAAGGCGATCCCGCAACACTTTTAGTCACTAATTCAGTTCGAGAAATTTTACGCAATGACCGCGTGATCCCGCTTGATCACACTGACTTTGTGCGAGACTTCTTCCCTAGTCCACCGACCCAAAAAGTTCGGGGTGAAATAGTATCGTTATTGAATGCAATATCTCAGCTCGGACGTTATCAGACAATTGCACTCAATCTTGGTCAACGCGATGGAATCGAAACAGGCAACTTGCTTCGCATCAAACATGTTGGTTTAGTGGTTCGAGATCTTGAAGAAGAAGACCCTGACTTTCGCGTCAAACTGCCCGATGAAGTAATTGGTGTCGTTATGATTGTACGGACATTTGAAAAAATGAGCTACGCCCTAGTAATGGAAGCTGATCGCCCTGTAAGCATAAAAGATTATGTCGAGTCTCCTTAAAGAGGCTGCTATCCTGATTTAAGTAGAAACTGAATTTGATTTGGGATGAAATTGTTTTACTTAAGCCGCTCTCTTTTTTAATGAAATGTCAATGGAATATGTATGCCAAAGGATCAACTTGCTAATTTCCTCCGGCTATTCCACGTTTTCGGTATTGGTCGAGTATCTTTGCTCGACTTACGTGAAAAGTTCGGTGGAGATTTCAATCAGATATTCAACATCAGTAGGCATAATCTTGAAACAGCGGGGCTGTCTACCAAACAAATAGACCAAATAAAATCCCCCAACGACAGTCAGGTAGAAAAAGAGCTGGCCTGGGCAGAGCAAACAGGCAATCACATTATTTGCTTTGACGACGACGCCTACCCCACATTGTTGAAACAAACCACAAACTACCCAGCCCTTCTTTATTGCAGTGGCAACATCGATTTACTTTCTAACCCTCAAATTGCAATCGTTGGGAGCCGCAACTGCACCCCAGGTGGTGCAAGGACGGCACACGATTTTGCCGCCTATTTGTCCAACGCCGGCATTACAATTACGAGCGGCATGGCAATCGGTATTGATACCCAGGCCCATGTAGGGGCTTTAACCAGCATAGGCAAAACGATAGCCGTGACGGGCACTGGACTTGATCAAATTTACCCCGCTAAAAATCGTCAATTGGCCTATGACATCCATTCAAATGGATTATTGGTAACAGAATTCCCACTGGGTACCAGCCCCCGAAGCGAAAACTTTCCACGCAGAAACCGAATTATCAGCGGACTCAGTGTCGCCACTTTAGTGGTTGAAGCTGCTCACCGAAGCGGTTCACTCATTACTGCACATCAAGCCGTTGAACAAGGGCGAGAGGTCTTTGCTATCCCTGGATCAATCCATAATCCACAAGTACGCGGCTGCCACCAACTAATCAGGGAAGGCGCTCGATTAGCAGACAAAGCCTCCGATATTATTGGTGACCTGTCGAGCTTGCTCGGTTATATCGCGAGCCAACCGGTTACAACGCAACCTGATTACGATTCAAATAAAGGTAGCAAAAAACTCGACAAAGTTCACGGTGAGCTACTTGAACAAATGGGTTATGACCCAATCTCTGCCGATGAATTGGTCGGCCGCAGTGGCTTGACCATCGACAAAGTTTCATCCATGCTGCTACTATTAGAGCTTGACGAGCTTATTCAACCTGCACCTGGTGGTCATTTCGTCAGAGTATAGTGTTAATTTAACCCCATTCTTAAACTTTGAGGAATCCATGAAAGAAGGTGTCATAGACGTTCTGATGTATATCTTTTCCT
>CAWVZP010000046.1:0-16210 GCA_963934675.1 uncultured Gammaproteobacteria bacterium | reverse complement strand
CAAATTTCCCCGGTGCAAATCTATCACCCATTAAACGTTAAATAACATAGGGTATGTCAAACAACAGTAATTTTTCATTGCTTTTTCTTGCTCATGCAAGGAAACACCAAAAGGACAACTGCATTGATGGAGCGGTTCGGCGCCCCGAAGGTAAAGTAATGGATGGAGCAATGACCGAGAACCAGAATTTAAGATATGTCGATTTGGCCTCGTGGCCCCTACTGTTAGTGCAGACCCAAAATTTGGTGACTCCGCAATCGCACAGAAAGTGCATTGTTAGAGACACCCATTAGCACTGATGCAAATATCTGTCATCATTCCTACTTACAATCGTCTGGACAGTTTAAAGCGTTCGGTTGATTCAGTGCTGAATCAAGATTGTGCGATCGATGAGCTGATTGTTGTTGACGATGGATCAACAGATGATACCTCCCATTATATTCGGTACAACTTCCCCCAAATTAAACTCATTCAACAAACTAATCAGGGCGTTAGTGCGGCACGAAACGTTGGTATTAAGCAGTCCAGTTACGACTGGATTGCACTACTCGATTCCGACGACAGCTGGCACAGGAATAAAATTTCAACCATAAAAGAACACCATGCCCAGCAACCTGACATTGACTTAATTCACTCTGATGAAATCTGGATTCGTAATCATGTTCGCGTAAATGCGATGAACAAACATCAAAAAACTGGTGGTAATATTTTTTTGCAATGCCTGCCACTGTGTGTGATTTCGCCCTCTGCTGTGGTGTTAAAACGCTTGCTAATTGAGTCAGTCGGTTACTTTGACGAATCGCTACCGGCCTGTGAAGATTATGACCTGTGGCTTAAGATATGTTGTCAGCACCCTGTTCACTATATTAACCAACCATTGATTACAAAGTACGGCGGTCATGAAGACCAGCTTTCAACTCAACACTGGGGCATGGATCGATTTCGTATTCGCTCATTGTGGCGACTAATTCGACAAGATCACTTGTCAGATACCTATCGTTTGGCCGCTAATAAAATAATGCAAAAAAAGTTAAAGGTGTTATTAAACGGTGCTAAAAAGCATAATAATCAAGGAGTGCTGGATGAATTTGGGCCGATGGCTGATGATAGACAAGTCCAGTTGACCACCGAACAGGTTGCAAATACATGTTAATTTGGGTTGCGGCTTTGCACTGTGAGGCCAAGCCTGTGATTGATTTTTTCCATTTGAAAAAATCTCATGATCACCACGCTTTTGATATTTATCAGACAGACAACATGTGTTGTATTGTTAGTGGTATCGGCAAGCTAAACTCCGCCGCTGCGACCGCATGGGTGGCAGCGTTGCATCGACAGTCGCGTTCCATTGCATGGATTAATATTGGCACTGCAGGAAGTGAATCTCATGCAATTGGAAGTGTCTGGTCGATTAACAAGATATCTGATACTGAATCAGATCATCGTTATTATCCCGTGCCCTTAATTAATAGTCAGTTGCCTGGCAGGCATTGCCAGACGCACAATCAACCCGATAATCAATACCACTCACAATCTCTGTCAGATATGGAAGCCAGCGCTTTTTTTGGCACCGCGACTCGATTTAGTAGTGGCGAGCTGATTCACTGTATTAAAGTGGTTAGTGACAATAGCAACACGCCCTGTAGTCGAAATAAAAATGAAGTGAGCCAACTGATTCAGCAAAACATGAAAGCGATTAACGAATTCTCTCAGGCATTAATCGGGTTGAATCAGCAGATCGCTGAAATGGGTATTTTGGAACCCGATTGGCAGCGATTTTTAGCTCTAGCCCACTTCAGTCAAACCCAGAAAACGCAACTTAAAAACTGTTTACGCTTTTTGCTCAGTCAAGGTGATAGTGTCGACTCTCTTATAGCAGTCGTTACTGCTGACACAAAGGCATCTTCTAGTAATAGTCCATCAATTCTGAGTTGCCTTGCACAGCGACGCATTAATTTCAGCCGGAACTTATAAATATGGTTAGCTGCGTCTATGTCGAATCAAGTATCAAAAACCATCAACGGACCCTTAGAATTCTGGCTCGATTCAAAAATACGCCCGTTGTTGAGATAGAACATCATGGCGAAGTGTTCAATCCAAGTGCACAAAACTTTCGCCTGCAAAAATCGAATCCAGCGTTAATTCTAGCGCATAAAAACAACCGCCATGCATTGCCGACTCCTGATGGTTATGGGCTGGGCGGCAAACACAACTATTATTTTTCGCATATGCTCAACTGCCTGTACGACTGCCGTTATTGCTTTTTGCAAGGCATGTACAAGTCTGCACATCAGGTTATATTCGTGAACTATGAAGACTTCAATGAAGATATTACGCAAATTTGCGCACAACATAACTCAGAACCCGTCTGGTTTTTTTCGGGTTACGATTGTGACAGTCTAGCTTACGAACCTGTTACCCAGTTTGCGGATTATTTTGTACCCGAATTCAACAAAATCGACAACGCCTGGCTAGAATTGCGCACTAAAAGCACCCAAGTTCGACAGCTTTTGAAACACGAGCCCTGCAATCGAATTATCACTGCCTTTAGTTTTACCGAGCAGCACAGCCACGACAAACTCGAGCATGGCGTTCCATCTATCGAAAAGCGCATCGATGCGATGAAGTTACTAGTTGATGCTGGCTGGCCAATTGGCCTAAGGTTCGATCCAATTGTTTATCACGATAATTATCAGGCGTCGTTTTCTCACTTACTTGAAACCATCTTTGCAACAATAGATGCTAACCAATTGCATTCGGTTAGCCTAGGCGCCTTTCGTTTACCTAAAAATAACTTTCGCCAGATTAACAAACTTTACCCAGACGAACCGTTATTTGCCCAAAATCTGGCCTTGAACGACGGTATTGTTGGCTACCCGTTGACACTGGAAAATGAAATGATGCGCTATTGTGAACAGCAATTACTTCAACATATTCCGGCTCATTGTTACCATCCCTGTGAATGGCATGAATAATAAGGGTCTTATGAGTGTCTTATGAAAATTTTGATTTCAGGCGCAAGTTCAGGTATTGGTCTAGCGACCGCACGACAGTTATTAGAGTTGGATCATGAAGTGACGGGCATTAGCCGTCAGTCTGAAACAGCGCAACTCGACCATCCCAATTTCAGTCTATTTCAGCTTGACCTGAATCGACTGGATGATTGTGATCGAAAACTTAACTCATTACTAAAAGAACACTCGTTCGATAGCTTTATTCACTGCGCTGGTTATGGTCATTTCGGGTCTATTGAACAGTTTTCGGTTACACAAATTGATCGCGCAATTCGAGTAAACTTAACCAGTGCACTCGTTCTTTGTCGCCTGTTAGTGCCCATGTTTCGCCGTCAAAAACAAGGCAAACTAATATTCATAGGATCGGAGTCTGCCCTTAATGCTGGTAAGAAAGGTGTTTTGTATAGTGCGGCTAAATTCGGTTTAAGAGGCTTTTGCCAGGCACTACGTGAAGATTGCGCTAAAGACGGCATCGGAGTTAGCCTCGTCAACCCAGGCATGGTTCGAAGCCCTTTTTTTGACGAACAGTCATTTGCACCCGCTAGTCAACCAGAAAACGCTATCGAGACGGAAGATGTCGCCAAACTCATTTGCCAGGTACTTCAAACCAGTGCGAATATTGTAATCGATGAAATTAACTTGTCGCCGCGGGTCAAATCCATCGATTTTTCGCCTAAGTCGCGTTAAACCGATAGAACAGGCGGCACTATTAGCCGAGAATTTTAATTCAATCAAGCAATGGAAAAAAATCTATTGTCTTGAGTTCAATTCCTTGTAAAATCAAGTCTTATTAAAAATTAGGGGCCAATGCTGTCTTTAATCAACTCATTGGCGAACACTTTATTGTCTAAATTAATCCGAGATATTGATAGGTGAAATTGCAACAACTTCGTTTCCTCGATGCCGTCGTGCGTAATAATTTAAATGTATCAGCGGCAGCTGAGGAACTCTACACTTCTCAGCCTGGTGTCAGCCACCAAATAAAGTTACTCGAAGATGAACTCGACATTCAGATTTTTGAGCGCTCAGGAAAGAAGCTCACCAATATTTCACCCGCCGGTGAAGCCATTTTGGGTCATGTCACCAATCTGTTAAATAACGCTAAAAATATTAAACAGGCTGCCCTCGAGTTTAGTAATTCGAACCGCGGCAGCTTAACAATTGCGACTACCCATACCCAGGCACAATTTATTTTGCCACCTATTTTGCAGCGCTTTTCAGCACTTTATCCTGACATTGAATTACGTGTTCATCAGGGTAATCCAAAATCGATGTGTAAACTGGCGGCTAATAACCAAGTCGATTTTGTGATCGCTTCGGAAACTGTCGATGAGTTAACTGAACTCGTTACCATCCCCGCTTACAGCTGGAATCGTCATATCGTCGTGCCGAAAGGACATCCATTGACAAAAATGCTCAATATCACGTTGGCTGACTTGGCTTCATTTCCGATTCTAACCTATATGCTTGGTTTATCAGGCCGATCACAACTTGATAAAACCTTCCAGCAAGCTAACCTAAGCCCTCGCATCACATTTACCGCAACTGATTCAGACGTTATAAAAACCTATGTTCGACTCGGACTGGGTGCGGGCATCATCGCAGAAATGGCCTGCAATAAAGATGATCAAGAACTGGTTTATATTGACGCCAATCATTTATTCCCCGATAGCTTAATAAAAATTGGCTTCAGGCATTCACGGCATATTTCAGCTTTTCAATTTGTTTTTTTACAAATGATCTCGCCGTATCTCGATATGGATACGATCAAGAAAATCGCTGCCACGCGAACACGAGCAGAGCAGGATAAACTGTTGATCGATTATCAAGTACCTAGTTTTAAGGCTATGCAAAAAGCGATAGACGCGAGCTACATCTAATCAGTTAGTGAGTAGCGACAGATCGCCAACCGCAGAGCCTATATCACTAAGAGCCTGCCGGCTTAACATCGAATTTATTAGAACTCGAGTTCTATCCAGGTAGGCGCATGATCAGATGGCTTTTCCATTGCTCTTACAGAATAATCGACACCAGCCTTCGTAACCGTTGATTTGAGTTGATCAGATACCAGCAGATGATCAATTCTTAACCCGCGTTTTGGTTCCGCATCAAATCCTTTGCTACGATAATCAAACCAGCTAAACACATTGTCTTCTGTTGGATGACATAACCTAAATCCATCACTCAACCCGAGCGAGCAGAGCTGCTCATACCACTCCCGCTCTTCTGGTAGGAAGCTGCTTTTTCCCGTTTTTAGCCAGCGCTTGGCATTATCCGGTCCAATCCCAATATCGTTATCCTGTGGTGATATATTGTAATCACCCATAACAATCAACGGCGTGTCGACCAGTGGCTTACCCGCCATATCTCTACTTTGCACAAAGTCATTTAAATCTCGATAAAATTTAGCCTTAGCGGGAAACTTAAGTGGATGATCTCGGCTTTCACCTTGAGGGAAGTAGCCATTAAAAACATAGATAGGCTTACCGTCGACTTCATACTTTCCTCCAATGAATCGTTTTTGGCTTTCGTCTGTGTCAGTTGGAAAACCATAGATTGGCTCTAGGCAAGTTGTACGGGCTAACAAGGCGACACCATAATGGGTTTTCTGCCCCATATAGATTGCCTGATAACCCAACGCTTCGATTGCAGCCAGTGGAAAATCATGGTCTTGCACCTTAGTTTCCTGCAAGCCAATAAACTCAGGATTATGGGTATCAATGAGTGCAGCAAGCTGATGTAATCGCATTCGCACACTGTTGACATTAAACGACACTATTTTCATTACTTTTTCCCGTTCTAATTCTTAAATTAAACTCAGTTTCGATTTAATTCAGTTAAATGAGGCTGTATAAAATCTAACAGCGTCTGGTGAGCGAGCCGATTTTCGACATCACTTTCAATTTGCCTTAATAATAGTGATACTGACTTATCACTGTGTAATTGCATAGTTTGGCTCTCGTCCTCGGCATAACGTGAACTACGAAAAACATCCAACAGCTCTATTTGGTTCAGTGAACGCGAGGGTAAAAATTGAACTATCTCGTCATTAGACTGTATCACCAGTCCATCTTGCTCCAGCGCATCGAGCATTCTCATCAACGTTTCGACAGGCACTTGTTGGTAATTAGCCAAGTTATCGATAGTGGGCGACATATCTGATTGTTGGTCATAGCAAAGAGCAATATTACGCATCACTTGTAATGCCAACTGTTCTCGCATTCTGGCACTTAAGCGGGTGGTGATCTGTCGCCACTTCAGACGTTCTGGATGCTGGTGATAGTAAGCAATGGTGGCCCCAACTAGTAAAATTAGCCAGCTTAGATAGAGCCAAATCATAAACATCAAAACAATCGCGAACCCAGAATAAATCGCGGTATAGCTAGTAGAAGCGCCCACAAATGAGGTGAAAAATACGCCGACACTCTCCCATAAAAAGCCAGCAACCAAAGCGCCGAAAAATGCTGACCTAATTTTCACTTGGGTGTTTGGCACGAGTAGGTAGATAAACATGAAAGCACCTATCACCAGAAGATAGGGTAATAGTTTGCTCACTAAATGGAGCAAATTATTCATATAGGGCAATTCATTTAACAGGTCTAATACCGTGTTACTACTGAGCGACGCGGTGATGCCAACCGCCGAAAATATCAGCACAGGACCAACCAAAACAACAGATAGATAGTTACTAAAGCGTTGCATCAAATTACGGTTACCCTCCAAACGCCAAGCATGATTAAAAGCTACTTCAATTTTTTGAATCAGTGACATCACCGTGAAAATCAACAGACTTAGACCCAGTGCACCCAATACACCAATTTTCATATTTTCAACAAAGCCGACGATTTTATTACTAATTTCGACGCTACGGTCGCCTATTGGTGCTAGCAGGCTTGTCAGTGCTGGCTGCAATTGATCATGCACACCAAACCCTTTTAACACCGAAATACTCACTGCAAGCAATGGCACAATTGATAACAGCGTGGTAAACACCAGGCTCATGGCTCTTAACGTGAGCATACCACTCATGAAGTCTTGACCCGTCATTGCTACAATTTGTAGACTATGGCGCAGGCGGGATGAATTTTGACCTGGCTCGCAAGCATCGTAAGCCCAGATGTAATTAACCAACCGTGACTTCATCACTTGTGCAGTCACTATCATCCATTAAATGCCTGTTTTGAGTTGAGGTATTCAATTTCCGCCTGACTGCTTTCTCGTCCCAAGATTACGTTACGGTGTGGAAAACGACCAAAGCGCTTTACGATGTCATTGTGATGTTTAGAAAACCTGAGATTAGCTTCCAGCCCCGGTTGACCAAATAATTCGAGCGCGAGCACTTGGTCTTGCCAATTTTCGCTGTGCATAAAAGGCATATATAAAAAAGACTTTTGCTGCGTGGTTAATTCAGTATCGAACCCGTTATCGATTGCAGCCCGAGCCACTATGATTGATTGCGCTTCGGTAGAAAAACTATCCAGCTTGCCCCTAAAAATATTGAGTGGAATCTGGTCAAACAAAATGACCAGTGCCAAACTGCCAATAGCGGTTTCTCCCCACGGGTCGAGCTCCCCTTGTTTTGCCTGCTGCCAAACCGCACCATAGTCAGCCCGTAACTGATGATCAAAAGCAGTGGTTGAATTAAACCAGTATTGACTCGCTTCATCAGAAAACCAGAAATCTACCAATGCCTGATACATAATTTATTCTCCTCTTCTTTCTATTTAACTAACAGAATCTGCGTAGTTTATGCGCAAATTTAAAATTAACCGTCGTAGCGCTTGCTGACATTGTTTTCTACCAACAATATTATCGTGACTAGTGAGTTGTTCCCAAGGTTTGTTCTGTATCACCTTTTCTACTAGCCAGTCATGCACTTCGATACGCTCGCAAGACTGCGCGATGAGCTGCATAACATACGGCTGCAAGCAGCCATAGCTGAGGTCAAATCCTTTATAGCCACTGACAAAAGCTTCTATCTCGGCTTGATCTAGTTCGTTCTGTTTCGATGCAAAACAACTGCTACGCAGTAAAGCAACGGTAGTTTGGACATCCATGTCTGACAAATAATGCGTTAGCCAAACCGGTAACTGTTTTTGCAACCGAGTTAATAGCTGAGCCCTCAATAACTCTAGCTTATTAGTCAGCGGATTAAGCACTGCAACCGAATGATTACCGGTCGATTTACCCCGAGAAAAACTAACATGCACTATGGGAAACTGGCAATGGCGCCAAAACTGAGAGATTTCCGCATCAAAAGCAAAACAAGCGCCAATATAATCACAGTGCTGATCACGAGCATATTGACTTGCTTGTTCGATCAATTGAGCCCCCACTCCCTGACGTCGGAGGGAGGGTATGACTGCAATTCGTTGAATGCGCATACCTCGATAGCAGGCAAAGCTCTTTACACTCGCCTGTGCCGTCAGCATTTGTGCTAGCAAGTGGCCTTTTGGACGCCGTCTACCAAGATAAACCTGTTCACATAAAACAGGGTCAAAACCACCTTCCTTATTTAAGATCAGAATACCCATTAAATACTCGCCCGCTTCTGCCAACACCAGACTCAGATCAGGATTATCCATCAACATGCGTAGATCTGATGGGCGGGTACGGTAATGAACTGAAGCCATCAATTCATATACTTTTTTCAACAGTAACATATCTGTGCAGCTTTTTAGATCCACTATTCGATAACTAATATCAGAGATTAGGGTTTGATTAGCCAAAAGATGAAGCTTTGGTTTAAGCTGTAATACGTCATTCAGACAAGGCTCAAGATTGTCCTGACTGGTCCATCGAACAGGCTGGTCAATACTTAACGACAACAACTTTTGCGATGGTATATTCGCCAGGAAGCGATGCATAAAGCCCTGACCTGTGCCCTCGTAACCACCTGAAGTTGTCGCCATAACAATTTTTTTATAGCCTGCTACCAACTGCCTTAACATTGGGAACGGCAACATAGCGGCTTCATCAATGATCAGTACATCAGCCTGATTTTTTTCTTTAATCAGTCGATCGGGTGCGATAAATTCGACCTCTCCAGCCTGTTGCAGCAATATCGACGCGGATAATCTTGAGTAGGCACTAACAATTAACTTCATTCCTGGACGAGACTGAAGTGCCTGCACGATAAACCCCAGGCAAGTACTCTTGCCACGGCCCCTATCGGCTTTTATGAGCATGACGGTCTTGGTGGAATCGACTAACCAACCATCAAGCTGATTCAAAACATCGAATTGCTCCTGCGTCTTTCCACCGACAATGGTTGTAACCTTAACAGGTTGCATTGTTTTGAGAGGTGCTAGCGCCTCATCTTGCCTTAGAAAAACACAGGCTTCAGGATATTGGCCTAGCGTATTGAAAAAATAATGAACGAAATTATCTTTCTTTTGGGCATCGTTTTGCCAACTGCCAAACTTGTCGTTCGCTGCCGACCAGTTCGCTGGCTTGCCGGATAGCAATAACATCAACCCTCCGTGCATTAATAGTCCGCTGGCAATGCAAATCACATCAGGGTTAATACCCTCAAACAAGTCTACCACTACGAGAGTCGCCTCCCTTCCCAGTAACGTTTCGACTTTTGAATAGGTGACCGATTCAAATCCAAGGTGACGATCTGAAATAGCAATATAGTTTTGCTTTCTCGGCTGACTACCACTTGGCTGGACCATTCCTTGCTGAACCATGTTGGCGATATCATCGCACCACTGCCTCTCACCTTGTACACACAGTAATCTACGCTGATTCGCTTCTTGTAGTTGTTCACACAATTGGCGTAACCAGTGGGTCATGGCAGATAAAGTGTATTCAATGAGGTTAGCAACATTATTAAATGGACTAGCACAAGTTTCTTTGGTTAGACTTCTTAATCATTTACTTTTCTTTTTTCCTTGTCCAATATGTTAAGGCCCATTATAGAGTAGTGTAATCCGATGACCAAAGACCAGCGAACACAAATAGAAGCAGCCGCATTTCGCGGACTAATGAAACACTTACAGGAAAGAACTGACGTACAGAATATCGACTTGATGAACCTGGCCGGGTTTTGTCGAAACTGCCTGTCTAAATGGTATGCCGCCGAAGCCCAAAATCAGGGTTTAGAAATGGACTATAGTGCCGCTCAAAGAGAAGTATACGGTATGCCAAGTGGTGAATGGAAAGCTAATCATCAGACCAAAGCAAGCGACGAACAAATGCAGACTTTTAACGAAACCAAACCACAACACGCCAAAATAAGCGGCCACTAAGTCTAGGTATCTCCCTCATTTAGTGACAATGGTTTTCAATCACGCGAAGAAGTAAAAGTTTGTTTGTAAAAGCACGGTCAGTAGAGATTAAGCTATAGCCAGTCGGAATCTCTAACAATAAACAGGCGTGTTTTAAGCGCCTGTTTGTTTTTAAGTGCTTTTCAATTCTCGGCGTAATATCTTACCCACATTCGTTTTTGGCAGTTCAGTTTTGAACTCTATTATTTTTGGCACTTTGTATCTAGTCAAATTCTCGCGACAATGCTCGATAACAATTTCTTCCGTGAGCGACTGATCTTTTTTAACAATCACTGCCTTAATTATTTCGCCACCGTTAGGATTAGGCTCACCGACAACACCCACCTCTAACACGCCCTCAAGGTCAACAATAATAGCTTCAACTTCGTTGGGGTAAACATTAAACCCAGAAACCACAATCATATCTTTCAATCTATCTAATATTGTAAAAAAACCAGCCTTATCCATCATTGCGACATCGCCAGTTTTAAACCAGCCATCATCGGTCATAACCTTGGCTGTTTCGTCTTCGTTATTCCAGTAGCCTTTCATTACCTGTGGACCTCTGACACAAAGCTCGCCTGATTCCCCCTGAGGTAGGATTTTACCGTCTTCATCTTGTATCGATACTTCAGTCGAAGGGACTGGCAAGCCAATGCTACCATTATACTCCAGCAAATTAACCGGGTTAATACACACCGCAGGTGCGGTTTCAGTGAGACCATAAGCTTCGAGCAACGGTGAGCCTGTCGCCGCTTTCCAGCGTTCGGCCACGGGCTTCTGAACGGCCATACCACCACCAAGCGTTAGCTTAAGGTGGGAAAAGTCAATTTCATTAAAACCAGGCGTATTCAATAGGCCAACGAATAATGTGTTAACGCCTGTGATCGCGGTAAAAGGGACGGCCTTTAGTTCCTTTACAAATCCAACCATGTCGCGCGGGTTAGTGATCAAATAGTTTTCAGCCCCTACCTTCATAAAAGTAAGGCAATTCGCGGTGAGCGAAAAGATATGGTAGAGCGGTAATGCAGTGATGATGATGTCTTTACCTTCATCCACCCCGTCTTTTATCCAGGCTGATGCTTGCTGCATATTGGCCACCATATTCAGGTTAGTTAACATCGCACCCTTGGCAACGCCGGTAGTGCCACCCGTATATTGCAAAAATGCAATATCGTCAGGAGAAATACTGGCCTTAATGTGTGCAACACGCCCCCCTTCCGCTAGGGCTGTTTTAAACTTAACGCTGTGCTTTAAGGCAAATGGTGGCACCATTTTTTTGATGTGCTTCACCACCAAATTAACAATAAAGGATTTTGGAAACTTCAACATATCACCGAGCTGCGTCGTAATAACGTGCTCGACTGGCGTTTCATCAATCACTTCCGCCAAGGTGCTGCAAAAATTTTCCATGACGATGATGACTTTCGCACCCGAGTCGACAAGCTGATGCTTTAACTCTCTTGGTGTGTAAAGCGGGTTAGTGTTTACAACCGTAAAGCCAGCCCGTAAAGCAGCAAATATGGCGATTGGGTTTTGCAATACATTCGGCATCATAATCGCGACACGATCACCTTGATTCATATTGGGCAAGCGTTGCAGGTAACTCGCCAGGTGCGCCGTTAACTGATTCATCTCTGAGTAAGTTAACGTCGTTCCCAGGTTGCTAAATGCAGGTCTGTCAGAATACTGGCTGACTGACTGTTCAAAAACTTCCACTACTGATTGGTAAGCGTCAATGTCAACCGTTTCTGGCATGCCATCCGGATAGCTTCTTAACCATGCTTTGTCCATCTATCTCTCCCCTAATTTTTTGCGCTAGTATTTAGAAGCATCTAACCTGATCAGTTTTGAGTGACGATCGAGCAAACTCATCCAAATGCTTTAACGCTATTTTATTACTATATACTTATTATGTTTCAATTATTAATTATTAACTTGGTTTCGTAATTCTTCAGTCGTGAAGTCATCCACCATAATGACCTTTCTCGTGGCGGCTTGAGCAGATAACAAGGTGTCCGCTTCTTCAGGCTTAAGAACGCTGGTTGCGACTAGTTCATCGATCCATTGTTGGTAACTTTGCAAACCTGACTTAACCTGTTGGGACACTTTCAATCGACGTTCAATGGGTTCGGCCAACAGTACTTTTGCAAATGCATCCTCCAGACAACCGGTATTATCGTTGTCATCTCCACTAATATAGATTCCGTGAGTCAACCGATCTCTTGCTTCGCTGGGGGATATTAGTAATGACGATACGCGATGCCCAAGCGAGTCATTGGGTTGACGCAAATTCAAGCCCAGTGGGAAAATGATTATGCGGGCCAATATCCCCAGTGATTTTACCGGAAAGTTTCTTAGTATTTCATCTAACGCTATCTGGACTTGATATAGGCAATGTTTGGCTGACCATTCCACCAATGGTATATCAGCTTTCTGTCTACCATCATCTTCAAATTTTTTGAGTACCGCTGAGGCGTAATACATATAACCCAATGCATCGGCAAACCGCCCTGACAGTTTCTCTTTGCGTTTAAATGAGCCACCCAAAATCATCAATACCAGGTCTGATGTAACGGCAAATGCCGAACTCATCTGACCTAAACGTTTGTAATAGGTGCCAATCCGTCCAGAAACGGGAGAAGCTGCCAAATGACTGCCAGAGATACCGAACACGAAAGCGCGGCACAAATTGGTAACAAAGTAGGCAATATGTCCAGTCAAAGCTTTATCGAATGCTAATGCACCGGCTGTGTTATCACTCATGGTTGCAGCGTCCATTTCTTTAACCAAATAAGGATGACAGCGAATAGCACCCTGCCCAAAAATAATCATAGTACGAGTCAATATGTTAGCGCCTTCAACCGTGATACCCACGGGAATCGATTGATACGGGCGGGCAAGGTAATTGCTCGGTCCCATACAAATACCTTTGCCACCATGCACATCCATCGAATCGTTCAGTACTTGCCGCATCATTTCAGTATTGTAATGCTTTAGGATTGCAGTGATAACAGAAGGTTTAACCCCATTATCGAGCGCCGATAAGGTTAACAATCGGCCAGCTTCCATCACATAAGACAGGCCACCGATTCGGGCTAAGGGCTCTTCTACACCTTCAAATTTACCGATTGAAGTATTGAATTGTTTCCTGATATAGGCATAAGCACCGGTAAATCGAGCCGTAGTTTTACCTGCAGCAGCGCCAACGGCGGGGAGAGAAATTCCACGTCCGGCTGAAAGTGACTCAACCAGCATGCGCCATCCTTTACCGATATTATCTGCGCCGCCGATCAAATATTCCATCGGGATAAAAACATCTTTACCGCTATTAGGACCATTCTGAAAGGCCGAATTCATCGGGAAATGTCGATTACCAATGGTGATACCCGGGGTCGTGACAGGGATCAACGCACAAGTAATACCGAGCTCCACCTTGCCACCAAGCAGACCATTCGGATCATAGACTTTGAATGCCAGACCAAGCACTGTAGCGATGGGACCCAACGTAATATAACGCTTCTCCCAATTCAGTTTCAGACCAAGCACCTGCTTACCCTCAAACTCACCTTCGCAAACAATGCCTGTATCGGGAATTGACCCCGCATCTGACCCAGCTTCTGGGCCTGTGAGAGCAAAACAGGGGATGTCTGTACCATTCGCGAGGCGAGGTAAGTAATGATCTTTTTGCGCTTCTGTGCCGTAGTGCAACAATAATTCTGCGGGACCGAGCGAGTTAGGGACCATCACAGTAACACCAACCGAAGTGCTGCGTCCCGCGAGCTTCATTACCACCGCCGAGTGACCATAGGCAGAGAATTCGAGGCCACCGTATTTTTTAGGAATGATCATGCCGAAAAAACCATTTTTCTTCAGGAAAGTCCAAACCTGTTCCGGCAAATCTAATCGTTTGTGGGTAATGTCCCAATCGTCAATCATGGCACATAATTCATTAACGGGGCCATCAACAAAGGCCTGCTCTTCATCATTCAATTTAACTGACGGATAATTGTGTAGTTTTTGCCAATCGGGAGCACCACGAAATAGCTCAGATTCCCACCAAACACTGCCAGCCTCAATTGCATCTCGTTCCGTTTCTGACATCGGGGGCAATATCGCTTTGATTCGTTTGAGTAGTGGTTTAGTGACATAGGTCAGCCGAAGGTTTTGCGTGCCAAAAAATATCACTAGGCCTAAATACAGCACCCAAATGGCCAAGCCCCAGAAAAAACTGAACCCACCAAAAAAAGTAAAAAGAGCAAGAAAACCAGCGGTCACAAACGCCGCTTTTAGGAAGGAAGCAAAACCCCGCGCGATGACAAACATGAACGCGAACAGGCCACAGAGAAAAATTAGAATATTCATTAAGACACACCCTGTAAAAAAGAGTTAGTTTAAAAGACTAACATTATATCAGTTAGCTTTGAGCGGCAACAAAAAAGTTTCTATTTGCAACTAACTTAGATAAGAGAGTTTATTTTATTAACTCGATAGTAACTTTTCACGCCACTTTAAGTCGGACGCTTGCAAACCTAAATTGAACTCCTGATCTGCGTACTCTATAAATGGTAATAGGTCTATCATCAACGACTTAGCATAGGGCGAAAGCCCTTCGGCATCACCACGCTCGAGCATTTGCAAGGCTCTTTCTATCGATATTATGGCTACCTCGCCAACCTGTGCTGAACTCACGATACTATTGCCACCGTCTTGCCCACTTTGCACAAGCGCTCGGTTTAACCGACGGCGAAGGACTTCAGCAACAGCCTCTATTGTTGTGTTACTGGTAGGCATGCAGCTATAGATGGCGGCAGCCAATGGTACTGACACCGCTTCACCGTCAATCTTAATATCTCGCTTTGCCACTGCATCCATAATTCGACGTAATCCAACCGCCGAACCAATGCCATTTGTTGCAGGAAACAACAGGTTAAACTCAGCATTACCCAAATAACAAAGCGTATCTTCACTTCGCATGGTTTTCTGAATGATCTCTGCGACAGCTTGCACAATAACGACGGTTGCTGGCTTACCTTTTTCGGCAATCAGTGCTTTTAAACTCGACAATTTAATCTTGCAAATGCCAATACTCATTTTGTGACGAAACGAGAAGGCAATTTCCTGGCTAAGGCGTGATTCAAAATAGTTTTCCTGCATCAGCTGCTGCAATACGCCCAGTGACGTATCTTTTTGAATTTCGACCGGTTTAATCTGACTATGCTGAACAAAGTATTGTGCGTGTAAACGGACCCTTGTGGTTAATTCCGTACTCGAGAAAGGCATATTAATGAAATCTGTTGCGCCCTGCTGGAAGGCGCTTTCACGACTTTCTTCAGAATCACTCTCGCTGACCAATAATAATACCGGCCTTGCGGCAAGGTGATTATTGTTTGCTGAACGTAATCTTTCGAGAAAACCGAAGCCATCAATCGACAACTTCAATTCGCAAATCACTACCGCTGCCTCAGGTCCAGTCGACGCCAACAAAGAATCCCATGCGGTCTCTGCATCGTTGACACTGATAAGACTAAAATACTCACCCAGTAACTTACCGATCAATTTCACTGTCATTGCTGACTGTGCTACCAAAAGGACTGAAGGTTTAGTATGCACTTCGGACATGATTCGGTTTTCTCACGTTATTTAAAATGACTATAGCGCATAAGCATGCAAACTGGTGAACAACTAACACCCCGAGCAAGCGAATCCTTTTAGAGTCTAAATGAAACGATTGGCCTCGTTTTTGGTATCACTTTGATTAATGAAAAAATGCGCTATCCAGTTGGCTAATATTTTAGTGTCCGCCTTTGAGTCGTTACCTTGCATGCCCATTAATGCATTAGCTGCAACTGATTCCGGCACAATACTGCCATTATACATATCGATTAAAGCATGCTCATAAATCGCTTCAAACTCAGGGTGGGCTTG
>CAWVZP010000045.1:0-16232 GCA_963934675.1 uncultured Gammaproteobacteria bacterium | reverse complement strand
GATCGGGCACATTTGCTATCGAAGCCGCCATGATAGCCGCTAATATTCCACCAAGTCTCGATCGAGAATACTTTGGCTTTTTAAACTGGAATCAACATGACCCAGCACTGTGGACTAGCTGCTTAGAGCAAGCCGAAGAACAGGTTGAAAGTGCGGTTGATACTCAAATTTATGCGAGTGATTATGACGCTAATGCCATTCGTATCGCGAAAGATAATGCTGAGCGAGCGGGCGTCGAAGAGTTAATCGATTACACACATCAAGAAATAGCGTCACTTTCTATCGAACCAAGCACTCGGCCTACTATCGTTATTTTTAATCCACCTTATGGTGAGCGCTTGCAAAGCGAACAGGGATTGGCTTCTCTTTATGGCGAAGTCGGCAATAGTTTGAAGCGTCTGGCACCAGCCGAAGTTCATATTATTTCTGCTAACCCTGATCTCCTGCATCGATTGCGTCTCAGCCGTCATTACAAGAAAACACTGCGCAATGGCCCTATCGATTGCTTACTCGCTAGTTTCCAAATTTCTGATCTGCCTTCAAAGCAGACCGAAGACAGGGATACAGACGGTAATGACACAGGCAGTAAAACTACAGACGTTAAGCCAGCAGAAACAATCGCACGTCAACCAGCTAATCAAGAAAGTACTGATTTAAAAGACTATCAAATCCAGTCAGTTACGCCATTGTTGAACCGGCTGGAAAAAAACGCAAAACACCTACGTCGTTGGGCTAAGCGCAATGGAGTTCATTGTTACCGTGTTTATGATGCCGATTTACCGGAGTTTTCGTTTGCGCTCGATGTGTATCAAAGTGAGGTTAATCCGGCTGTGCACTGGTATCACCTGCAAGAATATCAGGCACCAAAGACAATCGAGGAAAAGATAGCGGAAGCTCGAATCGAGCTGGCCAAGCAGGCAGTGAAGCAGGTTTTTGAAATTGAAGATCAATACCTATTTTGTAAAACAAAAAAACGGCAACGTGGAAAACAGCAGCACCAGAAACAAGATAGTCAGGGAGAGTTGTTCCAGGTTCGTGAAGGCGAGGCTTCTTTGTTAATCAATTTGAGCGATTATCTAGATTCCGGCTTATTTCTCGATCATCGTTTGACGCGACAATTGATTTCAAATTGCGCTAACAACAAGTCAATTTTAAATCTGTTTTGCTACACCGGTTCGGCTGGTGTGCAAGCAGCACTGGGCGATGCAAAGCAGGTGGTTAATGTCGATATGTCGACCACTTATTTGAAATGGGCGGAGGAAAATTTCGACATTAATCAACTATCAGATGAAACCAAATATCAGTTTTTACGAGCAGATGTTGTTGAATTGCTGAATAATCCACCCCGCTATGATATTAATCAAAAGTTCGACATGGTGTTACTTGATCCACCCTCATTTTCAAATTCTAGCAAAATGATCGAAAGCTTGGACATTTTGCGTGATCAGGAAAGTTTAATAGAAAAATCAATGAAGTTGCTGGAAAAGGATGGTTTGTTAATATTTTTTACCAGCAAAAAAGGATTTAAGATATCTCCAGTTATTGCCGAAAAATTTAATGTAACCGAGATCACAAGAGACACTATTTCGGAAGATTTCAAACGACGACCAGGCATTCATAAATGCTGGGAAATTAGACATTCAAATGAGTGACTCTGAAATAAAGGCCCGAGCGGATAGTGATGATTACCTTCAACTGTTTCTAGACGATGTGCCAATGATGGACGTTCGAGCGCCTGTTGAGTTCGCCAAAGGTGCTTTTCCCTATTCAGCCAATATTCCATTACTCGACGATCAGCAGCGCGAACAAATTGGTATTAAATATAAGAATGCGGGTGAAGAAAAGGCGATCGAATTAGGGCTTAAACTCGCAACCCCCGACATTCGAGAACAGCGACTCGAACAATGGTTAAATTTTTGTCATCGACATACACAAGGATATCTGTATTGCTTTCGGGGCGGGTTGCGTTCGAGAACAACGCAAGATTGGATTGCAGAGCAAGGCGTAGAATTTCCATTCATCAAAGGTGGTTATAAAGCGATGCGTCGCTTTTTAATCGACGAACTGGAAACGAGTATTGACCAAATTCCATTTGTGATTGTAAGTGGATTAACTGGTTCAGGAAAAACGCGAGTTTTGCAGCAGATACGACACCATGTTGATCTTGAAGGCATAGCCAATCATCGTGGTTCAGCCTTTGGGCGTGATGCAAGTGATCTCCAGCCGAGCGTCATCGATTTGGAAAATCAAATTTCAATTGAGCTTCTTAAGCATCGACATCGTTTCCCCGGAAAACCTGTATTTTTGGAGGATGAAGGGCGCTGTATTGGGCGAGTCAACATGCCTGAAATTTTATATAAAAAGATGCAAAAAACACCCAGAGCGATCCTGGAAGTAAACATAGAGTCGAGAATAAAGTTAATAAGTGAAGATTATATAGAGAATGCCTGGCCACAATATCAGGTGCTTTATGGTGATTCAGCCGAAGTAGAGTTCAGTCGTTATATTCTCGAAAATTTAGCCCGTATTCAAAAAAGACTGGGTGGAGATAAATATAAGCAAGTAAGGCAATGTTTTGAAGCAGCTTTAATTCAGTTTTATAAGGACCAAGATTCTAGTGGGTTCAATGAAGGTATTCAGACGCTATTGATCGATTATTACGATCCAATGTATCGCTACCAATTGTCAAATAAAAAGGTCGAAACTATTTTTCAGGGCCCTGAGAAAGATTACTTAGATTGGGCCGAAGACAATATTAAAAACGCTTAGCTAAACACATCTTCACTTATTTCTGAACGTCGGCGCTCCTGTGCATCCATGCACCTACGCCATACCGTTCATCCTGAACATCGTCACTCCTGCGCATCCATGCGCTCGTGACATACCGTTCATCCTGAACATAAAAAAGGGGTGAAATAATCACCCCTTTTTAACCATACTGAACTTAAAAATTAGTGTTTAAGCAAACCACCAACGTTCAACATTTTTACCACCATCATTTACCCAGTTGCCAGCAACTTTCTCATCATGGCCGATTTTTTTACTTACGGCATGAATGTAGTTTGCAAACATAGGTATCAGTGCTCCACCATCATCATTGATGAGCGTCTGGCACTCATAATACATTTCTTGACGTTTGCTGGAATCCAGTTCAGAACGAGCCGTAGTAACAAGATTATTGAAACGATCAGCTTTTGGACCTGTTCTCCAGGCAGTGTCGTTCCATTTGCTGCCAGCTACATAGGCTGCGGTAAACATCCAGTCTTCGGTAGGACGACCACCCCAGTAACAAGCGGACCAAGGCTTTTTGTTCCAAACATTGGACCAGTAACCATCTTTCGGCTCACGAACGACATTGATATTAAGACCCGATTTAGCAGCTGAGTCTTTAATCAATAACGCCGCATCAACCGCACCGGCAAAAGCTGCATCCGAAGTACTAAGATCAATCTTAGCTCCTTCCATACCAGCTTTCTTTAAGTGATAACGCGCCTTGTCTGGATCATATTGTCGTTGTGACATTTCACCATTGTGGTAAGGATTCGAAGTCGAGATTGGGTGATCGTTGCCAATAGCACCGTGACCAAGCAAAATTTTCTTTACTAAATCTTCACGATCGACAGATAGTTTAACCGCCATGCGGAGGTCATAGTTGTCGAATGGTTTAGCGTCTACTCTCATTGGAAAGGTGTAATGCAAAGTACCCGTTGTTTCTAAAATATCTAAGCTTTGAACCCGTTTAAGCAAGTGAACAGTTTTAGGGTCAACTCGGTCGATAGTGTCAACTTCGCCATTCATAATTGCATTTTGACGAGCCGTAGTATCCAATAGACTCAGCAGTTCAATTTCGTCGAAGTGAGCCTTGCCTGCTTTGAAGTAGTTAGGATTTCGTTTAAACGTTGCACGAACACCAGGTTCAAAATTTTCAATAGTATAACCACCGGTGCCGTGACCTGCTTGCCAGTTCATTGCGCCATCTAGTTCTGGCAGAATAGGTAGGTGATAGTCACTCACTATAAATGGAAAGTCAGCATTAGAGGCTTTTAGCTTGAACTCGACTTCATATTTTCCTTTCTTAGTCATGCTTTCGATAGGTTCTAACAGCGACTTACCCGCTGACTTTGTGTCTTCTCCGCGATGAAAGTTGAGTGATGCAATAACATCATCAGCCGTCATGGTCTTACCATTATGGAATTCTACGCCCTGCCGTAACTTGAATGTCCAGGTTTTTGCGTCAGCACTTGCTTCGTAACTTTCAGCCAGTTCTGGAACCAGTTGGCCATTGTTATCGACCTCAGTTAAATGATTCGCATAAGCATAGACCAGACTGGTCGTGAAACTGTTTTCGTGCGTACCCGGATCTAATGAATCAGTAGTTGAACCAAATCCCAGTCCTTGAGTAAATTTACCGCCTTTTTTTGGTGTGGCAGCATGTACGGATTGTGATAAGAGTGAAGTCGCAAATGGTGCAGCTAATCCAAGTGCACCTGCTCGTTTAACAAACTCGCGTCGATCTAGTGAGCCACTTTTTGCCGCTTTTTCTAATGCTTTAATGTCAGTCATTACTTCTCCTCGGGTAATTATTTATTTAGATTAATCTTATAACTAAAGTTGAAATCATTTCTATTTAATTGAATATCCATTCGTTAGATCTATAACTTTACTATGAATAGGTCAAAAAAACAGTTTTAATCAACTAGCTAAATTTATGTTTGTTCTTCAATTTTAGAAGTTAATATTATTCATCCGGTAATGTCTTTGTGGGCCGTGATAGCGTTGTGTTGGCTCGTCGCTTATTTATTGACTAAATACTTCAACTAGTGCTTGTGTATTTAATTAAATCACTATTGTCATTAAGATATCATAATTTTTTTGCTACTTAAACTTAGAGGGTAGTTCAAAGTTGCTCTAGTGATTGTTCCAAAGCAGTGACTGGGTCAAATAATGCTTTGGGGTCGGGCACAAATTCTCGGTGACAATAGCCACTCCTTCCTTGAGGTTGATATACCGACAGTATCTCTTCTTTACGTGACGCTAAATCCGCTACCGCATCGCACAAAGCTAGAATATCGTCTTCACTGGTATAAATACCCAAGCTGGCGCGAGCCATTCCTCGTTTTCTTTCTACCTCAGCTTCAATATTTGACGCATTCGGATCGATATCGATTTCCCACAGTTCTCGCTTTACCATTTCACGTACATAAGGATGAGCGCAAAAGCAGCCGTTTCGGATCTGGATATTATGGTAATCATTTAAAGCGGCTGCGGTTAAACCATGGTCAAGGCCTTTTATATTGAATGCAATGGTACCTGTCCTTGGCATTTGATTAGGGCCTGGTCCATATAAATTAACGCCATCAATTGCGCTTAATTTTGTCCACGCCAGATCGATCAATTGCTGCTCCTTTTCGCGAATTGTCTGCATACCAATCCTAAGTAAAACATCAAGAGCACAGGCGAGAGTGATTGCACCTAAAACATTGGGTGTGCCGGCTTCTTCACGATCAGGCAGTTCATTAGAAGGTGTAAAATGTTGCAGATAAACATCTTCGACCATACCACCACCCAGTTCTAAAGGTGAGGTTTGCTTGAGTAAGCTGCTACGAGCAATGACGGCGCCAGGTGACCCCGGCGCATAAATCTTATGCCCAGAGAAAATAAGAACATCAATATCGGCAACCAGCAACGTTTTAGACTGCATCGAGATAGGCGCATGTGCAATCATTTGCGATGCATCAACAATGATAAAAGCGCCAACAGAGTGCGCCAATTGTGCCAACTCATGGATTGGTGTAATTACGCCTGTGACATTGCTTGCCGCGGTAATAGCTAAGTAGTTAATTCGGTTGCCGTACTTTTTAATGGTTTCTCGTGCTACTTCTATATCAATCCCACCACAATGAGCGCCTTCCCCTATTAATGGCAAATGGACTACCTCTGTTGCGTATTGACGATGGGGTAGGTCGTTGGAATGGTGTTCCATTTCAGATGAAATAACTACGTCTCGTTCTGGACGGAGAGCACCTAGTTCACGGGCAATCCGATTAAACCCGGCAGTCGCGCCACTGCCGGCAAAATAGGAGCTATAAATGTTTGAGTCAGCATTAACAAAATCGAGTACTCGTTGATGTGCCCAGTCGAAAGCCCGGTTGGCACCACGTGCCGAAAAATGTAATTCACTGTGTGTGCTGGAATAATGTTCTAAGAAAGTCTGAGCGACCTCCAATGCGGGGCGCATCATTAGAGTTGACGCAGCAGAGTCAAAATAACGTCGTGGGCCAATGCTGCCGTCGACTATTGGATACTGCGTCTGTTGTCCGATAAAACTATTTTGAATGCGTTGTAGCAAGCGTGTATTAGGCATTTGAAAAATGTGTTTAGCTAAATATTATTGATTGTAATCTTTATTCAGTTTGCCACAATAATTATCGTAAAGAACTGGCATTACTTTAATTCAAATTAAATAATTGTTATCATTCATAATCACTTTTAGGTACCTTAAATTTTGCCACAAATACAAACCTTAGCGTCGCATTTAGTCAATCAAATTGCTGCTGGAGAAGTGGTAGAGCGGCCATCATCTGTTATTAAAGAACTAGTAGAAAATAGTCTTGATGCGGGTGCAAAATCTATTACCGTCGAAGTCGAAGCAGGAGGCACTCGACTGATCCGTATTGTTGATGATGGCAGCGGCATTGCCAAAGATGAGTTGATATTGGCCATATCACGCCATGCCACTAGCAAAATTCGTAACTTGGAAGATCTCGAACAAATAGATTCACTTGGGTTTCGAGGCGAAGCCTTACCGAGCATTGCATCAGTTTCTCGGTTGAGTATTTGCTCTCGCCAAATCAATAAGGAGCCTCCCCCCACAGAGCAAGCTGAATCTATTCACGGATGGAAAATTAATGGCCGGGACGACCAGGAACCGATGCCTGACGCATCGCCACCGGGTACAACAATTGAAGTTAGGGAGCTGTTTTATAACGTCCCTGCACGGAAGAAGTTTTTAAGAACAGAACAAACCGAATATAAGCATATCGAATCCTTGTTCAAAACTCTGGCATTGAGTCATCCACTGGTGGCGTTCCGGTTGATTCATAATCAAAAAACAATCTATCAGTTGCGCGTTGCTGACAATTTAGACGAGCAACGTCAGCGGTTAGCAATGCTTTGTGGCAAAGATTTTGCGGATAGCTTAATTGAAATTAATATTGAAATTGAAGATCTGCGGCTTACTGGGTGGGTAGCATTGCCGACATTTAATCGAAGTCAGGCTGACATGCAGTATTTTTATGTCAATCAAAGGATTATTAAAGATAAGCTAGTTAGCCATGCGGTTAGGCAAGCCTACCATGATGTGATGTTTCACGGTCGGCATCCGGCTTTTGTGTTGTCATTGGAAATGGATGCGCGCCAACTGGATGTCAACGTCCACCCACAGAAGCATGAAGTCAGGTTCCGAAATTCTCGTGAAGTTCATAATTTTTTGTATGGTGGCTTACACCGTGCCTTGGCTGACGTACAACCAGCACAACAGATTGACTCTCCTGCCTTTGCTATGACTGAGTCACAGCCTCAGCCAGTGGCTTTAAAGAATATTAGTGAGCAAACAGGCATATCATTCAATCGTTTCGCTAGTTATCCCACGTCGCCTTCGTCCGGGCGCTTAGGCGAACAGACTCAAGCTTATGCGGCATTATTACAAACCAACGAACCCGATCAAATACCGCCTGAACATCAAGCGCAGCAAGTGCCGCCACTGGGTTTTGCCATTGCCCAGCTAAAAGGCATTTATATCCTGTCTGAGAATGTAGAGGGCCTAGTTGTTGTTGATATGCATGCAGCACACGAGCGGATTGTTTATGAGCGAATGAAACAAAATGCGGCTGCAGAGGGTGTTATTAAGCAACCGTTATTGGTACCTTTTTCACTTAACGTAAGTCAGGCTGAGGCTGATTTAGTTGAAGAAAACGAAGCACTATTCGAACACCTCGGATTTAGTGTTGAGCGCCTTGGACATGAGCAATTGAGAGTGCGTGCTATCCCGGCCTTATTGAAAAACGCTGATACGGAACAATTGATTCGTGATGTGTTGTCTGATTTTATCGAATATGGTCGTTCCGACCGAATTAAAGAATATGAAAACGAAATGCTATCCACAATGGCTTGTCATGGTTCGGTACGGGCTAATCGATCGTTGTCCATCAGTGAAATGAACGCGTTGTTGCGAGACATCGAACATACTGAACGCAGTGGGCAGTGTAACCATGGGCGACCTACTTGGAAGCAACTCAGCCTCGATCAACTCGACAAGTTTTTTAAACGTGGACAGTGAACGTGACCAACGGGCGTGATAAATAAAAGTGATTCGCGATTTAAAGAAACCGAATGCCATATTCGTTATGGGTGCAACAGCGACTGGTAAGACGGACCTTGCCATTGAAATAGCGCAAAGATTTCCAGTTGAATTGATTAGCGTTGATTCTGCTTTGATTTATCGAGGTATGGATATAGGTACCGCTAAACCCAGTCCGGAGGTTTTGTCGGTCACTCCTCACTTTTTAATCGATATCCTCGATCCTGCGCAACACTATTCGGCCTGGAATTTTGTCAATGATACAAAAACATTAATTCAGCAAATCACCAAAAGAGGCAATGTGCCACTTTTGGTTGGCGGAACAATGATGTACTACCACGCCCTGGAACAAGGGCTCAATCAATTACCAATGGCAGACCAGACAATTCGAAGTCGATTAGATGATGAAGCTGAAATGGTAGGGTGGCCAGCAATGCACAAAAAACTAGAATCTATTGACCTAATTAGTGCCGAAAAAATAAAGCCCAATGATTCACAGCGAGTTCAACGCGCTTTAGAAGTTTTTGAAATCAGTGGTCAAACCTTGTCTAGTTTGCAGCAAACCAAAAGCATAAATAATGATATTAACGCCACCAAAATTATTTTGAATGCAAATGACAGGTCGCAATTACACAAACAGATTGAACAGCGATTTAACTTAATGATAAAGACTGGGTTGATTGATGAGGTAGCAGAGCTCAAATGCAGGCCTGACTTAAATTTGTCGTTGCCATCAATGCGCTGTGTTGGTTATCGTCAGGCATGGCAATATCTAGCAGGCGAGTTGAATCAAGATGAAATGATATTTAAATCGATAGTAGCAACGCGTCAGCTGGCTAAAAGACAAATGACCTGGTTACGAAAACAACCGCAAGAAAGTAGCTACGACTGCCTGAATTTACACCAAAAGAAAATAAAAGATGCTATATTCTTTAAACTAAATAATTGCTTTTATGAGTAAAAGCTTTGTCGAATGCCAAATCCAAGTGTTTTAAATTGAATATATGCCAGTATTTTTCTGAACAGGTATTGAAAACCCATCAAAATGCTCCAAATAAAGCTACTTAACAAAAACATTCTACATAACGGAGAATTATAATGTCAAAAGGGCAAATGTTGCAGGAACCCTACTTAAATGCGCTCCGAAGAGAGCATGTCCCAGTTTCGATTTTTCTTGTTAACGGTATTAAGTTACAGGGACAAATTGAGTCATTCGATCAGTTCGTTGTGTTGTTAAAAAATAACGTAAGCCAAATGGTCTATAAACACGCTATTTCAACCATCGTACCAGCTCGTAATGTTCAAGTCGAAACGCCTCATGATGATGATGAGGGGGGCGGGAATCAATAAACAGCTCATTATGCAATTGATAATTGGAGTGCGCGTTGTTTGAATTTGAAAGGCCACGTAGTGGCGAACGGGCGCTTCTTGTCCATATTAATTTTAACTCTCAGTCAGATCAAGATGATTTAGCTGAGTTTATAGAGCTCGTTCGTTCTGCCGATGTAGTCGACATTGATGTCATTGTTGGTAGTCGGCAACAACCTTCCGCAAAAACATTTATCGGTAAAGGCAAGCTTGAAGAAATCGCCGGACAAGTCAATGAGCAGAAAATTGAGGTTGTTCTCTTTAATCACGCGTTAAGTCCCTCACAGGAAAGAAATTTAGAAGCCCATCTACAATGCCGAGTGCTGGATCGAACGGGCCTTATTCTTGATATTTTTGCACAACGCGCCCAGTCCTTTGAAGGAAAGCTGCAGGTTGAGCTAGCTCAGTTAAAACATCTTTCTACTCGGTTGGTGCGCGGCTGGACCCACTTAGAAAGGCAAAAAGGCGGCATTGGATTGAGAGGCCCTGGCGAAACTCAGCTCGAAACGGATCGTCGTCTACTCAACAAACGTATTAAATACCTAAACAGCCGGCTTGATAAAGTTGCTCGCCAACGCGAGCAAAGTCGACAGGCGCGTAAAAAAGCCGATATTCCAACAATTTCTTTAGTCGGTTATACCAACGCTGGCAAGTCGACGTTGTTTAATTGTTTAACAGAATCCAACGCCTATGCGGCAAATAAATTATTTGCTACCTTAGACCCTACAATCAGAAAGCTCGATTTAGATGATCAGTCATCGGTTATTCTAGCCGACACTGTCGGTTTTATTCGTCACCTCCCTCACGACTTGGTGGCCGCATTTAGAGCCACCTTAATCGAAACTCGCGAGGCAGATTTGATACTTCACGTGGTTGACTGTGCCGATGATGACCGTCGGGAAAAAATGTTTGCAGTAAATCAGGTGTTAGAAGAAATTAATGCCAGTGAGACACCTCAGCTGGTGATTTATAATAAAATAGATCTACCTGACTTCCAGCCTAGAATCGATGTTGATGAAGAAGGCTGTCAATGGCGGGTTTGGCTGTCAGCGCAGAAAAATCAGGGAATTGATGGCTTACTCAATGTGTTAAAAGAACGGTTTTTTTCTGAGACAACGAACTATGAATTATCCCTTGCGGCTAATGAAGGCAAAATTCGTGCAATTTTATATGAACAAGGTGCAATCGAAGAAGAAGTTTATGAAGACAATGGAGATATTGCCTTGAAACTTCGTCTTTCACCCACACATCTTAAGCGTTTAACGAGAAAATATGGCGTGGCTGAAGATCGTTTCACAAAACAGCTTGGGATACTTGCGGGTGTCGCATAATAGCCATTACAATCTCACTCTTTTGAGTGCTTTTAACCAAAAGCTTAATTATATAATACTGGAGAAGATTTATGCCCTGGAATGAACCGGGTAAAGACAAAGATCCATGGGGTCCTCGTAATAACGATGGTCCACCTGATCTTGATGAGTTGCTGAATAATCTTAAAAAGAAATTTAACGGATTGCTTGGTGGAAACAACAGAAATACTGGCAGAGGTGGAAACAATGGTGGCGGTACGCCTCCCATTACGCCTGGTAATATCACTAAACTGATTAGTTTTGTCGTAATTGCATTACTGGTTGTTTGGGGGCTGACTGGCATTTATATAGTTGATGAAGGTTGGCGCGGTGTTGAAACACGCTTTGGCGCCAAAACTCGGGTATCTCAATCAGGCCCACATTGGCATCTTCCTTATCCCATAGAAAACGTTCAGCAAGTCAATGTTTCTGAAATACGAACTGCCAGAAGAGATTCTAAAATGTTAACCCGCGATGAGAATATTGTGGTGATGAGCCTAGAGGTTCAGTACAACATTAAAAATGCTCAAGATTATGCATTTCAAGTCCGTGGACCAGAAATGACTCTGGAGCAGGCTGCAGAATCATCAATCCGTGAAGTCGTTGGTAATAACGACATGGATTTAATCATTACTGAAGGTCGTGCTGTTATTGCTAGTGAGACTAAAACCATTATTCAAGAAATTCTTGACTCTTATAAAACTGGCATTAATGTTATAACAGTTAACATTGGTGAAGCTCAACCGCCAGAAGAAGTTCAAGAAGCCTTTGAAGATGCAATTAAAGCTCGAGAAGATGAGCAACGCATTATTAACCAAGCAAATGCCTATCGTAATGAAGTAGTGCCAAAAGCTCGAGGTGATGCACAAGCTTTACTTGAGAACGCAGAAGCTTATAAAACGCGTGTTGTGAAATCTGCTCAAGGTGAAACTAGCCGCTTTAATCAGTTACTAACACAGTATCAACGGGCACCAGAAGTAACTCGTGAGCGTCTCTATATTGATACTATAGAATCGGTATTGAGCCGTTCTCCTAAAGTAATGATTGATATTGAAGATGGAAATAACTTAATGTTTTTACCACTTGACCAAATTTTTTCGGGGTCATCAACGGGTAATTCGTCTGATTTGACAGGAACTCAAATAGATAGTGGTAGTAATACTAGCTCTATCATGGACGAATTTAACCGTAATGTTTCTCGTTCAAGAACACGGGAGACAAGATAATGAATAACATTAAATTTGGCTTTATAGTACTACTGTTAATAGTGGGCGTGTTGTCGATGTCGACGTTTATCGTTCATGAGCGAGAAGTAGCGATTAAGTTTAAATTGGGTGAGATAACACAGACTTATAACGAGCCTGGCCTTTATTTTCAAATACCCGTCATTAACAACATTGTTAAATTTGATAGCCGTGTCCTGACTATGGACACACCAACGGAGCGCTTTTTAACGAGTGAAAAGAAAAACGTTATTGTTGATTCTTTTGTAAAATGGCGCATTTCAGATGCAAAAACCTTTTATACATCGACGCAAGGTGACGAACGAACTGCGATTGCTCGAATGGCGTCGATTGTTAATGATGAGTTAAAAGGACAAATAGCAGCAAAAACAATTCAGGAAGTAATTTCTGGTGAGCGTGCTTCTATCATGCAAGTGGTAACTGACACAGCTGGTCTTAAAATTCGAGATTTGGGCATCGAATTGATCGACGTCCGAGTTAAAAAGGCTGACCTACCTGAAAACGTTACTGTCAATGTTTACCAGCGTATGGCAACTGAAAGACAAACGGTGGCTAAATCTTTTCGCTCTCGTGGTGAAGAACAGGCGAAACAAATTCGTGCTAATGCGAATCGCCAAAGAGAAGAAACACTGGCTGAAGCTTATCGAATATCGGAAGAGGTTCGCGGTGAAGGAGATGCGACTGCAGCCAGAATATACGGCGATTCATATAATCAGGATAAAGAATTTTATTCTTTTTACCGTAGTTTGAATGCTTATGAGACTAGTTTTGGAGGCGGTAAAGATATTATGGTACTGAGTCCGGACTCTGAATTCTTCAAATACTTTAAGAAGTCAAATAGTCAGTAAACCAATAGTCGAAAAAGACTGTTAATCATTAGATCGGGCGTTTATAATGGCGCCCGTTTTTTTGACTATAATAAATGTTCCGTTACGTGCCCAAAAATTGGCTAAGTTAAATTGTTTAAATTAATAAACTAAACCAGTATGAACTGGACTGAATTGTTTTCCGCACTAGCTTTAGTGATGATAATAGAGGGAATTATTCCCTTTATAAGTCCTCAAGGTTATAAAAACACGATGCAACAAATGCTCGCAATGCCTGAGTCTACATTAAGAGTCGTTGGCCTTTGCTTGATGCTAGTGGGCGCAGCATCACTGCTTTTTATCCGAGGCTAATTAATGTTTTTTGCTCAACGTGACCAAACAATTATGGCCAAACGAATATGATCCAAAAAAATATGATAGACCAGCCAGTAAACCGTTGGCTTTTACCCGATGGTGTACAAGAAACATTACCGCCAGCTGCGTTTGGTGTTGATTTGCTTCGACAACAGGTACTTAAAATGTACCATTGTTGGGGGTATGATTTAGTTATGCCGGCGATGATAGAGTTTATTGATTCGTTGTTAACGGGTACCGCTCATTCTCTCGATATTAAAACATTCTCGCTAGTCGACCAAGTAACAGGCAAGCAAATGGGCGTTCGATCAGATATGACCCCCCAAGTGGCCCGAATTGATGCGCACTTGCTTGCAGATGGTGGCCGAACGGATCGCATTGAACGCCTTTGTTATTGTGGTCATTTACTGCATGCACAGGCTGACGGCATCACATCCAGTCGCACGCCATTACAAATCGGTGCTGAAATTTTTGGCAACACAAGCGTCGCTGCTGACGTCGAAGTGGTTAGTTTGATGATCGAAACGTTGCATACGGTCGGACTTAACGATATTTCGATTGATCTGGGACATGTCGGAATTTTTCGTAATCTTGTCAGTAGCACCGAATTGGACAAACAACAGGAAGCCTTACTCTTCGATATGCTGCAACGCAAATCGATTCCTGAGCTTAAAATTTACCTGGCAGAATTAGATTTACCTGAAGAATTGAGAGCTCAATTTCATCATTTGGCATTGTTAAATGGCGATATTACTATTCTAGATGAGGCGCGTCAGGTTTTTGAAGGCTGTCATGAGGAATTACATCAGGCGTTAAATCGTATGCAAGCAGTAATTGAAGCCGTACAGAGAAAATATCCAGACACTTTAATCAATTGTGATCTAGCCGAGTTAAGGGGTTACAGTTATCATACGGGTTTGGTCTTTGCCGCATTTTTACCCGGACAAGGTAAGGAGATCGCACGGGGAGGTCGCTATGATAATATTGGCGGTATTTTTGGCAATGCTCGGCCCGCGACAGGATTCAGTGCCGATTTACTCAACTTGCAGCAATTATCAAATACATTACTAATTAAAACACTGGGGATTCTGGCACCTAATAGCAATGATCCAGATTTGTACAAAAAAATTCAAAACCTACGCTCAGAAGGGCAGCGAGTGATCGTTGATCTTACTGATGGCAAAAGTAAACCCGCCGCACAACAATGCGATAGAATTTTAACTCGCCAGAATAATGGCTGGACGATTTCAGAGGCAAGCTAGTTAATGGCAAATTCAGTAGTAATCATTGGAACCCAGTGGGGCGACGAGGGCAAAGGTAAAATTGTTGACCTGCTAACCGACCAGGCCAAAGCAGTTGTCCGTTTTCAGGGCGGACACAATGCGGGACATACACTAGTAATTGATGGTGTGACAACAGTATTGCACCTGATTCCGTCGGGTGTTTTACGAGACAGTGTCAAATGTCTCATTGGTAATGGTGTTGTACTGTCACCTGAAGCGCTTTTAAAAGAAATTAAGCAGCTTGAAGAAAGTGGTATTCCAGCTCGAGATCGTATTGTTATTAGTGAGTCTTGCCCCGTAATTTTACCGTATCACATTGCTCTTGATCAAGCCAGAGAGGTAGCCAGAGGCAATCAGGCAATCGGAACAACAGGCCGTGGTATTGGCCCTTGCTATGAAGATAAAGTCGCAAGGCGAGGCATTCGCCTTGGTGAGATGATGAATAAAGAGTTATTTGCATCGCGTTTGAAAGAAGTTCTCGAATATCATAATTTTACACTTGAACACTATTTCAAAGTGGAACCATTAGACTACCAAAAAATACTCAACGACGCATTACAGCAAGCAGATGAAATTAGAGCAATGGTAGGGGACATTCCCGGGATCTTGCATGATTTGAGAGAACAAGGTGAAAAAATCATGTTCGAAGGCGCACAAGGCGCGTTATTAGATATTGATCACGGCACTTATCCTTACGTTACCTCATCGACGACGACCGCAGGTGGCGCAGCAGCAGGCTCCGGTGTCGGGCCTAGAGACCTTGAATATATCCTTGGTATCGTAAAAGCCTATACTACACGTGTTGGTTCTGGGCCGTTCCCGACTGAGCTAGATGATCCTTGTGGTCAACACATGGGCGAAAAAGGCCATGAATTCGGTGCAACAACAGGACGAAAACGTCGCTGTGGATGGCTCGATATGGTATCTCTCAAGCGTTCTCTAAAAATCAATTCTGTGAGTGGTTTGTGCATTACAAAACTCGATGTTCTTGATGGATTAGAAACTTTAAAAATAGCGGTTGCCTACAAATACCAAGGACAAGAAATTACCAACCCACCCGCGGGTGCCGATAACTATGCAGCCTGTGAACCGGTCTACATCGAAATGCCAGGCTGGCAAGAGTCAACCTATGGCCTGCAGTCTTATGATGACTTGCCATCAACAGCCAAAGCCTATTTGGAGAAAATAAAGGCTTTGTCAGGAGTTCCAATTGATATCGTATCAACCGGACCAGATCGTGCAGAGACAATTGTATTAAACCATCCGTTTTCATTATAGGTAATATTGATTAGATAATCTTAGCGACAGATTATCAATCAAGTGGTAACAATGAGATTTATTTTCTGAGTTGAGACTAAACTGGGCTTTATGCTGAAGGAATGCTGTGAAAATAATAGGTTGTAAGTTAATCGTAGTAACCATATAGATCGGAAGAGCGTCGTGTAGGG
>CAWVZP010000044.1:0-16393 GCA_963934675.1 uncultured Gammaproteobacteria bacterium | reverse complement strand
GTTCTTTAGTGTCACCAACCGTGGGTAAGTCCAATGAAAAAACAGAGGGCGTGAAGCCTTGTAGGGTTAACACTTCAGAGACGAAGTTGATTTTTGAGTCAGGCAGTACACGTTTAATATGATCGATGAACTCTACGGTGTTTTGATAAGCCATTTTTATTCTTTCTGGCATAGAAGGCATATTCTCTGCTAACGTATTAATTTGGTGTGGTTCTGCACCATTGTCGGATAGGCTGAGGTGCTTAGAAACTAGATTTTGTATTTCACTTGCCACGTTATTAGCGGCGCAATAGCCTGCGACACAACGTCCGCCGCTGGGGAATTTAGAACCACTCGAATAAGAGACTACCTTTACGTTGGCTAGCAGATTATCTTGACCTAATAACTTCACGTTGGGGCAAAAGGTTTGATCAACCATAAAAGAAGGTTCAACGGCATCTTCATCTGCAGTTGTTTTTCTAGGCTGACTCAATACTCGAGCCAGTTCACTCATATCTGGTACTTCGACTCTAGGGTTGGTTGGGATCTCTGCCAGAACAATTGGGACACCATTATTATTGGCGACTTGTGTTAGAACTGCATCTAAGCTGTTAACCAGGTCATGGCCACCATCTACCAACAAATCCAAGATGTCAGTGTTGGGAATTAGGTTTGCGATTCGTCGCGCCTGGTCGTTGGTTCCACCATAACAATTAGGTGGAAGAATGAGTGCAATTGGTTTGTTGGGGTGTTCTGTGATGGCATTTTCAACCAGGCCCATCATGATGGCGTATTGAATAGCAAGCCCGCTAGACGCGACAATAGGCGTGATAGAACTGCCTGTATTGTCCTGTATACATTGATGAACGATTTGTGAATTATCACTATGGATTAGTTCAATATCAGACGTAACATCCTGCACCATTTCATTCAACACTTTCAATGCATTGGGTGGTGTCATGGCGATGGTTTCGCGTCGCCTCACATGCTGAACATCTTTAACCATTTCTGTGACTTGTGGGTCGAGCGCAGGTGACTTGTGAATAACAATTGTGGCCCCAAACTGAGGATGCCGGTTTATGGTTGCATCTATATTGACATGGTTAGTCAGTGGCGTTTGATACGAGCTTTGAGTTACAAAAAGTGTAGTACCAAACTGATGTTCTGGAATTTCTGACGCACTAGTCACCTGCTTTACGTCAAATTGATAGCCATAAATAGAACGCAAACGTTTCTCATCGAGCAAGGGCGAAGAATCTAAGTCGTGGTAAATATGAGTGGGTGTTCGCACCAAGGCATCACGGCGTAAAATTGCGAGAATAGGCATTGTGCACGATGCGAAGGTGATTACCTGATCTGAGGGAACCTGGTTTAATTTAGCCACAAACCACTCGAGTACACTCGAAAGCTGATGTCCCAATCGAATGTAATCATAGGCGGTTGGCAACGAATCGAGTGCTTCAGTGGAGTAGCTTTCTGATAGTAACAAATCTTCAAATTGGCTTAAAAATTCGCTTTTAGCCAGTTTTTCATCATAGATATCTAAGCGATGAGTGGTGAGTTCAACCCAGCTTTTGGGTATGTGATTCATTAATTTTCTAATTGCATCAAAAAGTTGTTTATTTGTGTCCAATTCGTCCTCTATTGTTCAGTATTTGGAAATTCTATTCTCGAAATGATCGTCGTCAAAAACCAGTAAAGAAATCGATCATCTGAAAATACAGCTAGCTAATTTAATGCCGCTAAAGATAAACATAGGCTAGCGAGTTCGACGGCCAATTACCATCATTAAATTACCAACTCTAAACCGATTGACGCTCTCGTGCCACTTTCTGGTTTGATCATTCTTATTGTCTAAACTAAAGAGGGCTGGAAGTACCTACGGATGCTCCTCATATAACTCTGCCCCTTTCCATTGATTCTGCAAATCAATCATCAGTTCAAAGGGCTGCAGCATGACTTCAAAATCACCCTCAGGTTCTATTGTATCTAACGCCTTAACGATGCTTTCCAGGGTTGATAGACCATTGGGAACCGTGGTTTTTCGGATTTGATAGTTAGACCTTAAATTGCCCTTTAGATTTATTCGGGGGAGTTTTTGTAGGATCGGGTGAAGGTGTAGCATTTTTTTAGATTTATTCCAGGTGGCATCTATCACGATCAACTGTTGAATGTTGCTGTAATCTGCTAATTCATTGGTTTTGGATAGCCAAGGGAGAGGTGGATAAAGCAGTGCAGATGGTACACTAAGTATGCTGGTCAGTTGGGTCGCTGATAATGTTTCGGCTACGATGAGCTCGCTATTACTGAGACACAAATGCGCCATGCGGCCGGTGTTAAATGGGTGCTTCTGTTCTAGTGGGTGCTGTATGATAATTAATTTGGTTGTATTAGCCACATGTACCAGTGCGCTACAGTAACAAACCAATAGTGGGCGCTGGCAATTTGGACAGGTTTTTCTGGGCATTACTTTTGATTTGGCTTTTCAATAGAGTCGAGGTCGAGTATGACAGCAATTAAACCTTCCGCCCGCCCTTCCGCTTAAATCATCAAAATAACCTGTTTTTGCAGGTATTAGGCCGTTGGCCTCTTTTTCTGTATTTCTCAAAAATAACTTGGAAAAACGACTGCCCACATGCTGATAATTAAGCTTAGACAATGAAAAAAGAGAGGTACCCTTGTCGGCCTTCGAAATAATAATAACTGCCCTCACACTGTTTACGGTGGTTTCAATTGTCTGGAGTACTTTGATCTCCGGCATCTCACCCATGCCTAGCTCAAAAAAAGCGCAGCAAGCTATGCTTCAACTGATCGATGAAACTGGTACAGAAACAGGAGCCATTTTTGAATTGGGAAGCGGCTGGGGAAACCTGCTTATTCCACTGGCGAAAAAATACTCTCAACGAAAAATAATTGGTTATGAGTTATCAATCGTGCCATTGCTCACCACGATGATACTCAAAAAACTACTGGGGCTAAAAAATATTCAGGTGTATCGGAAAAACTTTTTACACGCAGATCTTTCTAGTGCCTCAGTTATATTATGCTATTTATATCCAAGGGGAATGATCGATCTCGACCGTAAAATTAATACACCAAGTGGTCGACTTGACTATTTAATCAGCAACAATTTTTCATTGCCATCTCACCAACCCATCAAAAAAATACAACTAAATGACTTGTATAAATCTCCATTCTATCTTTATCAGTTCTCTAACCTGAATAAATAAATTAGACTGGCCCTCTATATTTCATTTAAGTCATGATAACTTTTTAGCCTTCATAACACGGACTTCACGATACCAGACGTAAAGCCCGCTGGAGATGACAACGCCAGCACCGCTAATAGTCCATAGGCTTGGAATATCTCCGAATATTAACAAGCCCCAGACGATGGCAGCCACTACCTGTGCGTAAGTGAACGGTGCGAGCATGGAGGCCTCGGCCATGTGAAAAGCTTTCACATACATGAAGTGCCCGCATGCGCCTGCAGCTCCCATCGTAATCATCAGGACCCACTGCACGTTTGTGAGTGTTTGCCAATTGAAGATCACCAGGCCGCTAAGGATTAGTGCGCCGAGTGCTGTCGTATAGAAAGTTGTTGCGGCTGGATCGTCCTGGTTGCGGATGAGGCGGGTCATCATCATGTAGACGGCGAGCAGCACAGCCGTCGCTAGCGGCAGTAGCGCATTCAAGCCGAGTACGCCTGACCCAGGTCGAGCCACCAGTAACACGCCGATAAAACCGCAAGCGACCGCCATCCAGCGGCGCGGGCCCACATGCTCTCCAAGCAGCAAACCGGACAGGGCGGTGACCAACACTGGGGCCAGAAACTGGATGGCTGCCGCATCGCCCAAAGGCATTCGAGTAATGGCTTGATACATAAAGAAAGTGGCCCCAAACAGGGCACTAGCTCGGATGAGCTGCAGTCCGGGCCGTCTTGAGCGCAAAAACTGGAATGACCGGGTTTTAACACTGTAGGCGCCGAAAGTAATCACGGTATGAAAGAAATACCGCCCCCACAAAACCATAATGATGGGAACCTGTAGCGCGAGGAATTTTGCGAATGCATCCATACCCGCTAGTACAGTCCCGGTCGCAATAATGAGCAGGACAGCAACGGCTGGAAAGCTGTTATGTTCGTTAGAAGCCGACATATATGGCACCTGAAAGCAAAGCAAAGGAAAGGAAGGGAAGTCTGGAATAGGCGTTCATCACAACGTGAAATTATAGCCAAGCTATTACGCGTTATCGGAGAATTTCAATTCCACGAGCAGTATACCTATTTGCTCAAAGTTAAAGGATTCAAAGCTTAGTAATAAGGAAATTACATGGGCCTCCATAGATTTGAAATCTACAATTCAACGCAAAAGCACTAACGCACATTAAAAAAGTAGAATTATTTTAACCAATAAAGTGGCAGATTTAAAACTAACCTTTTTTATAGTTCTCTAACAGCCTTTGGTCAAATCCAGAATATAGCCAGTAAAGCCCCTATTAATAAATACGCAGCAGCAGCTACCGAACCGTCATAAAACTTGATAAGTGCTGCAGATCAAATCAACCGAGGCTAAACAAGCGAAATCAAAGGTTGAATCTGATCATCTTAGAATCGGCACTTATAATTCCTTTGTCATCAAACCTTAATACAACTGTCATTGTTATGTCATAAACAGGTCTTAACATAATCGGTGTCTATTAATACTGGAATTCAACAATGCAGGCTTTAAATATATCAGCATTGACAAAACATTTTAACCGCAAACGGGCGCTCAACAATATTTCTCTGCAAGTGCAATCTGGTGAGATTGTAGCGCTAATTGGGCCTAGTGGTTCTGGTAAGTCGACGCTTTTGCGTCACCTTGCAGGGCTTCAAATATCGGACAAAAAAATAGCAACTAAAATTATCGTCAATGATCAGGTCGTACAGCAGAATGGAAAATTGTCGAGCTCGGTCAGAAAAACTCGTTCCAACATTGGGGTTATTTTTCAACAATTTAATTTAATCAATCGTCTCGATGTTATTACCAATGTGCTCATTGGTGGACTCGGTACTATTCCTCGTTGGCGCGGCACGTTAGGCCTATTTAATAAAGCTGAAAAAGCACAGGCACTCGCCGCACTCGAACGAGTTGGTCTCTCGGAAATTGCCACACAAAGAGCTTCAACATTATCAGGTGGGCAACAACAGCGAGTCGCCATTGCGCGAAGCTTGATGCAAAGAGCCACGTTAATTCTGGCTGATGAACCCATTGCATCGCTGGATCCCAATTCAGCTCGGATAGTCATGCAAAGCCTGCATGACCTTCAGAGATATGATGGCAAGACAGTCATTGTTAGCCTTCATCAGGTTGAATATGCGCGTCAATACTGCGATAGAGTAATCGGCCTTGTAGACGGAAGAATTGCTTTTGACGTCAAGGTTCAAGCCTTAACGGATAACGTTATCGAACAATTATATGGATCGCCAAAACCCGAAAATGTTATCGAAATTAATAAAGATGACGCAATCACTGATTATCAGAATTCAAACTTGGCCGCTAGTGGCTCCAACTAATTTTTTTAACTCGTAAGTCAATATAACCCTTAACCAAAAGGAAACCATTATGTTCAAAAAGGCAGTCAAATCAATCATTGTAGGGGCGGCAATTTCTTCAGCAGCGCTTCTACCATCGACTAGTTGGGCCGATATCAAAGAACTTAATTTCGGTATTATTTCAACCGAATCTTCACAGAATTTACGCAAAACCTGGGCTCCTTTTCTAGAGGACATGGGTAACAAACTTGGCGTCAAGATGAACGCTTATTTTGCACCTGATTATGCAGGCATTATTCAGGGCATGCGCTTTGATAAAGTTGATGTTGCCTGGTATGGCAACAAATCTGCTATGGAAGCAGTCGACCGAGCGGGCGGAGAAATTTTTGCTCAAACGGTCGATGTTGAGGGAAATCCTGGTTACTGGTCATTGCTGGTGACACACAAGGATAGCGAGATTAATAATGTTGACGACATGCTTAAGAATGCGGGGAGCCTGACACTTGGGAATGGTGATCCAAACTCTACCTCTGGTTTTCTAGTGCCTTCTTACTACGTATTTGCCAAAAACAATGTTGATCCTAAAAAGACTTTTAAGAGAGTTCTCAATTCAAATCACCAAACCAATTTGCTCGCTGCTGCGAACAAGCAGGTTGATATTGCAACCAACAACACAGAGAACTTACGTCGACTGGAAGAAACCCATCCTGACAAAGTAAAAAATATTAAAGTGATCTGGAAGTCACCCCTTATTCCTTCTGACCCCATTGTATGGCGTAAGAATTTAGATGAAGGGCTGAAACAAAATATTTATGATTTTTTCATGACTTATGGGTTAAATGATGATGCTGAAAAGTCGATCCTAGCAAGCCTTCAATGGGCCCCTTTTACAGCCTCAAGTGATGACCAGTTAATTCCAATTCGTCAATTAGTGTTGTTTAAGGAACGGGTAAAAATCGAATCAGACAACAAACTATCAGCGACTGAAAGGAAGCAGAAACTGGCTGAAATAGATCAGCAATTGAATGTTCTCAATCGACGCTCTGCTGCTCTTCAAGCCTTCTCCGCGAAAAACTCATAAACCTTAGTAATCTTTATTCCGGGTCGTTTTACGACCCGGATTTATTAAATTAAATGATTATTCAATTCCATATTTTTTTAACCGCCAGTGTGAAATTAAGTAATCAAATATTATTATCGAGACGCCAGTTATGAACCAAACCCAACATATGACCGAATCATACCGACCCAACAATTGGATTACATTGTTGGGCTGGGGGCTGTTTCTACTAATCTTGTCATGGTCCTGGGAGGGTGCAGAAATGAATCCTGGCGATCTATATGAATACAGCGGGAATATGGCAACGCTTGGCAGCGATTTTTTCCCGCCTAATTTCTATGACTGGGAATTTTATGTTGAACAAATGCTAATTACGATTCAAATAGCTGTTTGGGGCACCGTGTTGGCAATTGTCGCTGCAATACCATTTGGTATCTTGTGTTCTGAAAACCTCATGCCTTGGTGGGTATATCAACCAACACGTCGAGTCATGGATGCCGCTCGCGCCATCAATGAAATGGTGTTTGCAATGATATTTGTGGTGGCCGTTGGACTAGGACCTTTCGCAGGTGTACTTGCCCTGTTTGTTCATACAACTGGAATATTGGCTAAGTTGTTTTCTGAATCAGTTGAAGCCATTGAGCCTGGACCGGTTGATGGAGTCAGATCAACGGGTGCCACTGCTCTTCAGGAAATTATCTACGGTGTGATACCACAGGTACTGCCTTTGTGGATTTCATTTGCTCTCTATCGTTTCGAATCTAACGTGCGGTCAGCCACAGTGCTGGGCATGGTCGGCGCTGGTGGTATCGGGGTCATCTTATGGGAGAGTATTCGTGGTTTTATGTTTCAGGAAACCTGTGCAGTCATATTGATTATTATTCTGTCGGTTACTTTACTGGATTTACTGTCGCAAAAATTACGCAAGATGGTGATATGACGTGAATGTAGAACAACGCCAAAATCTATTGTCGACACTGGCTAAATCAAGCCTTAAAGACATTCAATCCTGTTGGCATCATTCCCCAGACGATTACCAGTTTAAAACCATACGTCCACCACAAACGGGCATGGTTATGGCAGTTGCCAGAACCGAAACTACGGGTGATCCGTTCAATCTGGGAGAAGTCAGTGTCACTCGATGCGCCTTGCGTCTGGAAAGTGGAGAGACGGGTTTTGGCTATTCGATGGGCAGTGATAAAGAGCAGGTATTACATATCGCATTAATCGATGCGTTGGCTCAAGTAGAAGGAAATTTTGACCAGTTATCCATTGAGGTAATTACTCCTTTAAAGCAAAAAATTACAGATCGACAGAAACGCCAGAAAGCTCTGGCAGACACCACCAAAGTTGATTTTGTTACCATCATCCGTGGAGAAGACGCTTGAATCTTGAAGAATCCATCATATACCCAGGATTGGAAAATCCAGTTGCCGATGCGCAGACTGTTTTCAGAAAATTACTCAGTGGTGCGTCCGAACCAGGCCTAATTATGTCCATAGACAGTCTTGATGAACATCCTGAGCGGTTAAGCCTAGCAACTTATGCCATTGCGTTAACTTTGTTTGATCAAACGACCTACGTGCATCTGTCGCCCAGTCTCTATGTCAAAGACGTTGCCAATTCTTTACGCTTTCATGCGGGCGTGAAATTGAGTCATTCAATTCAACAGGCACATTTTGTCATCTGTAACGAAGATGATCGGCCTGACTTGCACCAGCTCAATCAGGGCAGCGAAACCTATCCTGATCAATCCTGCACGCTGATAATTCAATGCCAGTCTCTCTCGACCGGGCCCTATTACCAGGCATCGGGACCCGGCATAGAATATATGCGGCGCATCCGCTGTAGCGGTATTGATAGTGCTCTCATGCAACACAGAACGCACATGCAGACTCAGTTCCCTAGGGGCATTGATATCATCATGGTTTGTGAACATACATTCTTTTATCTGCCTCGTACGACACAACTAATCAGCGAGTATCAATAGCTATGTACGTTGCGGTAAAAGGCGGTGAGAAGGCCATATCAGCTGCGCACAAACGGTTGGCTGAAAAGCGACGTGGCAACCTTGACGAAAAATCACTAACGATTAAACAGATTCGACAGCAACTGCCCTATGCGGTTGATCGAGTCATGATTGAAGGTTCTTTATATGATCCACAGCTGGCTGCATTGTCAATCAAGCAGGCTGCAGGTGATCTCATTGAAGCTATCTTTTTACTCAGGGCATTCCGTACCACGCTGGAAAGATTTTGTGACAGCCAGCCACTTGATACGGGCAGAATGCGTATCGAAAGACGCATATCCGCTGCTTTCAAGGATGTGCCTGGTGGACAGGTGCTCGGCCCTACATTTGATTACACACACCGTCTGCTCGATTTTAGCCTGCTTGATGAAGACAGTGAGTCGGACTGTGACAATGAGTCTGGGGAAACAGAACCTGGAGCCATTAATCCTGAAATATTACAACCAGAAAACGAAGAAGATGTGCAGAATTTTACCCACGTTCTAAAAAGTATGAGTGCAGAAGGTTTAATAGAGAATCAAGTATCTGAACAACAGCAACCCCCTTTTGATATTACCCAGCAGCCTATGCAATTTCCGGTCGATCGAAGTACTCGACTTCAAGCATTGGCGCGTGGTGATGAAGGATTTTTACTGGCACTTGGGTATTCGACACAACGTGGCTATGGCAGAACACACCCTTTCGCCGGTGAAATCAGAATTGGTCAAGTCGATTTAGTAATCGAGCCTGAAGAGTTAGGTTTTCCAATTGAAATTGGAGAGATAACGCTCAGCGAGTGCGAAATGATTAACCAGTTTAAAGGCACAAAAACGATCAAACCGATGTTTACCCGCGGCTATGGCCTGGCATTTGGTCACAGTGAACGCAAGGCCATGTCAATGGCACTGATTGATCGCGCTTTACGCGGCACAGAATTCAACGAAGATTTTTGCAGTCCAGCTCAAGATGAAGAATTTGTGCTTTCACATGCCGATAGTGTCGAGTCGGTGGGCTTTGTGTCACATTTAAAACTGCCTCACTATGTTGATTTCCAATCTGAGCTGGAGCTGATTCGAAAGATCAGAAAAGAACAAAATAAAAAAACGGACCCTAATGTGGAGTCAGCCGCATGAACCAGTACAACTTCGGCTATCTCGACGAACATACCAAACGTGTTATTCGTCGCAGCTTATTAAAAGCAGTTTCAATTCCAGGTTATCAAGTGCCTTTTCCAGGCCGTGAAATGCCCATGCCCTATGGCTGGGGAACGGGTGGCATTCAAGTTACAGCCTCTGTGATTGGTCATGATGACTGTCTCAAAGTAATCGACCAGGGTGCGGATGACACCACTAATGCAGTGAGTATTCGAAATTTTTTCAAACGCGTCTGTGGTGTCAAAACCACGGAGAAAACCAGTGAAGCGAGCATTATTCAGACACGCCATCGGATACCTGAAACCGCACTAAGCGCGGGGCAAATACTGGTATATCAAGTACCCATTCCAGAACCACTGCGCTTTATCGAGCCGCGAGAAACAGAAACGCGCACCATGCATGCTTTGGAGGAATATGGCGTCATGCACCTTAAACTGTATGAGGATATTGCTCAATTCGGTCACATTTCTATCGCGTATGCTTATCCGGTCAGAGTAAACGGGCGCTATATCATGAACCCCTCACCGATTCCCAAATTTGATAATCCAAAAATGCATCAGATGCCAGCACTACAGTTATTTGGGGCAGGCAGAGAAAAACGAATCTATGCCGTACCGCCTTATACCGATGTTGTCAGTCTTGATTTTGAAGACCATCCGTTCGAAATTCAGCAATGGGACGAATCCTGCGCTCTATGCGGCTCAGAGGAGAGTTTTCTGGATGAGATGATTACCGATAACGATGGCAGTCGGCTTTATCTTTGCTCTGACTCAGAGTATTGCGCAACGCGCACAGGGACAACGCTAGTAGAAGTAGCGCAATGATGATTCAAACAGATTTAATCTTAGATCAACAGCCACTGATTCAGGCCACAAGGGTGACGCGCTTGTATGGCATTAATAAAGGCTGCCAGCAAATTGATCTTGAGTTATATGCTGGAGAAGTACTTGGCATTGTTGGTGAATCAGGTTCAGGTAAATCTACCTTGCTGCGCTGTCTGGCTGGAATCGAACCGATAGATTCAGGCATCGTTGATTACGAATCAACTACCGGACCGAAAAGTCTTCATGATTTGGCTGAGTCTGAACGCCGTCGCCTGATCCGTCAGGAGTGGGGTTTCATACAACAAAACCCACGAGATGGACTACACCTGGAAATGAGTGCTGGTGCCAATATTGGCGAACGTTTGATGGCTCAGGGTGAGCGCCATTACGGCAAAATACGGCAGCAGGCACTAGACTGGATGCAACGCGTTGAGTTAGACCCTGCACGCATCGACGATAAGCCAAAAACATTTTCTGGCGGAATGCAGCAACGCCTGCAAATTGCGCGTAATCTGGTCAGTGGCCCAAGACTCTTGTTTATGGATGAGCCAACCGGTGGTCTCGATGTATCGGTACAGGCGAGAGTCCTTGATTTAATCAGGAAACTGGTACGTGAACTTAATGTAGCGGTCGTACTGGTAACTCACGATATAGGGGTTGCGCGCATCTTGGCGGACCGGTTGATTGTGATGCGCGACAGTCGGATTATTGAAACTGGCCTCACCGATCAAATACTTGAAGACCCTCAGGCACCTTATACACAGCTCCTCGTCTCCTCTATTTTGCGAGTGTAATACCATGAGTCAAACTATATTAGACATACAGGGCCTGAGTAAAACTTTCACTCTGCATAATCAGGGTCAAATTAGTTATGAAGTTCTTAACAATATAAACTTACGGGTCTCAAAAGGAGAGTGTGTCGTATTGCATGGCCCATCCGGTATGGGAAAGAGCACCCTGTTACGTTGTCTGTACGCCAGCTACCTCAGTGATACAGGCCATATCCACCTGTACGATGGTGACAAAAGCTACGACTTAACTCAGCTTAATGAGCGTGTATTAATGCAAATTCGGCGTCATAAAATAGTTTACGTCAGTCAGTTCCTACGCGTCATTCCTCGCGTACCGTGCCTGCAAATAGTAATGCAGCCCATGCTTGATTTGGGATACGACGTCGATCAGGCAGAACAACGCGCGACTGAGTTGTTAACCAGCCTGAATATTCCTGATCGGCTGTGGAATTTATCGCCGACCACTTTTTCTGGTGGTGAACAACAACGTATTAATATCGCACGCGAGTTCACTGTACATCGCCCGCTGATGCTGCTCGATGAACCGACCGCTTCTCTAGACACTAAAAACAGAGACACTGTGATTGAGCTAATTCTGCAAGCCAAAGCAAGTGGCTCAGCGATTATCGGTATTTTCCATGATGACACTAGCCGTAAGCAAGTTGCTGATCGGCTGTTCGATCTAAAAACAGGAACTTTTTATGACTAAGCAAACCATAATCAATGCCCGTCTTGTGCTTAAAGATGAAGTTATTAAAGGCGCCATCGTTATCGAGAATGGTCATCTAAAGCAGGTCGATCGAGGTCAAAGTCGACTAGCCGCAGCCGAAGACTGGAATGATGACTATTTGATGCCAGGGCTGGTCGAACTGCATACCGACAATATGGAAAAGTATTTTACACCACGGCCAGGCGTTATCTGGCCGAAAGTATCAGCCATGATCGGGCACGACAGACAAATGATTGGTTCTGGTGTGACAACTGTTTTTGACGCAGTAGCGGTTGGCTATGATATTTATGATAGTCAAAGGACAAAGATACTCGATGACGTGATTGACTCGATTGCTTACCTTGAAGATAACCATCTGTCTAAAGCCGATCATTTTATTCATTTACGCTGCGAACTCAGTAGTGAAACAACTGCCGATATGTTTGATTTATATGCGGATAATCCCCGCCTGAAACTAGTGTCGCTAATGGATCATGCCCCTGGTCAAAGGCAATTTGCAAGGCTCGATAAATACATCGAGTACTACCAGAAAAAATATGGCCATAGTGATGAGCAGATGGCGATAAGACTGGAAAAGCACAAGGCATCATCACAATATTGGTCAGCTAAACACCGACGTTACATTGCTGAAATTTGTTGCGCACGCACTATACCGATGGCCAGTCACGACGATGCAACCGATGAACACGTCACGGAGGCAGTCAACTATGGCGTTAGCATTGCAGAATTCCCAACGACTTTAAAAGCAGCCGAACTGTCGCACAATAATAATATGAAAGTTCTGATGGGTGCGCCAAATATTATTCGGGGTCATTCACACTCGGGAAATGTGGCTGCACGTGAGCTCGCAGAGGGAGGCTATCTCGACATTCTCTCATCAGATTACTATCCCAGTAGTTTGCTGCAAAGTGCATTTACGCTTGTTGATCTTGACCTCGGAATAAATTTAGCAACAGCAGTTCGCTGTGTTACAGAGAACCCAGCACAAGCGGTAGGTCTCGAACAAAGGGGTAGCATTCAAGTCGGTTATAAAGCTGATTTGTTGAGAGTGGGTAAACACAGTGATTTACCCATATTGAAAGAGACCTGGAAATCAGGTGAGAGGGTCGGTTAGTGGTCAATACACCTACGTTATATTATTTAGTTGGGCCGTCTGGTGCAGGAAAGGACAGCCTTTTAAGACAGCTCAAAAAGAAGCAATACTTTTCTCATCAGCCTTTGGTTGGCCATCGCTATATCACTCGTCCAGTCAGAGAAAATGACGAAAATCATATTGAACTATCACCTTCTGATTTTCTACGTCGTCAACAGGGCGGGCATTTTTTATTTAATTGGGAATCACACGGCCATCAGTATGCTATTGGTCGAGAAGTTCAAGAATGGCAGCAATCTGGTCATGATGTCATCGTCAATGGTTCACGTGCTTACTTGCATAAAGCACGCAAAATTTATCCGCCGCTGGTTCCGATCTGGATGAATGTGTCAGACGATGTATTGCGTACCCGACTAGCTCAGCGAGGGCGAGAGAACCCAAATGAAATTGAACACAGAATTCATCGCAATCGAGAGCTCAATAGCCTCAAACCTGACGGTTGCGTTTATATAACCAATAATCAATCAATCGAAGATACCATTGACCAACTAATGTTTCAGCTCGAATCAAAAAAGCATCAATATGCCTGAACGCTTCGCTGTTTATCTGACTCTAGCTGTCGACAGTGGTTTATATCAACTGGGGTCGAAATGGATCGGACATGATTATTATCAGCCGCGTTTATCCAAACTGGAATGCGAGGATCCAAAATTAAAGCGCATTAATAGAAATCAAGCCCTTACCAAAAAATGTCACTTGTATGGCTTTCATGCCACGCTAAAGCCGCCTTTTCAATTGAAGCAAGGCGGCAATCTTGATCAGCTAAAAGCAACCCTGTGTCAAATTGCTAAAATGCATCAGGCTTTTAGCTCTAAGCCATTGTCAGTGAGTGTTGTTGGTCGTTTCCTGGCGTTGCAGCCGACCCAAAATTGCGCCCAATTAAGTCAGCTCGCAGACCACTGTGTGCAAGCTTTCGAACCCTATCGGGCCGAATTAACCGATGTCGAAATAAATCGCAGGCAACCAGAGAAATTGACGGCACAACAAAAAACTTATCTCCTACAATGGGGCTATCCTTATGTATTTGAGCAATTTCGTTGTCACTTTACCCTAACCGATAAATTGGAAAGTCAACAAATGTTGCTGTGTCAGCCATTGTTAGAAGTTTACTTCAATCCTGTATGTGCCCAGCGAGCATTACTGGTCAATCAGATAAGCTTGTTGCACCAGACATCACCACAAACGCCCTTCACCGTTATTGAAACTGCTTTATTAGCCACTTAATGCTGGTGCAGTGTAGAAAGGATTAATTTATGATTTTAATTAATGGCCGCGCTGAGTAAAGTCAGCTCTGGTTCAAATATTAATAAACTGACTCGGTATTTAAGACGTCAGTAAAAACTAACTTTCCAATGAGATAAATATTATGACGATTAAAGTGGGTATTAATGGCCTCGGTCGAATAGGCCGATTGGCACTAAAAGTAGCATGGGAATGGCCAGAATTTGAGTTTGTGCAATTCAATGACCCCGCTGGCAATGCAGAAACATTTGCTCACCTACTCAATTTCGATTCTATCCACGGTAAGTGGTGTTATGAAGCGACCCATAACGACACCAGCCTTTTGATTGAAGGCAAAACAATCGCACTAAGCCACAACATGGCGATTGGTGAAACAGACTGGTCTGGATGCGATATTGTGATCGAGGCGTCTGGGGTAATGAAAACTAAAGCGTTATTGGAGCAATATCTGTCTCAGGGAGTTAAGCGAGTCGTTGTCACGGCACCGGTTAAAGAGGACGGTGTTCTAAACGTTGTGATGGGTGTGAATCATCATTTATTCAACTCAGCTGAACATCTAATTGTTACAGCCGCGTCTTGTACGACGAACTGTTTGGCACCCGTTGTCAAAGTATTGCATGAAAAAATAGGCATAAAACACGGAAGCATCACAACCATTCACGATCTGACCAACACTCAAACAATACTAGACGCACCACACAAAGATCTGCGCCGTGCACGCGCCTGCGGCATGAGTTTGATCCCAACAACTACGGGTTCTGCGACCGCCATCAGCCATATTTTTCCTGAATTGAAAGGCAAACTGAATGGCCATGCCGTTCGCGTGCCGTTGGCCAACGCATCTTTAACCGATTGCGTATTTGAAGTTGAAAGAACAACGACGATTGACGAAGTTAATGCCCTGTTTAAACACGCATCTGAGCATGAATTAAATAATATATTGGGTTACGAAGAGCGTCCTCTGGTATCGATTGATTACAAAACTGACCCACGCTCGGTCATAGTCGATGCACTGTCAACTATGGTCATTAATCAAACCCAGGTAAAGCTATATACCTGGTATGACAACGAATACGGCTATGCTAATCGCACCATGGAACTGGCCAGATTAGTGTCAGGTGTTGGACAAGTGCATTAAGTTTTGGACACGATCAGACACCTATCTTCAGGGGTTCGCCAGTATCTCATTATTACGGCCAATTACTGGGCATTTACATTAACCGACGGCGCGCTTCGAATGTTGGTCGTGCTGCATTTTTACCAGTTGGGTTACAGCCCGTTACAAATAGCCATGTTATTTGTGTTTTATGAAATCTTTGGCGTGATCACCAATTTGGTTGGTGGCTGGTTAGGGGCTCAGCTGGGGTTAAATAAAACGATGAATATCGGATTAGCCCTGCAGGTCATCGCACTTGCTATGCTTTTGGTACCCGTGAACCTGCTCGCAATACCCTGGGTCATGGCTGCACAAGCTTTGTCCGGCGTTGCGAAAGATCTGAATAAGATGAGCGCTAAAAGTGCTATTAAACTGTTAGTTCCCGCTAGCGATCAAGGGACACTTTATAAATGGGTGGCACTGTTAACCGGATCTAAGAATGCGTTAAAAGGTGCGGGCTTCTTTTTAGGAGGGGCAATGCTGACTCTGTTCGGGTTTACAGGTGCTATTGCAACTATGGCTGTCGTTTTGGCTTTGGTGTGGATTTTCAGTTTAGTATTGCTTGAAAAAGACTTGGGTAAAGCAAAAAATAAACCACCGTTTTCAGCCATTTTTTCGAAAAGTCGTACTATCAACTTTTTATCCGCAGCACGGTTATTTCTTTTCGGTGCGCGCGATGTTTGGTTTGTGGTTGCTCTGCCCGTTTTCCTCGCCAGCCACTTAGGATGGGATCATTGGTCAATCAGTAGTTTTATTGGTT
>CAWVZP010000043.1:0-16426 GCA_963934675.1 uncultured Gammaproteobacteria bacterium | reverse complement strand
TAGAATCAGGCGTTGAAGCGATTGTTTTTACAGCGTCTGGCTGCGGCGTGAGCATAAAGGATTACGGCAATATTTTTAAAGATGAGATCGGGTATGCTGAAAAAGGTCAAACTATTAGTGACCTTGCGCTCGATTTAAGTCAGCTCGTTGCGAGAGAAATGGCGGATCAAAAAATTACTATCGATAAAGCGTCTGATGGACCAAATAGAGTTGCATTTCATACACCCTGTACGATGCAGCATGCCCTAGGTTTAAAAGGTGTTGTAGAGAAAATTTTAGCGAATGCTGGCTTTCATGTATGCCATGTAGTGGATTCACATTTATGTTGTGGTTCTGCTGGAACTTATTCGATTCTACAACCAGAAATATCGAAGAAGTTGCAAGCTAACAAGCAGGCTGCTCTGACTGTCGATACACCAGAAGTAATAGCAACCGCCAATATTGGTTGTCAGTTGCAGATTGGCAATGGTTCAAGCGTGCCGGTAGTGCACTGGGTAGAATTGCTGAATAAGGCTATATAACGGCTGATTCTAAAGAGGTTGCACCGCTGTTGGCAACCCGTTTTCGTCAACGGCTACAAACTTGAACATAGCCTCAGTTACTTTGTCCATTTGGCCTAGTCGTCCACGTTTGGCCCAAGCTTCAACGTAGATATCCATTGAGGTATTGCCTACCTTTTTCAACTCGGTGTATACGCTGAGTACATCGCCAATTTTTACCGGGCTAATAAAGCTCATGGCGTCAAGTGCTACGGTGACAGTTCGGCACTGAGCCCGTTCGACTGCACAGGTGCTGGCTGCAATATCCATTTGAGATAAGACCCAACCACCAAAAATATCACCTGATGGATTTGCGTCCGCTGGCATTGCCAGCGTTCGAATAGCGAGATCGCCGTGCGGTTTGTTGCTCATCGTCTATCGCCTGCCATATGTGATAAGGTCTTTTTCTTTGAAATAATTAGTTTAACCTAACTAGGTCACTTTCTAATGCAGTTTAATATCATATCCCCTGATCAATATCGGACTGTTGCCTGGAAAAACGGTAAGGGCCGTACACAGGAGTTGTTGTTTGGCGGATCTAATGAGGATAGCTTTGATTGGCGTCTAAGTATGGCACCCGTTAATAGCAGTGGCGAATTTTCTGATTTTAAACACTACGATCGAACACTAATTTTGATCAATGGAAATGGCTTAACCCTAGATCATGACAGTGGCCAGCGAGACTCATTAAGCCAACGGTTTGATCTGGCTCATTTTGATGGCGGCTGGCTTACTAAAGCTACATTGCATGACGGTGATATTCTTGACTTTAATGTGATGACTCGACAACATAAATGCCGATCAAAAGTGACCGTGTTAGATGACGGTAACAGTCAGACCTTATCCGTTAGTATCGGCCCATTGTTAATCTATTCGGTCGAAAGCGCTATTTCTATTTTATCGTCTGATTCAAGCGCGATTACTCTTCCAGCTATGCATTTATTTCAAACTGAATCTGCAAAGCCAGGCCAGTGGGCTATCACTGGTGGGCCGGTTGTCTGTGTGCAGATTAGCTATCTAGCCTAACTTAGCGTGTCCTTGAATCAGAGCAGTATTGACTAGACCGGTATGTCTAGGCAGATAAGGCACCACCATCGACGTCGACAATGGTGCCTGTAATGAATCGGTTTTCCAGTAAGAATATCGCTGCTGAAGCGACTTCATCAGGCTGGCCTGCTCTTGGTATGAGATGCTGTTCGGTAACGCTGCAAAGAAAATCATCTCGCGCTTCACCCTGTTGGGTAAACATGGGAGTATCGATTAATCCTGGGCAGACTGCATTGATGCGTAATGGCTTGATTTCACTCGCAACGAGCTTAACAAAACCTTCGACCGCATTGCCAACGGTTCCAATAGCAATTGAACCTGGTTTTACTTTTCTGGCGGGGTATCCGCTCAGCAACACAATAGCGCCATCCTGAGACATGTGTGGTGCGCCTAGACGAACGGTATTCAGGTAACCCCAGAGCTTTGCGAATGAGCCCTGAAAACCATCCAGATCCATCTCCAGGAAAGGGCCAATAGCACGAGCCCCACCGGTTGCTGCATTCACCAGATAATCAAACCCGGTGTGACGTTCGAAAATAGCTTGCAAAGCATCTCTATCAAGAACGTCGGCGATTTCATTCTGCATGCCGTCATTGGCATTACCCTGGGGGCCGCGTCGACTGACTGTGATGACTGCTGCGTCAGATTGTTGAAGTGATTTGGCTATTTCAAGTCCAATGCCTGAGGTGCCGCCAAACACGATTGCCTTTTTTCCAGTAAAATTTTTCATGATTAATCCTGTTTTAAATGATGCCCGCTTCAACACTGGCCGCCATTAGCATGCCGAGTTCTTCGCATTGTTTTTCGAATTCTGTTTTGTATTCGCCGTTCAGGATAATGGGTTCTTGTACCGCCTTCCAGCAAAGGGCTGCGGTTATTTTCCCAACCGCTATTTTTGTGCCTGTTCCGTCCAGACCTGCACGAATATAAAGCGCGTAGGGCAGAGCCTCTGTTTTCTCAAGGCAAGGATAATAAATACGGTCGAAAAAATCTTTTAAAGCACCACTCATATAACCAAAGTTTTCGGTTGTGCCGAGAATCATGGCGTCGGCCCAAAAAACATCTTCAGGTGTTGCCTGTAAAGGAGCAACATGTTTTGTTTCGACCCCTTCAATGTCTTGATGATTAGCGCCTAGCAAGCAGGCGTCGACTAATTTTTGAGTATTTGGCGATGGATTGTGAGCAACAATGAGCAAGTGTTTTCTATCAGTCATGGCTGCGATAATAGCGCGTGTTAATCTCAATAGGTAGCGTCCAAATAAGGTGTAGAAAACATTTTATACAACCAGTGTTATTGACGTTGCAGCATAGCTTGGCTTTTAAATTGCTTTGCCAAACTCGTTAGGAATGCTATTGATCGATACAGCTTTATAATTTATGGGTCTTTCTATGCATGACTTCCTACTAGGCATTACTGCTGTTAAGAAGGTTGACCTTATTCGAGTTTTTGATAGTTTTGATTTGAACTTATAAAAACTGATCAATCTATTCGTTATATTGATATTCACTACAGCTATTTTGTTTAAATTATGACCTCAGTGTTCAGCAATCAAAATGGTGTTTATGAAGGTGAACTAAACGCTGGTATGGTCTTGAGGCTAACAACGCTTGGTGTTTTATTGTTTTTCGGAATGTTTACATCGCTGATTTATTTGTTTCCTATAAGATGTAGGCAATGTAGACGTTTTGGCGTGAGGCTGTTTTATACTCGGTTATTTTGCTTGGCGGACTCCAATGTCCGACAGGCTCTCAGGGAACTTATTTGTTTTGCTAACTGATGAGCACCTTTATAAGCATGTTTGTTTATCGCTGTTAAGCAGTTTGTGAGCCACTGGTTTAGTGCGGTTGATGCATTAATGTTAAAGATTTAAAAATAAAGGAGATTACAATGGATAAAGAAAGATTTGAAACTGGCTTGGAAAAACGAAAGTCCACTTTGGGCGCTGAATATGTCGAGAAAAATTTAGCGGACGCTGATGATTTTACACGACCCTTTCAGGAAGCGATGACGGAATGGTGTTGGGGCTTTGGCTGGGGTGATGAATCAATCGACGCTAAGACTCGATCTTTAATGAACTTGGCAATGATTGGGGCTCTGGGGAAAATGCACGAATGGGAAATTCACTGTCGAGGCGCAATTAAAAATGGTGTCACAAAAGAGCAGATTCGTGCCACTATTCATGTGGTTGGTATCTACTGCGGTGTACCACAGTCACTGGAATGTTTTAGAGTTGCCAGAAAAGTACTAGAAGAAGACGGGCAGCTATAAATTAAAAGAGCCGAATATTTTGTTATTAAAGCTCTTTTTAAGATCGTCCTATGTTTTGGATCTAAAGCTAATTTCTGCAATCTGAAATCAATTAAGATAAATTAAGCACCGACATCAAAACTCCACGTTATTAGTAGGGTTAAAGTTCCTATCTTAGTTCACAACTTACAAAACAATGCCATTAGTAAACCGCTGTCGATATCATAATCGACAAGTTTTCACTATTAAGTACTGTGTCATTTTACTAATTACCAAAACTATTCTCCCAAGAAACTAATCTTCTCCAATGCTCCTGAATCTAATGCCTCTCGAATTAATTTAGTAGCAGCATTGGTCATCGGTAATACCGGATTTCCATGAACCCAGACTAACCCCAATACCTGAGATACGCTTGGATCAGTTAATATTTTTTGGCGTGTATTGGGTAAATGTGCAAAGCGTTTCGGTACGATTGTTGCCAAGTCTCCAGCCATCGCATGAAAAGCCAGTTGGAATATTGAATTTGATTCTAATTTTGGCATTGGTTCACACCCCACGCTTACAAATGCGTCGTCCATTATGCGTCTTTCACGCATCGATTTAGACAATAGACTCAAGGGTAAAGTCGCAGCCTCCTTCCATGTGATGGATGGTTGATCACCTAACCAGTCATTGTCCGGTAACAATAAATATAAAGGCTCTTCAAATAGTGCCATAGTGATAAATTTTTCTAATAAAGGGTCATTTAGATAAGTTACACCAATGTCAATCTCGAAATTTATTAATCCCTGAACCATTTGATCTAGGCTCATAAACTGTACGTCTAGTTGTACTGAAGGGTAGTGTTTTTGAAATAATTGGCTGAGTGTTGGAAATAAAGGTGAGCTCATGGGAATCGCACCAATGCGCAATCGTCCGTGTAAACTATTTTTCATAATTGCGAGCTCTTCAAGCATGGCAGACCTATCCGCCAGCAGCCTTTTTGCCCAACTCACAACCCTTTTGCCTTCTTCAGTAAACCCCTGAAATTTTTGCTGTCGTAATATAATAGGTATGCCGAGTTCTTCCTCAAGGCTCTTTAATGCACTCGACAAACTTGGCTGAGAAACATGACATTTTTCAGCGGCACGACCGAAATGTCCTTCCTGTTCAAGTGCTACCAAATACTGAAATTGCCTGAGAAACATATTATTATCCGATAGGTAAATATACTAAAAAAGTGTTTATATCCAATACGATATCACTAGTTACGAACGAAAAGATATTATTATTCCTTCGTTAACTAGTTTATTATTCAGGCTAATTAGTTGGCTTTCTTAGGCCCTTAAACCTTTAATATAAATTAATCAATTTGTTTTCTTCTATCTTAACAGTGGTTGTATTTGTTGTCGGCATCCTCATTGGTGGGGTCGGAATTGGTGGCGTATTGTTAGTGCCGACACTCAAATATTTCAGTTCAGTGCCATTGCATGTTGCGATACCGGCCTGCATGGTGGGTTACATATTTACTGGCTTGATCGGCGCCATTATGTATGCGAAACAGGGCTCGATACAGTGGTCGTTGGCACTTAAAATATGTATCGGTGCATTGCCTGGCGCCTATATTGGGAGCTATGTTCTGCCATTTATTCCTGCTTATTGGCTGGAAATAGCCATTGGTTTTTTAATTCTGGCATCTGGTCTCGATGCAGTTTATCGCAGTGGGCGCCAACAGTATGCCCAATTATCCTTGAACAATACCGAATTAATTTCAATCGGATTCATTACAGGCATTGGCTCAGCTTTAACCGGCACAGGGGGGCCGTTATTATTAATCCCCATCTTATTATGGCGAAAAGCGCCTATTCTTACTGCCATTGGGTTATCTCAAGCGGTACAGGTACCTATCTCATTAACAGCAACAATCAGTAACATGGCGCATTCAGATGTTGACTTCAGTCTCGGCCTATCGTTGGCTCTAATACTCAGCGTCGGAGCTGTTTTGGGCGCTAAGTTCGTTCATGTCTTGCCCCTGATTTTTCTCAAAAAGTTAGTTGCTATAATTCTTATTATGGTGGGGGTAATGATTTTATTTCGGGTTTCTTCATAAAATATTTATGACTATAGACGATTTACATCTATCAAAAAACTGCTTCACAATTATTATAAAAAAACCAAATTACAGTCAATAATCGCACTAGAATCCTCATTTCAAGGTAAATCAGCCTGTTAATTATCAATAGGGAATTAGGCCATTTTCCGCACCTAGTTAGGTGGTGCCTATCAAATGATAAGAAATATCTCTTTGACAGATTTTGTCTGCGCTGATTATTATCCTTCTCATTAAAAACAATAAATTAAAAAAAACCACAGCGGAGACAGAAATGACAGAGCAAGCACCTAAAAGGAAGAAAGTCACGATCAGGGAGCTTCAACGTAAAATGCGTGAGGACGAGCAAATAGTACAAATGGCAATTTATGATTACAGAAGTGCTGTAATTGCAGATCGGTTAGGAATTGATATTTTATGTGTATCCGATACTGGCGGTATGATTTTGTTTGGGCATCAGTCGACGGTGACAGTTAGTTTTGACGAAGTAATGATGATGTCCAAAGCTATTGACCGAGGCAGCAAATATGGTTTACGTATGGTTGATATGCCTTACTGGAGTTTTCATGTATCTCCTGAACAGGCTGTTGAAAATGCGGGTAAATTTGTTCATCAGGCAAACGCCGAAGTAATGAAGTGTGAAGGTAATCAGCATCATGCACGAAATATAGAAGCGATTGTCAAAGCCGGCATTCCCGTTCAAGGACACATCGGTATTACACCCATGCGTATGCCACAGCTTGGTGGTTTCTTCGCTCAAGGTAAAACAGCTGATGTTGCTAAAAGACTAGTAGATGATGCATGGGCCTTCGTTGATGCAGGCTGTTTCTCCATTATGTGTGAAGTTACCAGCGAGGACGTTTGTGAATATCTGGCTGAAACACTACCTGTACCGGTCATTAGCCTTGGAGCAGGCAACAAAGGCCACGGTGTACACATTATTACATCTGATTTGTTACATCTTTACGAAGAGCATGTGCCTCGCCATTCAAAAATTTACACTGATTTAATCCCAATAATGGAAGATGTATTTACCCGCTATGCTGACGATGTTAGGCAGCGTGTTTACCCTGGCCCTGAGCATACCGTTTATATGAGTCCGGAAGAGCGTCAAAAATTTGCTAAAGAGGTTGACTGGAAGTCTCAACTATAACGGACCAGTTCTGATGAAAATAATTTAAATACCCTATCTACACGTTTCTATAATTTAACTTAATGAGGCCTTAATTATGTCAGCGAGAAATCACGAGCAGTGGACTGCGCCACCTAATTTACAATCAGGTGAATGGGTTGATAGTAAAATATACTCTGACGAAGCGATCTTCGAAGAAGAATTAGAAAAAATCTGGAAACAAACTTGGATTCCTGTTTGTCATGAATCTGAGCTAAAAAATGCTTATGACTTTAGAACAATGACAATTGCTCGTGAGCCAGTAATTGTAGTTCGTGGAAAGGACATGAAGGTCCGTGCATTCCTGAATGTTTGCCCTCATCGTGGAAACATGATTGAGCGTAGACCTTCAGGCAGCTTTGCAAAAAGTACGCCTTCCGGTACGCCAAAAACAATGACCTGCATGTTCCATGCTTGGCAGTTCGACATGAAAGGTAAATGTGTCAATATTACTCGAAAAGATGAAGGATATCAGGATCGATTATGTGAATCTGATGTTGGTCTACGTGAACTCAAAAGCGAAGTTTATTTTGGGGGGTTTATTTGGGTGAGCTTGAATGACAACATCAATCAGACGGTTGAAGAGTTTGCTGCTGGTGCTTTTGATAGTTTAGCGCCTTCAGTTAATGAAGAGCCTTTAGAGGTATTTCATTATCATAAAGCAATTATCGACTGTAACTACAAGTTATGGCATGACACTAACTGTGAGTTCTATCATGACTACTTGCATTATCATAACCGCATAACTGGTTTTAATGATGAGTATTTTGCGCGTAAAAATACCGGCTTTACAGGTGGCCATATTAACGTAGGCAGTTTTGAAGTCCAATATGAAAATTACGAAGGATTTCATTCACGTGAAGAACTTTCATTTCCACATTTGCCAGCGAATCAATGGTACATGATTGATATGTTTCCGGGTGTTAATTTTAACCTGCGAGGTTCAGCGCTACGCTCCGACATCATGACGCCCTTGGGGCCTAATAAAGTAATGATTGAGTTTCGTGGACTAGGGCTTGCAAGTGACAGTCCAAAAGATCGCAAAATTCGTATTGATCACCATAACTCTATATGGGGTCCGTTTGGTCGAAACCTATGTGAAGATTTAATTGCGGTAACAGGTCAGGGCGCCACAATGCGTGCGGGATCAGAAAGCCGACAAATATTGCATGGACGACATGAAAACGAAACGATTCATGATGAAAATGGTATGCGACATTATTATGAAGAATGGGGCCGCTGGGTTGGTCGTTCTCCAAGTCATCCAGATCAGCCATTTGAAGAGCCACCAGTTCAGGCATCTTCTGAGCAGAAGGAAACTGCTTAAACAGACTTAGCAAACATTGAGCTTCGGTAATTGGCATTAGCCAGTTGCCGAAGAATGACAAAACCCAATTTAGATCAAATTAATGGAGGCAGCAATGGCTGTGAATGGCGCAGAGACGGCTGATAAAATAAAAAGTCTTATATATAAAACATGTTTATACCAAGATGATTGTGAATGGAAAAATTGGCTCGATTTTTGTTCTGAAGACTTCAATTATTACATAAGAGCCTATAGTCCTGAAATTCAGAAAGATATGGAATACATGGGTGGGCCCAAAGAATATATGGAGTCCATCACGGGCCAACTACGTAAGCATAACATAGACGATTCACCATTAAAGCGTCACGGAGTTGTTTATAGAGTAGATGTAGCAGACGATAATAAATCGGCTACTGCAGTAACGTCACTCACTGTTTTCCAAACTCTTTTGGGCGGAAACAGTTCTCACGTTGATTCGGGAACAACTAGAATTTTTCTTGTGGGGCGTTATAACGATAAATTCGTAATCGATGGAGACGATGTAAAATTTATTGAGCGCGAAGTTCGACTCGACACTCGAAGACTAGATAAAGGAACCCATTGGCCAATTTAGCCAATAACACATAGGCTAGGAAAAAGAATATGAGTTGGAAAGATGTATGTGCTACTGATGAAGTAGCAGAGAATTCCTTGAAACCATTCAACGTTGGGGGTATTAGTTTTTTAGTTGCTAATGTTGGAGATGGCTTTCGCGCTTATCCTCCGGTGTGTCCCCATATGGAAGAGTATTTAGAAGATTCAGGCCTCTGTGCTAAAGGTGTCCTTACTTGTGACAGGCACCTATGGCAATGGGATATGAAGACTGGAGAGCCTAAGGGGCCTGCTGAAAAGCCGCTGCTAATGTATCCAGTTAAAGAAGAAAATGGTCGAGTAATTGTGAATCTTGAGAAGGAGTTAGAATATGACTTCGATGATGACGACGATGATTAATTTTTTGGATATAATCAATTGAAGCACAAGTTACTTAATTTAAACATTGAAAAAGCTAGGATTTTAAAAATTTTATCACCCTCAGGGCTGCTTAGTATGGTCCTGTAGGCCGAGAGTTAATATAATCGGAATTTAATGCAACAATGCTGATCGAAATAGAAAAAAAGGGTCAAACCCATAGCTTCGAAGCAGCGCCAGAAGAGAAATTACTCTTTGCTGGACTGCGTGCTGGTATTTCGTTGCCGTATGAATGTTCTACTGGCACATGCGGTTCATGTCGGGCTCGACTCAAAGAGGGAGATTTAGACTTTGGTTGGCCAGATGCACCTGGTCACAAAAATTTAAAAGTCGAAAAAAATGAATTCTTGATGTGTCAGGCAACTGCAAAAACAAATTGTAAGCTCGGTGTGCCTTCAAAGATAGAACCCTTTAGAGCCGATGATCTAATACCCCTTCACCTCCAAGCAACCACCTTAAATCTGTCAATGTTATCGTCTGACATTTTGCGTTTCGAGGTTAAGTTAGATTTCCCCATATCATTTCATGCTGGCCAATTTTTTGTTATAAAAGCGCCTGGTATTGATGGATATCGTGCTTACTCGATGGTTAATTACGAGGCTAGTACCAATACGCTTGAGTTTATTATTAAACAGAAGCAGTACGGTAGCTTTACCGACTGGATTTCCAGCTCTGATCGCGTCAATAACGAAATAGAAATATTTGGACCGTTAGGAAAGGCAACATTTCACCCGGATGAAAATCATGATCTTGTGATGATTGCTGGTGGTTCTGGTATTGCTGGTCTCATGTCCATCCTTGAACATGGTTGCAAAGTGAATTATTTCGATTCTCATAAAGCTAGTTTATATTTTGGTATACGGACTTGGGATGACATGATTTTTGTTGAAAGACTTAATTCGATGGTTAAACGATTCCCAAATAATCTTTCTGTACAGATGGTTGCTTCTCAAGAGTCCTCAGATTCAAGGCCTCCGGAAAGCATTGGAAAGCTTTCACATGGATATGGGTGGGTTCACGAAGCGGCCTTGAACTCAATGACACCCGGTCAAGAAAATACGATGGCCTACATTGCAGGCCCCCAACCTTTAGTCGACGCGACAATAAGGCCACTTATTACAGAAATACAGTTAGCGTCAGGAATGATTCGTTATGATAGTTTTAGTTAGCATCTCCTGAGACCTAATTGTCCTTAATTAAAAAAATAAAAGAATTTATTTTTTACAAACCGGAGGTAAATAAGTAGAAGTAGAAAAGACCTAAAAAAGAGTAGTAGAACAATAACGTTAACTTAAATGCACTTTATTAGAATATTAATCATTGAGGAGAGAGACTTTAATTATGATAAAAAATATGAAAAATGCACAGAGTCGAGTAACTTTTGGCTTAACTGCTGTTGTAGCCGCAATCGGTATTGCAACAACTAGCTTTGTATCCACTGTTTCTGCAGGAACACTTGACCATGGCAAGGTTGGGGAGCCCATTAACCTAGTTATTGGGTACCAACCTTACTATACTGAAGCTTGGTCTGGTGTAGTAATGCGTGATCAAAAGCTATACGAAAAGTACCTACCTGAAGGGTCAACCGTTGAGTTTCAAATTGGACTTGCGGGATCCGTAATTGTCAATGGCATGCTTGCTGGTAAGCAGCATATCGGTTACATGGGTGACATGCCCGCTATCGTTTCTACCACCAAAGAAAGAGTGGCACCTATCAGTATAGTTGCCACAGCGGGTCTTGGTTTTGATCAATGTAATATCATGCTGGCACGAATGGATGCACCTGACTTCGCTAACTCTGACGAAGCGCTTCAGTGGATGAATGGTAAAGACGTCGCAGTACCCAAAGGCGCGTGTACTGACCGTTTTGCATTAGCTGTTTTTGAAAAAGCAAACATTACCCCTAAAAGCTACCTGAATCAGAACATCGAAGTTATCACTAGTGGATTTCGTGCGGGTAAATTGGATGCTGCAGCCATTTGGGAGCCCACTGCATCACGCCTTGTTGAAGAAGGTCTTGCAAAGCGAATTGCATCAGGTGCTTCAGTTGACGAAAATGATGGTGGCTTCATAGCCATGCGTGGTGATCTTATTGAACAGCGTCCTGACGTCGTTAAAGCCTGGTTAAATGCTGAGCTTGACGCACAATTGTTCATGGCCGACCCCGCTAATATTATGGCAGTAGTCAGAATGGCTGAATCACAGACCACTGGTTTTACTGAAGAAGTGCTGTGGAAGTCGATGGCAGGCGCCTATTCAGATGCGGAAGGTGGAACGCCAGTACGGATCGAGCTTGCGTTTGGTATTACACCGAAGGCTCAAGCTCTTATTACGAAAGCAACCACGTTCCTACATAGTATCAAAACTATTCATGTTGACACACTTCGAGATGATGCGGTCATGACTGAATTTACTGAGGCTATCTTAAAAGAGCGTGGACTAACGGCCCCTATTGGTGAAGTACGGGCGCAAGACGGTCCTTTTCCTGGATAGTTAATAACTATTATTGACTAAGAAAATCCTGTCCTTCGTCAAATTTTTATGATGGCGGAGGATAGGGTCTTAGTGACAAAGTACCCAATTAATTTTGCTAGAAAGCAAACGTAATAAAAATAGTTAGAAGCGAAGCATAATAAAAATAATAAAGTAACTAAGCGTAATAGAAACGGTTAGTCAGCAAACACACATAATATAACAGTTTTAATAGAGTGAGTTTTGAGGTTAGTTGACTGTTATTTTATGATATAAGTACGATAAGTACATCTTGAGGATATTATGAACACAACAAGCTTAGAGGCATCAGAAATGACCGGTATGGCTTTAACCATGTACCGAATTTCAAACTGGTTAAAAAGTCCAAAGCCCTACCTTATGTTGATTGGAGTCGGCTTTTTGCTAGGAATATGGTACCTCTTCGTTGAAGTCTGGAAATTACCTCGGTTTGAGGATATGCCAGGATTAACCGAAGTAGTAATCGAATACTTTAGTAAAGACCCTATTTACGGGTTATCAGTTTTTACCCCAGAATATTACACCCACATCGGCATTAGTCTGCGCCGAATTGCTTATGCCTTTTTTCTTGCGACAGCGCTCGGTGTGCCATTAGGGTTATTGTTAGGTTGGTCGAAAAAGTTTAATGAATTCATATTTCCTCTTTTTGAAGTGCTGCGTCCTATTCCAATTCTGGCCTGGGTTCCACTGGCCATTATTATGTTCAGTGGTTCTGAAACGCCGGTTATATTCCTAACTTTCCTGGCTTCGTTTTTTGCCACTACTTTAAATACGATGTTGGGTGTTCAATCTATTGACGAATCCTATACACGGGCGGCGCGCTGCTTGGGTGCTAATGGTTGGCAAACATTCAGACATGTGATTGTGCCGGGTGCAATGCCATATATCTTTACGGGCCTTCAAATCTCAATCGGAGTTGCCTGGTTTTCGTTAGTCGCTGGAGAAATGGTATCGGGTCAATTTGGACTGGGATACGTGATTAATACGGCCTACACAATGGTGACTTACCCCACGATCGTGATCGGCATGATTACGTTAGGTGTGGTCGGTTTTGTGACCAGTACGATGGTGCGCATGGCTGGAGATTTCATGATGCAATGGCGAGTTCGAGAGCTTGCTTTGGGAGACAATTAATGAGCGCTGCAATGAACACTGATACTAACTCTCAGAAAAATATAATCAAGGGTGCCATTCGTATCGAAGAGGTTGTAAAAGTTTATGATCCTGATGGTGCGGCTGTGATGGCAGTTGATCACTGCTCAATTGATATTCCAGGAGGTGAAATATGCATGATTGTTGGACCTTCTGGATGTGGAAAGACAACCTTGCTCAACGCCATAGCTGGATTTCACGATATTACGTCAGGCCAGATTTATCTGGATGATGAGCTGCTTTGTGGGCCTGGAAAAATGAAGGCTGAACCTGGTTCAGATCGTATTGTTGTTTTTCAAAATGGTGCCTTGTTTCCATGGAAATCTAATCTTGAAAATGTTGTTTTTGGTCCGATGATGGCTGGAAAGCTCAGTAAAGACGAAGTCTATGAAAAAGCACTTAAAATGATGGCAGATGCCGGTCTGAATGGTACTGAACACAGCTTTCCTGGAGAAGTATCTTCTGGTTTGCGACGGCGGGTAGAAATTGTACGTGCATTAATGCTTGACCCGAAGGTATTGTTATTTGATGAGCCTTACAGAGCACTTGATTCGCTGACAAAATCTGTCATGCATGAAGCCCTACTCGATATTTACTATAAAAATAAAGTGACAATTTTCTTCATAACTCACGATCTGGAAGAAGCCATATTTCTGGGCCACAGACTAATAATCATGTCTTCTAGACCGTGTAAACCGAAGAAAGTAGTTGAAGTTGATATTCCTCATCCGCGTGATTATAGCGTTCTCACCAGTCCAAGGTTCCGTGAATTGATGGAAGAAGCAAAAGGTGTCGTGCATGAAGAAGCTAAGAAAGCCTTCGAAGCCGGCGAGAAGGAGGGGTAATTGAAAATGAATATAATTAAGTTAAAAGATAAAGTTTTAAGCCGAGCTTTTTGGCGTGGCATCATTTCCATCACTATTTTTTTGTTGATTTGGGAAGTAGGCGCTCGTTTCGAGGGATGGTTTGGATATCTTGTACCTTGGATCGGCTTAATACCACCCCCAACAGATGTATTCGCGAGCTGGGGCGGACTCATTGGTGATCCGAGTTATTGGGGAAGTTGGTACCTAAGCTTTATGCGCGTCTTAGGTGGTTTTTGTGCGGCGATGATTATCGGCATTCCTTTTGGCTTGTTTATGGCGGTCAATCGTACCTTCCATGACACGGCTTTCCCGTCGTTTGAAATCTTACGGCCTATACCGCCGCTTGCTTGGGTACCGGCTTCTATTATTTTTTGGCCAACGGCAGAGCTGTCAATTGCGTTTGTCACCTTCCTAGGGGCTTTTTATACCATCGTTATCAATGTGCTGGGTGGTGCTAAATCAATCAATAAACAATATCTTCAAGCGGCGCAATCGATGGGTGCTTCGCAATGGGATATTTTTAGACGCGTTGTACTGCCGGCTACCTTACCCTCAATTGTGGTTGGATCCGCAGTAGGCATGGGCATTACCTGGGAAGTTGTGGTTGCGGCCGAAATGATTTCAGGTGGCGGTGGTTCGGGCGGTGCCGGTGGTGGCCTTGGATTCTTTATTTGGAACTCCTATGTTGGTGGATCGTACGAACAGATAGTTGTCGGTATGATCAGCATTGGTATTGCGGGTTATTTTAGTAGTGAAATGCTACGTAGCTTAGGTGGTCGATTGACACCTTGGTTGAAAACACGGTGAAGAATATGAATGCAATAACTCAGCAAAATGTTAAGCCCGCAGTTGAACTAAGGTCACAGAATAGCAGTGAGATAGTGGTTAACAACATCAGTAAAGTGTATGGCGGTGGGCCTTTTGCGAAAGAGGTTATCAAGGATTGCTCGTTCACCATAGAAAGTAATAAGCTCACGGTGATGATAGGCCCATCGGGTTGCGGAAAAAGTACATTAATACAATTAATCGCAGGCTTTGAAAAACCAACCACGGGTGGGATAACCATGAATGGTAAGCCCATAACAGGTCCTGGCAAAGATAGACTGGTGTTGTTTCAGGAATCCGCATTGTTTCCATGGATGACGACCTATGACAATATTATGTATGGACCCAGAGCACGCGGTGAAACGGGTAAAGAGACAACTGAACTAGCAGAATTTCTACTGGTTAAAGTAGGGTTGGAAGCATTTAGGGATAAATATCCAGATCAACTGTCTGGTGGTATGCAAAGGCGGGCTGAACTTGCGCGCGCTATGATTAATAAGCCAGAGATCATGATATTGGATGAGCCCTTCAGGGGGCTTGATAATATGTCAAAAGAATTGATGTGGGAATACTATGCGGATCTTTACGAAGAAGAACGGAACACCAATTTCTTTATAACCACTGATATTGATGAAGCTATTTTCCTTGCGGATCGGCTGATCATAATGACCAACTTACCGACTAAAACTCGGCATGTGATTGAAATTGATATACCCAGACCAAGAAAAATTGAGGATGTTGTCAGTAATCCACGCGCTAACGAAATAAAGAAGGAAGTCATGACTTTATTACACGAAGAGGCAATGAAATCATTTTCAGGTGGGAGTAAAGCGGCTGCTGATTTCCTAGAGGCCTATTCGAAACGATCCGAGTAAACTGGTATGAAACAATTGTTATGATAGATTTTTTATTAAGTCGGGAAATGGTAATTACACTGGCCGTTATTGGTGGTGTATTTTCCATGCTTGCTAGTTGGTGCCAGACAAAGGGAAAGGCATCGGAGCAAACCATCAAGGGGATTAATAAGGTTTCCTATGTTTGTATGGGCGTGAGTATTATCTTATTCATTGGCGCAGGCTTGTTTGGAACTGCTTAACAATTTCAAAGGTTTAATCAGTTTTAAGTGACTTAAAAGTAGCGAAAGGAAATGCTCAAGAACAAGCTCAAGAACACAACTACCTACTGTGCTTTTAAACGAGTTCAGTTTAAGTTTTTAAAATCAGCATATAACTGTCAATATTACAAAATTAAATCTGTTATTGATCATATTGCTGGAGGGCAGTAATCATCACTACAAAGACTGAAAAAATCGGCATCTTGCTTATCGACGGTTATCCGATGATACCGTTTAGTTGTGCTGTTGAAACCCTGCGAACTGCTAATCGTTTATCCGAAAGCTGTTTATTTGAGTGGCAATTCTTTTCGTCGAGTGGTTCATTTGTAGAATCTAACATTGGTATATCAATTCCCACACAGCCACTGGCTGAGGCAAGAGATCTGGAGACCTTGATAATTTGCGCATCGGAAGATGCTCAGCATTTTGATGATACAGCAACAATCAATCTGTTGAGGAAAATGGATAAGCAGGGTGTCAATCTGGGTACTGTGAGCTGGGGTAGTTTTATTTTAGCCAAAGCGGGTTTGCTCGATCATTGTCGTAGCAC
>CAWVZP010000042.1:0-16667 GCA_963934675.1 uncultured Gammaproteobacteria bacterium | reverse complement strand
GTCAGCTGGTTAATCAAAAACTGTTATTGCATTAACGATCAGGCCGATGACCGAAGTGAGTCAAGCAAAAGCCTGTGGCAAAAAAGTTCATTCGAAGCCGACATTCCCAAACATAATTACCCCGACTTTTGCGCATTACCTGAGGCTAAGATAGCAACTCTGCAATCGGTTAAAGACTATGGATTTGCTATCCTGAGCGATGTGCCTTGCGAAGAAGGTGAAATACTCAACGTTATTGCTGAATTTGGCTTTGTGCGCCACACTAATTATGGGCCACTGTTTGAAGTACGCACAACAGTCAATGCGAATAATCTAGCCTTTACCAACCTAGGGCTAGGCTGTCATCTCGACAACCCTTACCGTGACCCTGTTCCTGGCATTCAGTTACTGCATTGCCTGCAAAGCTCAACCGCTGGCGGTGAGTCAATATTGCAAGATGGCTTTATGGCAGCCAGACTATTGCGCGAAGAGAACCCCCAGCATTTTGTCACGCTGAGTCAGCAATGGATTAACTATCGCTTTCAAGATGCAGACACTGACCTTCAAGCCCGCGTGCCAATGCTGGAAGTCAATGATAAAAAAGAGATTGTTAAGGTACGCTATAACAATCGCTCAATCGCAACATTGAAGCTGCCACCGAGTAAAGTAACGGCGTTTTATGCGGCCTACCGCCACTATGCAGAAATACTCGAGCGTAAAGAATTACAGATCACCTTTAAGCTTGAGCCAGGTGAGCTCATGCTGTTCGACAATACGCGCGTAATGCACGCTCGCACCGCCTTCTCTAATGCTGGCACTCGACATCTACAAGGGGCTTACAGCGATCTCGACAGCCTTTACAGTACACTGAGCGTGCTTAAGTCACAGTCATCAGACTCTGATTGCGCCAAAACTGCCTAATAAACGCTTAATCTTTTCGCATCACTTATCAAGTAAACTCATTTAGTCAGGTCACTTAATCATGAAATACAAAGGCATTGTTTTTGATAAAGATGGCACGCTCATCGACTTTCACGCCACCTGGTCACCCACCTACCATTTCGCTGCAATTGAACTCGCCAGGGGCGACCAGGCATTAGCAACCGAATTGCTCTCTCACCATGGCTACGACACCAGCACTCAAACATTTACCGGCGGATCGCTACTCGCCGCTGGCAACAATGATGAAATTGCCGAGGCTTGGTCAAAACAATTGACTGATATCGATAGTAGCGGCAGTGATAATGAATGCGAGACATTATCCAAACGACTGCACCACATATTCGCTGAGCAAGGGCGAATTAACACCACCGCCGTACCCGACTTAAAGCAGGTACTGCAACAGTTAAAGCGATCAGGCTTAAGACTTGGTGTCGCCACCGCCGACAGCTATCAGGGCATACTCAACACGCTAGATACATTCGACGTAATAAAAGACTTCGACTTTCTCGCTGGCTATGACAGTGGCTACGGTACTAAACCTGAAGCCGGCATGGTATTGGCTTTTTGTCAGTCGCAGTCTTTAAACCCACGAGATGTTATTGTAGTCGGCGACAATAACCATGATATAGAAATGGGCAGAAGTGCTAACGTCGGTCTCTGCATCGGTGTGCTCACCGGTACCAGCACTCGCCATGAACTGGAAAAAATTGCAGACGTTGTACTCGATGATATTAGAGGACTACCCGATTTACTGGGCTAGTGCTGCCCCTTAATCCATTGTCTTATCATTGATGATCTGCCGCAATGAAATCAGTTACAGGGTTTTAATTTTGATAGGATGCACCCGTTGATATTGATCAAATGACGATATTGTCGGTAAATTATTGTTATATGTTTATAATCTCTAAATTTGTAGGGTTATCTCATTATCATTTATAATTATTCAACTTCGATTTATTTTATAGCTCGCTCAACTCATTCAACTTTTTAACAATCAGGTCTTATGAATCAAACAAACGCTGACAGTACAACAGCCGATGCAGACACTTTAAACCTTCATCAGTATGGCATTCGAACAACGCTAGACGTCTTACACAACCCATCGTTTGAGACTCTTTATACTGAAGAAACGGCACCAGGGTTGAGCGGCTATGAAGCAGGCCACATTACTGAATCGGGTGCCATCGCGGTCGACACCGGCGTTTTCACTGGTCGGTCGCCAAAAGATAAATATCTGGTCCGAGATGACACAACACGCGACACCGTTTGGTGGTCTGATCAGGGCGAAAATGACAATCACCCTATTGGTGGTGAAGTTTGGGGCTCTCTTAAAAAATTAGTCGTCGATCAATTATCTGAAAAGCGCCTGTTTGTTGTCGATACTTTTTGTGGTGCCAACCCAGAAAGCCAGCTTAAAGTTCGATTCATTACCGAAGTGGCATGGCAGGCACATTTCGTCACCAACATGTTTATTCGACCCAGTGCAGATCAGCTAGTTAACTATGAGCCTGATTTTGTGGTTTTAAACGGTTCAAAGACAAATAACCCCGACTGGCAGTCTCAAGGACTGAATTCGGAAAATTTCGTCGCCTTTAATTTAACCGAGCGCATGCAAGTGATTGGTGGCACCTGGTATGGTGGTGAAATGAAGAAAGGTATGTTCTCGATAATGAACTATCTGCTGCCATTAAAAGGCATGCCGTCTATGCACTGTTCGGCCAATGTGGGCAAAGATGGCGACGTTGCTATTTTCTTTGGCTTGTCAGGCACCGGAAAGACCACCTTATCAACCGATCCTAAACGTCAACTCATTGGCGATGATGAACATGGCTGGGATGATAACGGCATATTTAACTTTGAAGGTGGCTGTTACGCTAAAGTCATCAATTTGAATAGCGAGGACGAACCCGATATTCACCGCGCCATTAGGCGCGATGCCCTGCTTGAAAATGTCTGCGTTAACGAAGCCGGTGTGATCGATTACGGCAATGCTTCAAAGACTGAAAATACCCGAGTGTCCTACCCCATTTATCACATCGATAATATCGTCAAACCAGCCTCACGCGCAGGACACGCTTCCAGAGTAATATTCCTCACAGCCGATGCCTTTGGAGTATTACCACCCGTATCCACTTTAACACCTGAGCAAGCACAGTATTACTTTCTGTCAGGCTTCACCGCTAAACTAGCGGGCACAGAACGTGGCATTACAGAACCGACCCCCACTTTCTCCGCTTGTTTTGGTAAGGCATTCTTAAGCCTTCATCCAACGCGCTATGCCGATGTCCTAAACCAAAAGATGAGCCAATTCAATTGCAAAGCCTATTTGGTTAATACCGGCTGGGATGGCAGCGGCAAACGTATCTCAATTAAAGCCACTCGCGCTATAATCGATGCGATTCTGGACGGCTCAATTGATCAAAGTGACAGTCAATCTCTACCGGTTTTTAACCTGTCAATACCGGCTGCTTTACCTGGGGTAGATTCGGCCATTCTTAATCCAGTCAACACCTATTCCGACCCTGAATTATGGCAAACAAAAGCCGATCATCTGGCTAACCTGTTTGTCCAGAATTTTGAACAATATACCGATACAGAACATGGAAAGTCTCTGCTAAAAGCAGGGCCAACAATCTAAGACTAATCAGCGCTTGCCAAATACCACGGGCGAGCGCTTATTACTTCGTCTTCACCATGGGCGAATTCATGTCTATCGCTTGCATCCTCCTCCCTCGCAAGGTAAAACCATGTGCAATTGAGCAAGTCGAGTGAGTTGAATAGCACATGAATAATTCTGCCATAACCATCATCGAAAATGAATGGATACCACTGCCCGATGGACGGCGCTTGGCGGCTCGCATTTGGTTGCCAAAAGAGGCGTCAAAAAACCCAGTACCCGCAATCCTCGAATATTTACCCTATCGAAAACGCGATGGCACCGCCCCTCGTGATGAAAGCACCTACCCATCATTTGCCGAAGCAGGCTATGCAGGTGTGCGCGTCGACCTGTCCGGCACAGGTGAATCGGATGGCGACTACGATGACGAATACTCACCTCGCGAACTAACCGACGCTTGCGACGTAATCAACTGGATATCAAAACAGCCTTGGTGTTCCGGTAACCTCGGCATGATGGGGATTTCCTGGGGTGGTTTCAACAGTCTACAAGTGGCTGCTTTGAGACCACCCGCCCTAAAGGCAATCATTTCTATTGGTTCGACAGTTGACCGCTACAACGATGACATTCACTACAAAGGCGGCTGCTTACTGTATTCCAATTTTTCCTGGTCAAGCACCATGCTGTGCTATGCATCAAGACCACCTGATCCAGCCCTAGTTGGCGATGGCTGGAAAGAAACTTGGCTACACAGACTCAATACTCAACCCTTCCCTCTCGAAACTTGGCTAGAGCATCAACACAAAGATGACTACTGGAAACATGGTTCGGTGAGTGAAAATTACGCTGCTATCGAAACACCTACCCTAATCATTTCGGGCTGGTGTGATGGCTATGTCAATGCACCACCCACTGCTGCAGCCAATTTCAGTGCAGTAACAAAAGCGATCAATGGCCCCTGGATACATAAATATCCTCATTTCGCATGGCCAAAACCACGCATGGATTTTATTGGTGAAGCGATACGGTGGTGGGACTGCTGGCTCAAGGGAATCGATAATAAAGCAGGCGAATTACCCGCTTACCGAGCTTATATCTCAGAGAATGTGAGGCCTTCACTTCGTCGTGAAACCGAACAGGGCCGATGGGTCGCACAGATAAAAATACCGTCAAATGATATTACCAAAAAACAATTTTTCCTTGGCCCTTTTCAACAGCTACTGGATATTCCAATCGATATCCCGAGTGACATACAAAAAGCTTCTCTGCGTTCTCCGCTCGATTGTGGAACCGCTAGTGGTGAGATATTCACACTCAAACCCGAAGGCGAATTACCCAGTGACCAACGAATTGACGATGCTGGCTCACTGGTGTTTGATACTGAACCATTAAATCAAGCAGTTGAAATTCTGGGTAGAATAAAGCTGCGACTAAGAGTTTCCATCGACAAAACGTTAGGCAATATTATTGTTCGCATCAATGACATTCATGCTGATGGTGTTGTCAATCGGGTTACCTGGGGCGTACTTAATTTAGCGCACCGCCACGGCAATGAAAATCCAAAACCAATGGTGCCTGGGCAATTTGAGACCGTCGATATTGATCTCGACGAATGTGGCTATCGGTTTCTGCCTGGCCATAGAGTACGGGTCGCAATATCAAATCATTATTGGCCAATGGTATTACCACCAAGCGAATTGAACACTACCCAAATAAAACTCGGTTACGATTCTTCAGTTGTATTCCCTGTTCGGTCCGGCAACGACAGCATTGAAGTCGATGAGCCAGAAAACCCCAACCCATTACCCGAATACAAAAACCATCGACCAGCTGAGACTAAACGCTGGATAGAACGCGATATTCAAAACGGTAAGACTCATTATTACATTATAGAAGATACGGGTGAAAATGAGATACCCAACCATGGTTTGTGTACCCGACATCGTGACCAATCCTCTTGGTCTATTGCACTGGACGACCCTCAAAGTTACTCAGCCACTAGTCACTTCGTGTGTTGGATGAATCGTGGTGACTGGTCTATACGCACGGAGTCAGACAGTAGCTTTAGCTGTGATGCAGACAACTTTTACATCGAAGCGACGGTAACAGCTTACGAATCAAATCGGCAGGTGAATCGACGTTATTGGCAAAAAACAATTAAGCGCCAACTGGTGTAGATGAGGTTACTGGAAAAAATGAATTTTTTTGTGCCAATTACCTATAATAAGAGCTGTTTTTATGGGGGTCACATCCAATACCTGCTACAATCTTAATCGTCAACAATCACATATGGCTTAAATTATGGCCCGCTTACCTCGTTACTATATCAAAAATCAGCCGCAGCACATCATTCAGCGCGGTTTAGATCAACAAGATATTTTCTTCGATGATATCGATTATCAATACTACCTAGATTGTCTTTACGCCGCAGCGTATAACAATGATCTAAATATCCACGCTTATGTACTCTTGCCAAATCAAGTCAATCTACTGGCTAGCCCGAAAGAGGACAAGAGCATATCAAAAACATTGCAATCCTTAGGCCGCAACTACGTTCAACACTTTAACGACAACTACGACTCTCATGGCACGCTGTGGGAAGGCCGCTACAGGGCGACCGTAATTGACCCCTCTGAATACCTATTGAGTTGTAGCCGTTTTATCGAAACTAGTCCTGTTCGTTCTGGGCTAACCAAAAACCCTAAAGCTTATAAATGGAGCAGCTACGCACATAACGCACTTGGCAAGGCTGATGAGGGTATAACTGAACACCGAGTCTATAAGCAACTCGGTAAAACTGATAAGGAGCGCAGCCAAGCCTACCGGGAACTGTTTAAAGCACAACTGACAGAAAAACAACTCACTACCATTAGTGATGCCACTAATAAGGGATGGGCACTAGGCAATGCAAAGTTTATTAAGAAAATAGAGCAAATTACTAATCGAAGAGCAAGCCCCCTACCCAAAGGTAGGCCCAAAAAAACGACGATTTAACAAACACGATTTATTTGCAAACAGTTGGGCGCCATTAAAACCCTTTCACTTTCAATGATTATAAGTGCAAAGGGGTTATGGTGCCTAACTAGCTCGCTGTTTAACTGGGCCATCAGCAAACTAATCAGCTTGATTTTAAAAACATTAAGGCCAGCATGACCTTCTCTATCCAGTCTATATCCCTCAACTAATCAAACCTCGATACCTCTCTTCTACGGCCCCGAGTGCAGTCGCAAATTCCAACCAACATTTGAAAATAATCATATTGCCATTAAATAGTCGTTAATTTAATAATTTTATCCCTGATTAGCTGGTAAGTTAGATCGTATATAACTAAAAATTTTATTATTAATAAATTAACCGCTTAATTAAAGAGGAATATAATGAGCACTAGACCAGAATCAACGCTAGCATCGCGCCATCGAGCGTTAGGATCAAACCTTGAAGATTGGAATGGTGTCGGGACACCTTGGAGCTATACCGCAGATGCTTGTGACGAGCATGATGCAATTCGTGAAAGGGCAGGTTTGTTCGACGTAGTTGGACTCAAAAAAGTATGGGTTCGTGGCCCTGATGCTCTGGCTGTCGTTGATCACTTAGTTACTCGCGACATGACTAAAATAGAAGTTGGTCAATCCGTTTATGGTTTAATTCTAACCGAACAGGGCACTATTACCGACGATGCTATCGTTTCAAATATGGGCAACAACGAATATTTCGTTGTTCATGGCACCGGTAATTGCATGGACATGCTGGAAGATTCGGCAAAAGGCAAGGACGTTACGGTTGAACTTGATGATACCATTCAAAGTGTTGCACTTCAGGGTCCAAAATCTCTTGACGTACTTGATCAACACACACCATTTGACTTGGCTTCATTAAAATATTTCCACATCACTCACACTACCCTATTTGGTTTTGACGTGATGATTTCACGGACTGGCTATTCTGGCGAGCGCGGTTATGAAGTCTATTCTTCGCGCGACAACATGCCGGCTATCTGGGACAAAACACTTGAAGTGGGGGCCAGCGTCGGTGTTATTCCTTGCTCTTTCGATTGCCTCGACAAGATTCGTGTTGAAGCCGCACTGCTATTTTACCCATACGATATGCACGAAGAAATTTCACCATGGGAAGTGAACATGAGCTGGGCTGTATCGCGTAAAAAAGGTGATTTCCGTGGTCGTGACGCTGCGTTTGCTCTGGAAGGTAAAAATAAAGTAGAGCTGGTTGGTTTAGTATTCGATCATAACGAAATACTCGAAGACGGCGACTTATATATCGATGATGAAAAAGTCGGCACCGTTAACAGTCCTGTTTTCTCACATCGTATGCATGGATCAATTGCGTTGGGTCATGTAACACCTGGTAATGAAGCCGTAGGTACTCAGCTGGAAGTTCGTGGCACCGTTAACACAACGGCGGTTATTCATAGCCTTTCTTTTTATGATCCAGAAAAGAAAGCGTCACGCGATTAACTTTTACTCAACTCCTAGAATTTAAAATTTAATTATGATCAAAACGCAACATAGCTGATCCAGATTGGCTATGTTGCGTGTTATTATCTTTGTCGTGAACCCTTTATTGAGGAATAGCAGCCGATGACTGAAGAAGCTCCAGGTATCAAAAGCAAGCCGGTATATAGCCCTCTACAATATGACCCAAAATCCCGTTGGAGCCTGATGATAGGAGAAGGTGAGGGTTTAATCGGACTTATTAACCTACTCAATAGTTCAGATTCAATTCAATCGCTGACTAACCATTTTATGTACGCGGGTTCAAATGTTGAGAAAGATTATGCACATTCATACTTCTCACCTAATCGTTGTAATAAAATCAGTCAGTTCGAAAATCAAGATACGCTACTTGCCAAACTACCCCAAATATTAGCTAATAGCCATATGGGTTTGCGGCTGTATATTTGTGGCTCGGAAACATTTTTATGGAAAGTGGCAGGTGTCGCCAGAGCTGCGGGTATGCATAAGAGTGAATACAACATGCAACTCATTGGCTCCAAGGCCCGGCGCGTCTATTGCCCACATTGTGAAGCTACCAGCGACGGTGTTACAACAGATATACACGAATGTGATGGTTGCGGCTTGCCACTGGTAAATTGCGATCATTTTTCTCGCGAAATGGGCGCTTATCTTGGCTTTCGAGTCGATGCAGAAGTTCATGGCGAGATCCCAGAGCGTCAGGAGTTATACCGATGAGCACCGATTTTTCACACACCGCGCGAGTGACTCGTGCGGATCAAATTACACCGCTAATAAAAAACTTTAGTTTCGAGCGTGTCGACGGCAAACCGTTTGGCCCTTTTTCAGCGGGTAGCCATGCTGTAATAGGCATGCACGATGGTAGTGAAAGCTATAAGAATCCCTATTCGCTTGTCGGTTCTTCAAATAATTTCATGGAGTATCAAATTGCGGTTCGCCTTGAGTCCAATGGTCGCGGTGGATCACTGTTCATGCATAATAATGTTGAAGTAGGAACAGAGCTAGAAATTGGTAATCCATTCAACCTGTTCCCCGTTTACAAGCCAGCGAAAAAACACTTGATGCTCGCTGGCGGCGTCGGAATAACGCCATTCATGGCCTATATTGACGAGATGGATTTAATGAGCTCTAACTTTGAGCTGCATTATTCAATTCGTGATTTTGAACACGGCGCTTTTGCAAAAGAATTGAAGAAGAAATATCCAGAGCAAGTTAAGCTTTATGTCCAGGCCGATGATGTTATTGCTAATTTCAATACGATTTTAAACAGCCAGCCACTCGGCACCCATGTTTACGTCTGCGGCCCTCATCAAATGGTAGGTGATGTATTACGTATAGCCGATGATCTCGGCTGGCCAACCACTTCTATTCATAGTGAAGAGTTTAAAGCGCCAGATCCTGGTAATCCGTTTACCGTTACTCTAGCTAAGTCACATTGCGAAATAAATGTGCGCGCTCGCGAAAGTCTACTCGAAGCACTCGAACAGGCGAATGTCGAAATACCCTATTCCTGTCGTGGTGGTGCCTGTGGTTTTTGTAAAACTGAAGTCATCAATGGTGAAATTGACCATCGTGATTATTATTTGACCGATGCCGAGAAAGCCTCAGGGAAGTGTATAATGCCGTGCATATCCCGCGCTCAGGGTGATCATCTGACACTCGACATTTAACTCTGGTTTCCGCATGAGGAAAGATAAATGACAAAGCTAGCATTTAAGCCATCACTGGAAACTTTTCGTGATGACTTTACTTACCGTAATAGTGAAAAGGCAGTAAAGCGCTTCCCATTTCCTTATCCTGAAGATAAGTATATGTACAGCGTCAACATGGAACACCATAATGGCGGCGAACCTAGTTCGGTTTTTGAAAAAACCTTCGATATAGACGAACATTACCTTTCAGAAGTAGAAGAACGCCGTATCGTATTAGAGAAGGACCCCAAGCGTTTTGCTACATTGCCACATATGGACTTACATCAGTGGGATTTACTCGAGCTAATCATGGAATCATTAGCAAAGGATTATCCCGAGCATTTCTCTCTCACTAAAGACAATGACAATTGGTTGTGGGAAAACCGTCCGTTAGGCATTAAGAAGAGCTTTGTATTTGGCGACAAGTCGACCCTACCGCAAGATCCGGCTGAATATATAACCCGTCAGGCGCAGGGTGACTTTGTATTAATGGATCAACGTGACGAAGATCTCTATGCTGACGCTGCAATGGTTACCTCCTCAGCTGACTGGAGCGTTCAGTTCGACCTTGGTATGTCATTTATGGAATGGCACGGCCCTGTGCCACTCGCACATGGCATGGGCGTATTTGAACGAGCGCTGAAATATTTGTTGATGATTCGGTTAGGTCAACCCGTTCGACGATTAAACTGGACCCTGACAATAAACCCAAGAATGGATACGGCACCTGAGGTTTATCACGAATGGGGACATGAACGTGCATCAGTAACACCCGAGAATGCTGGAGAGAAAGTTCATTTACGAGTCGAGGTACAGACCTTATTCCGTTTACCCCGCAGTAATGGCATGTTGTTCGGTGTCCGCGCTTATTTAATCAGTATGGAAGATTTGTGCACTAACCCAGCATGGGCTCAACGCATGCACCGAGTAATGGAAACGTTACATCCTGAATTAATAGATTACAAGGGTATCACCCGATATCATAAGGCACTTGTCGGTTGGTTATCTCAGTTCGATCAGTAACAATTACTCTGAACATAAATGCTGCGGCAGGTCTTTAGATTGGTCGCAGCATTATTTAACTATTGGCTTTCAACTCTATTTAACAACGATATAACCCCGCTCAAGCGCATGACGTAATGCGGCGAAACTGAGCATTAGTTCATCATAACGCAGCCGCTGACAACGCATCTGATCGACCATAGCATCAGAAATATAACTATCGTCAGCGCGACTCATCTCTATAGCCAGCTTTATATATTGTGCGCGACAGCTCGCAATTTTGGATCCGATTTGCAGCAACTCCTCACTTCCAATATCACCCGCCACGTCACTGATATACTTTTGGTTCACACCTGTAATGTCGTGCTCGAATTGCTGCAGTAATCGCTGCACGCTCATTTCGTCTTCACCTACCATCTGTTTCCCCTCAATAAATTAATTGCACTTTTATAATCGAATTAAGCGCACTTTACTTACTTAATTGATAGTTATCAATTTAATAGCCCAACTGCCGATCAACCAGGTGCAACAATGGTTGCTCTTTTTCGAGTTGTCGAAAATTCTCAGCTATATCACAAATGGAGTCACCTAAATGCCAGCCAGAAACATGAGGCGTTATTGTGATGCAGGGGTGTTGCCACATCGGACTAGAATTTGGCAATGGTTCAACTTGCATTACATCCAGAATGGCATGAGATAATTCAGCGTTATCCAGTGCTTGCACTAGGTCAGCCTCGTTAACCAAATCTCCTCTTCCGACATTAATAAGAACAGCACTTTGTTTCATCTCAATAAAACGCTGTTGAGCGAATAAACCGATGGTTTCTGGCGTCGACGGTAATATCGAAATCACATAATCAGCCTCTGCCAAAATTTCTGGTAGTTGATCCATTCCGGAGTAGCAACGAACACCCACCAATTGTTTAAGGCTACGACTCCAACCGGTGACTTTAAATCGATTGTCCAAAAAACGATTAGCGATAATACAGCCGATTAACCCCAGACCTAAAATGGCCACCGTCGTTTTACTCGGCTCTTTCGGTTCCGTTGGTTGCCAGCTAAATGCCGCCTGATTGTCACGATACTGCCGAAAATGACGCTGTTCCTGAAATACTGCCGCCAAACAATACTCGGCCATTTCAGTCGCTGGGACATCAGATCGCAGTCGGGTAACTTGAACTGACTCCGGTATCGTCGAATCAGCGATGATCGATTCGACACCAGCACCAGCTTTCTGGATTAGCTTTAAATTAGGATAACGCAAAGCCTCTCCCTCGATATAGGTGCTGACCACCAGCATTTCGATTTCTTCGAGATTGCCTGGTGATTGACCACAGCGTATGTCACCCGATGGATACATTGGCAATAAAACATCACGCAGATGCTCATCAGTCATCCAGTCAGACTGCTTAATATCAATCAACAAAGCCATAATCAAATCATCCTAAAGGTTTTAAAACGTATAATAGAAATAGAGTAAATAAAAGGTAATTTATCAGTGACCTAACGAACCTAAATTCACTTAACTACAAAGACCGAGTATCAGACTTCCTGCCATCGTTTTTTCTAACTTATTTTTAGCAATGAGTGGCTATCGATCAACTAACTTGTCACTTTTCTGTCGTTGCGGCACAGGTTTCAAATAATATTGCACATCGTCCAGTTGATCCATAACTGAATCAGAAAAAAAACTCCAGCGATGATTGATCGGATAATCCGCCTGTTCAATCACATCAGCGGTCCAATTATTACAGGTGTAGAATAAATGATAATTACCTTTAGACTGGAAAAATCGACTATCTTTATCTCGTCCAGGCGCCAATTCAATCGCTCGACCTTGATCTAAACTGAAATCGCTAACAATTGCATCGAGTAACTTTTTCATTGCAGATTGAGACAGCTTTATCTCAATTGTGTTGCTCAAAGGAAATTTTTTTGCCGGCAGATTGTTATAGGCACTCAGATGCAACACCGCAGGCGTCGGCAAAAATAGCGCCTTCAGAGTAACTGCGAGAGTCTCTTCTTCAACCTGATAAAACCCCGCATCGCCACGACCAATTTCGATAAATTTATACTGACCAAATAAGGTGTCAGTTAGCCCTAACCTGGCTGACAGTGACATTGCGTCAACCACCACCGCGGTGTGCATACCGTGATCAATAATATAAGCAAGCTGATCATAACGATCAATCTGTTCGGCATAATTATAAAGACGCTTGCCGTCACAGCCTGCCAACAGAAAAATTAACGACACAACAGATAGAACGCGACCAGCCATCTGTATAATCCTAAATTGTTATATAAAAAATGAATATTAGCTTTTTGACTATAAGCCAAGCAACAATATTATTAACTTCAGGCTTCAGTCCTGGGTGAACTCAGTTAAAAGTATTGATTAATCAGCGCTAATAGAAGCAAGCGGAAGGGTCTGTCGTATAAACTGCCAAACAATATTAATTCAGCCCACTTTTGTTGCAAGCAAAGTGGGCTGTTCCAATGTTTCTTAATCGATATTGAGTGACGTTTTTAAGGTTAGTAATCTAAGGTGCTTTAGCTCAGATAAGCGAGCGCCTGCTCCATATCTGCAATCAGATCGTCGATATCTTCTATTCCGGCCGAATACCTCACTAAACCCTCAGGAATCCCTGCAGCGGCACGTTCCTCAGCACTACATTCAACATGACTGGTGGTCACTGGTGGGCCAACGACGGTTTCGACGCAACCCAGGTTTGCCGCCATGTGGGCATAGTTAAGTTTGGGTAAAAATATCTTAATGGCATCAAGCCCACCTTTGACCGAAAAACTCAACATGCCGCCGTATCCGCGCATTTGAGTTTTAGCAACGTCGTGATTGGCATGCGATTCAAGGCCAGGATAGTTGACCTGCTCGATCATCGGATGTTTCTCGAGCCAGCGGGCCATTGTCATCGCATTATCGTTTTGTCTTTCGACGCGTAGCTTTAAAGTTTTCATACCGCGAATAAAACTGTAAGCATCCATCGGGGAAAGTGTTGCACCATTAATTTCACGATAATGATAAACCTGCTTTACCAGTGCTTTGCTACCACAAATAACACCACCGAGCGCATCAGCGTGTCCACCAAGATATTTTGAGGCCGAATGCAAAACAATATCCGCGCCTAGTGCCAATGGATTCTGATTGATCGGCGTTGCAAAGGTATTATCAACCACCACCAGCGCACCAAACTTTTTTGCAACGGCAGCCAGACGTTTAATGTCCATGATTTTAATGGTTGGATTAGTCGGCGTCTCAAGATAGAGAATTGTGCAGCCTTTGCCGATCTCAGCTTCGATTGCGGCATAGTCAACGGTATTACAAAGCGTTACGTCGATATTCAGCGGTGGCAGAAAGTCGTTAAATATTTTATTGGTTCCACCGTAACTGTCTTTGATCGAGACAACTCGATCGCCCGGCTTTAAAAAAGTACCCAATACATTACTGATAGCGGCCATTCCAGATGAAAAACTAGTGGCTGCTTCTGCACCTTCTAGCTCTTTAACTTTATCTTCAAACGCTCTAACAGTAGGATTAGTGTTACGCGAATAGATATGACCTGCTTCTTTTTCCAAAGCAACATTCTGCCAGGTATCAATGTCTTTATAAGTGTAGGAAACACTGTGTACCACAGGCACCTGAGTTGCGCGTTCATAAAGTTCATGCTCTTGCTCTCCACCCCAGATACTGAGTGTGGATTGGCCTACGTTTTTTTGATGAAGGGGCTTATGATTCGGTGTTTTTTGGTTCGATGATTTCTGATCAGACATAGTTTAGCGCCTATAAAGCGATGTGATAATAAATACCTGTTTTAAAAATTCAAACAAGTGTCTAGTGCCAAGGCAGCGCTTTGAAAGCCTTTATCTTGAATGTTGGAATCATACACAGTGAAATTTCTAAAACAAGTCTTGGCCCTCTCATCACCCCACAAATAATGGGAATACCCGTTTTGCTGAAAGTTTAGTTGCTTACTATTGAGGTTTTTAAGTAACGATAGTCAAACTTGTGCTGGCGATATGAATTCGCAACACCGGATTATTGAATGAGTATCTATTGTCTGGCAATAAACCAGAGCGTTAAGGATTAGCGATTAGGCTGAATCAATAGTTTAATTGCAACCCTAGCTTGAATGATATGAGCATTCTGTTAATACAAACGATAAAATTAGGTTATAGATTATTATTGTGAGTAGTTGAAATTGAAACAAGTTTGGGATGTCATCATATTAGGCGCAGGAGCTGCAGGATTAATGTGCGCGCTTACCGCAGGTATGCGAGGCAAGCGCGTACTGGTGTTAGAAAAATCGAACAAGGTTGGCAAAAAAATTCTAATGTCGGGCGGTGGCCGCTGCAACTTCACCAACCTCCATACTCAGCCAGACAACTTCCTCTCTAGCAACCCACACTTCTGTAAATCAGCGATCAGTCGATACACTCAGTGGGATTTTATCAACCTGGTCAATCGTCACCAGATTGCCTATCACGAAAAAACCCTCGGACAATTGTTTTGCGACAACTCGTCAAAAGACATTCTGAACGCCTTACTGAATGAATGCGAGGCCGCCAATGTCACTATTAAAACACTGGCCAACATTACCGCGGTGGAAAACCCATCTCATTTCAAACTAACCGGCTCAATCGATAAACAATCCGTTTCGTTAACTTGTAATTCACTGGTAGTAGCGACTGGTGGCCTGTCAATCCCATCACTGGGTGGATCCGATTTTGGTTATCAACTTGCTAAACAATTTGATCATCTAGTATTTCCGTTACGGGCCGGTTTGGTGCCATTTACCTTTACAGATGGATTCAAACAGTTATCCGAGAAATTATCCGGCAGTTCAGTGCCCGCAAGCGTTACCGTCGAGAATCAAACCTTTAACGAAAACATCCTGTTCTCACATCGCGGCCTGAGCGGCCCAGCTATCTTACAAATATCAAGTTATTGGCACGAAGGTAAATCTATTAGTGTCGATACCCTTCCAACACTCGATGCGCTTCAGTACCTGCAAGATGAAAAAAAGAATCAACCTAAACTATTACTGCGTAACATCCTCTCCCAACAATTGCCCAGAAAACTGGTATTAGAACTGGAGCGACTCTGGTGGATTGATAAAGCAGAAATGCCAATCGCACAAATGAACGATCTTTTGTTAAACACCATTGCAAACAACTTGAACGGCTGGCAACTAAAGCCAGCCGGAACCGAAGGTTACCGCACTGCCGAAGTCACACTCGGCGGCCTAGACACTAACCAATTATCGTCCAAGACGATGATGAGTAATAAGGTAGACCAACTCTATTTTATCGGTGAAGTCGTCGACGTTACCGGTCACCTCGGCGGTTTCAATTTCCAATGGGCCTGGTCGTCAGGTTATGCGGCCGGTATATCGATTTAAGCTCGCAGCCTAAATCCGAGGCACCACAAGCATTTTAGGACAAACTCAAATCGGTGGATAAAGCCTTACTTAACCCTCCCACAAGGCTTTCCAGCCCCTGGATCACATTGATCCATAAACCAGGCCATCTGAAAGAAAGAACCTACTGTCCTAGCTAATGAACATGATTCGATTTCTCAATGCTTTCCGCACATCAGGGTTTGTGACGATTGCTGTGGCGCTGCCTCCATTCGTGCTGAGCATATTGGCTGTAGGTTGCTAAAAGCGTTGTGATGTTGGCTCACAGATAGTTGCCATTCAAGCCGGAAAGCCTCGAATGCTTAAATTATCAGTCGCTCTAAACAGTATCTGAAATAGGCTCTTCGCATTATTTTGACGTGGTCGTCAGTCCAATTCATTGCACCGCCCTTTTCCCCGTTTCGGTCAAAAAAGTTACTTCACTTTAAATAAGTCAATGGCGGTTTCAGGCTTTATTTAGCAGTTAACCGGGTAGCAGTGAAGTTTTTTGAGCAAAAAAATATCAATTTTGCTA
>CAWVZP010000041.1:0-16739 GCA_963934675.1 uncultured Gammaproteobacteria bacterium | reverse complement strand
TGGTTTCGGTGAAATTCTGCCCGAAACTCAGGTAGTTATTTTTGATGAGGCTCACCAACTGCCTGATATTGCTAGTCTATTTTATGGCAATCAGCTTACGATGCGTCAAATTGAGATGATGTGTAAGGATATTATTGAAGCCGAACTAGCAGAAGCTGCAGATTCAAATCTACTGAAACCAGCCTGCGAAGCCTTGAGCATTGCCTTGGCCGATTTCAGATTGGCGATGTGTCAGTTTCCAGAAAAAGCAGAATGGATGCGTATTCAAAATGCACCATCAATGCAAAAGGCCGTGAAGACTGTGCAAGCAGAGTTAAAGACACTCAAACAATTACTCGACCCGCTAACTGGCCGTGGTAAAGAACTCTCCAGTTGTTCAAAACGACTCGAATCGATCGATTTAGTTTTTAAACAATTTCTCAGTCTTGATGATTACAATGTCAGCTGGTATGAATGGAGTGAGCGCAGCTTTCGCTTAATGGTGTCGCCATTAGATGTGTCTGACCTGTTTCGAAAACAACTCGATGAATCCCTCAACGAGTCGGTCTTTTTTACTTCTGCAACTCTTAGCTCACAACAATCGTTCAAATACTATGCAGACAGGTTAGGACTAGCAGATATCAGCACCAGTTTATTCGAGAGCCCATTCAACTATCCAAAACAAGCCATGTTATACCTGCCGGAGCATTTACCTGACCCGTCAGATAGAGACTATGCCAAACAATTTGGCGAATTATGCTGTGATCTGATTGAAGCAACGAATGGTTATTGTTTCATCTTGTTTACCAGCTATCGCATGCTGACCTGGACCGCATCTTATTTACGCTCAAAAATTAAAAACAAACTTTTTGTGCAGGGTGACTATCAACGTAGCGAACTGTTACAGCAATACATGAAAGCGAAAAGCCCAGTTTTGCTCGGTACCAGTAGCTTCTGGGAGGGCGTCGACGTTAAAGGTGATCAACTACGCTGCGTTATAATCGATAAACTACCCTTCAAGTCGCCTCAAGATCCGGTCTATAAAAAACGACTGCAACTCGCCAATCAGGATGGCGGCAATGCTTTTATGAACGTTCAAATTCCAGAAACCACAATCCATTTGCGCCAGGGTGTGGGGCGACTGATTCGAGATATTGAAGATAAAGGTATAGTCGCTCTTTGTGACAATCGCTTAAACAGTAAGTCGTACGGAGAGAAAATGTTGGACAGCCTACCGCCAATGAAGCGAAGCAATTCAATGACTGAAATTCAGGCGTTTGCTAAAAAGGCTTTTCCAAAAAAACCACGTGCGAAAAAAGTTAAACCAAGTTGACGGGCATTAGACTGTAGTTAATTTACTAGACTCGGTCTCGTTAAGATGTGTTTATTTATCTCTATTAGATTTAATTTACCTGATGGATTCTGTTAACGATAAAAATTCTATTGTCGTACGTGACGCAACAGTCGGGTTTATAACCCCAATTCATAAAATATATACCCATGAGGGACTTTGCGAACTGGCTACTTTTGAAGAGTTCCCGTACCCAGCGTCAAGAAGATGAATCAAGACTGAATCTGAAGCCTTCATAGTTGTGTAAGTAAATATTGACATATTGTCGACAATCGACAATCATCGATCAGTACTTAAAATAATTGGAGGATTCATGATCAAACTATTGAAATCAAAAGCAGCGGTTTTATTTATCGCACTCTCGTCACTATTGCTCGTCACTACGGTGGTGAAATCAGATGAAACATCTACTTGGGACTTAATAAAAGATAGAGGGTCTCTTCGCATTGGTGTCACTCAGGCACCACCTTGGTTTTTTAAAGATCTTGCCGGAAACGAGTGGACGGGCTTAGGTTCTTCCATTGGTAAAGCGATGGCGAAAGAGCTGGGTGTTGAATTTGAACCAGTGGAAGTTACCTGGGGAAGTGCAGTTGCCGCTTTACAGGCAAATAAAATTGACATTATGTTTGTATTGGATGCAACACCAAAGCGAGCATTAGCCATTGACTTTCCAACTCAGCCTTTACTCTATTACGCTCTAGCTGTGCTAGCTGATGATGATTTGAGTATTACTACGTGGTCAGACATGAACAAGGAAAGTATGAAGATTGCTGTCACTCAGGGTACCACGATGGACCGTTATGTTTCTTCACACCTCGACAAGGCTACAATTTTGCGCTTTCCGTCCAATGGTGAATCAGTTGCTGCATTTCAATCACGCCGAGTCAATGCTGTGTCGTTGTTTCATCCACCACTGATAGCTATGCGCAAGAAAATCGGTCGAGGTCAAATTATATTGCCATCACCTGTTCGTCAATCAGCTTCATCAGCTGGTGTGCGGCGTGAAGATGACAAGAGATTTCGTGATTGGGTCAATACATCAATCTCGTACTACTACGCCACAGGTCAAACTCAAGTCTGGTACGAAGAATTCCTAACGTCATTTGGTGTCGACCCTTCTGCTGTTCCTGCCATTCAACGCGAAAACTGGTAAATATAGACCATGCCGGCTAGGGACAAACTTGGCCGGCTATATTTTATGAAGTGTATACAATACTAACGTGGGCTATGAATGGGATTTTAGTGTCGTATTTAACGACTTCGACTTACTTCTACTTGGCCTTCTTAACACGCTGAAAGTTACCGGCCTGGCACTATTTTTTGGCGTTCCACTGGGTCTGTTTCTGGCACTGCTTCGGCTTTATGGCAAACCATTAGTTCGCATACCTGTCAGTGTTCTGATCGAGTTTTTACGTTCAACGCCACCGATTGCCCAATTATTCTGGTTTTTCTTTGCAGTACCGATTTTATTTGGTGTCGAGATCGATCCATTTGAAGCCTCGGTCTTGACCTTCTCACTGCAATCTTCGGCATTTTTTGCAGAAGTGTTTCGCGGAGGCATTGTCTCAATCGATAACGGCCAGTGGGAAGCTGCTAAGGCTATCGGCATGGATCGCAATGCCACGCTCAGACGGGTTATCCTGCCACAGGCAATCACACGAATGATTCCGGCTTTTTTAGAGCGTGCAATCGAGCTGATGAAAACCACAACATTGGTGAGCACTATCTCCTATGCAGACCTACTCTATCAAGCCAATAACATTGCACAATCTACCTACCGAACACTGGAGGTATTTACCGTGGCTGCGGGGATGTATTTTATTGTCATCTTTATCTGTTCATTGGTTGTTCAGCGGATTGAGCACTATCTTGGCCGAACTGGCGAGTTAACAAAAGGTTAATTGCATATGGACTATGTTTGGGATTTCTCAGCAGTTGTCTCCTATTGGCCGTTGTTGCTAACGGGCCTTAAGAACACTGTTATCTTGGCAGCGACTTGCTTGTTTATAGGATTGTTTTTTGGTTTGTTTGTCGGCGCAGCGCGTTATTCAAGTAAACGGATTTTCAACTGGCCAGCCACCGTATTTGTAGAAGTATTTCGCAATACACCGGTATTGGTTCAAATTATGTGGTTCTTTTTTGCCTTTCCGATTATATCGCCCTTTGATATCAATGCATTTACTGCTGCAGCGCTCGGGTTGACCCTGAACACAATCGCGTTTTCATCGGAAATATATCGCGCTGGTATCCAGTCGATTCACAAAGGGCAATGGGAAGCAGCCAAAGCACTGGGTATGACCTACACCCAACAGATGGGCAGGATCATTTTACCGCAAGCTATCCGCCGTATGTTGCCAGCGTTTATGAATCGAGCTGTCGAATTGGTTAAAATGACGTCATTGGCTTCTGTTATCGCTTATGGAGAGCTGATGCATCAAGCTAAGACTATTTCGACTACAGAGTTTAATCCTATCGAAATGTACACTAGCGTAGCGCTGATCTTCTTTTGTTTGATTTTCCCGCTAACATTATTAGTGCATCGTTTCGAGTTAAAAGACAATTCGCGAGGATAACGCCACTGTGACTAAAGTACTGAAAATTGATAATTTAAAAAAGTCTTTTGGCGACCTCGTTGTCTTGAATGGTATCGATGTCACTGTTAACAAAGGTGATACGATCGTTATTCTTGGTGCTTCCGGGTCAGGCAAGTCAACACTATTACGCTGCGTTAACTTCATGGAAACACCGACTGCAGGACGCATCGAACTGCAAGGAGAACTCGTCGGATCGGACATTAACGGTAACATTTCTTATACAGAAAAAGAATTGACCGCCTTGCGTGCACGCGTCGGCATGGTATTCCAGCACTTCAATCTATTTCCCCATATGAACGTCAGAAATAATGTCATGGAAGGGCCGCGCACAGTACTCAAATGTGATGCTTCGGAGTGCGCTCGCCGTGCTGATAAGTATCTAAAAAAGGTTGGTCTGGGCTGGAAGGCTGACGCTTTTCCGTCACAATTATCTGGAGGTCAGCAGCAGCGCGTGGCGATTGCTCGAGCACTTGCGATGGAGCCAGAGATTATGTTGTTCGATGAGGCAACATCAGCGCTCGATCCAGAGTTGGTTGGCGAGGTGCTCGAGACCATGAAAGAGTTAGCCGATGAAGGTATGACCATGCTGATTGTTACGCATGAGCTTGGTTTTGCCTATACTGTTGCTGATAGAGTGCTGTTTCTTTCCGAAGGAAAAATTCTCGAACAGGGCGTTCCTGAGGCCGTATTGATCAACCCAAAAATGGAAGCCACCAAAAATTTCCTACGCGGACATGGCTCGTTCCGTCTTCCCGAACCCAATCTGGACTAAAAATTTTAATCAAATGAACAAAAATCACGACAACGAAAATATCGACTCACATTCTACTCACGATGCAAATGAAGATATTCGCAACAGAAATATCAAGATATTTGTTAATGGTGATATTGTCCCCCGTGAGCAGGCGAAAGTATCAGTTTATGACTCTGGTTTCATGTTGGGTGATGGCATGTGGGAAGGCTTGCGTCTCTACAATGGTACTTGGTCATTCTTTGAAGAACATATGGATCGGCTGTTCAATAGCTGCAAAGCTGTTTCCCTCGATATTGGTATGAGTAAAGCAGATATCGCCGAAGCGCTACAAAAAACTGCAGAAGCGAATAATATGTTCACAGACGTTCATTGTCGACTCATGGTTACCCGTGGAGTGAAATCGAGACCGTTCCAACATCCTGACTTATCACGTTCAGGACCGACTATAGTCATCATTATGGAACACTCTAAACCAGCTGAATTTTTGCAAACGAATGGTATTCGACTTGCCAGCGTTCCTCAGGTCCGCGGCTTACCCCATTCACAGGATGCTAAGTTCAATTCACACTCTAAACTGAATTGTGTAATCGCTTGTCTACAAGCAGAAGCAGCCGGTGCTGATGAAGCATTAATGCTAGACCCGCTGGGCTTTGTTAACACAACTAATGCTTGTAATTTTTTTATCGTGCGCAGTGGAGAAATTTGGACCAGTACTGGTGACTATTGCATGAACGGTGTAACCCGACGAAAAGTGATAGATTTATGCAAGAATAACAACATTCCCATATTCGAAAAGAACTATTCATTATATGAGGCATACTCAGCGGATGAAGCATTCCTAACGGGTACTTTTGGTGCGCAAACACCCGTTGCGGAAATCGACAGAAAGTCAATCGGTGACGGAGGCGCAGGACCGATAACAAAAAGAATTAGAGCACTTTATAAAGATTTGATCGAAGCAACCACCGGAGAGCGTCATTGAGCCTGGCAAAGCTTGAACCAATTGTAAACGAAACCAGGCGTGGTCAAATTGTGCGCCACTTAAGAACACTCATAGTCAATGGCAGTGTAGCACCAGGTGAACGTTTAACTGAAGTTAAGTTGGCAAAGCAACTTGGCGTCAGCCGAGCACCACTTCGCGAAGCGATATGCGAGCTGGTCGATAGTGGTCTGGTGGTGAGTGTGCCCTATAAAGGCTTGTTTGTACGTAAAGTAACTCAGCGCGATCTGGAAGAACTCTATTCGCTCCGAACCACACTGGAGCAATTTGCATTTCGCCAATGCTGGGACAATCGTAGTCTGGAAGCCAAAGAAGAAATCTATTCAAGACATGATGCCCTAAAGACTGTAATTGCAAGAGGTGGTGACCCCGAAACAGCTATAGAACTTGAGCTTTACTTGCACTCCTGGTGTTATGAATTATCAGACCATGTTTTGTTACAAAAAGCTTGGCAGCAAATTAAGCCCAACCTACAGTTTTATTTTACATTGCATCAAAAAGCACATAATCGAACTGGCCCTATGCGTGACGCGCACGATCTTTACGTAGCATGTGCAACAGGAGATGATCTTAACGCTATGACCAATCATTTAACTGATCATATGCGTCAAGGGCTGAAACAAACGCTTGCGGTAGTAATAATGGAATAAAATTGTGCACTGGAATATTATCTTATTAATTTTGAAATAGTCATTGCTAAGTAGTTTCGAATTAAAGGCTTATACAGAGGGTGTTTGGTCATTTTGGCTGACCGCCCAAATATCAATACGACTATCAATTAAGAACTTTTATTAATGTCTATAATTAACTTCCAGATTAAAGTAGTTTCGATTTAGATTTCCAATTCTCAAAAATGTGATCTGCGGGCTTGATTACAATCGACTTTACCAGTTACCAGTTACCAGTTAATAGTTTACTAGAGGATTCAACCATAAACACTTGTTAAATATCAGTAAATTTTAATCCTTATTTTCGTAATCAGATCTTTTTAAAACCATTTTCTGGTGAACTATATTGGCCTCAATAAATTCTTCAGAACAGATTACAAATCCATTTGCCTGGTAAAAAGCGATTGCCGATGATTGTGAGTTTAAAGTCACTTCGTCTATTGGTGCACTGGTTGTTTGATCATAAAATGCCTGCTGAATTAAACACTCGAGCATTTTTTTGCCAACACCTTGACTACGATACTCTTTCAATACACACATACGACCAATATAGCCATTGGGCAGCAGGCGCGCCGTACCAATCGTTTGATTATTCATAACCGCTTTGACATGCCTACAGTCAGGATCCATTCCATCGATTTCCAGCGTGACAGGTACATTCTGCTCTTCTACAAATACAATGCCTCGAAGCTTGATTAGATCCGCTTTGTCCTGATTCCAGTCAGCGGCTTCTACCACTAAACCTTTTACTATTAGAGAACCCACTATTCGTCTTCTGGCAAAATGGCGTTAGTCATTGCCAGGTTCAAGATTAACTGCTCTAACTCAGGGTCAGTCGCACAGACGTCTAATAGGGCAGGGGGTAGGTCGCGTTGCGAACAAAGCTGTTGAATAACCTTAATAACGGTCGGATTTGCATCGAGTTCATGCATTTCGCCGTTGCAGTAAAATCGCAAACGGTCGCTCGCAAGATGATAGAGCATTTTGCTATCGACGTTTTTCACCCAATGATATTGACTCAGCGCATCGAATTCGGTGGGCACTTCAAATTCATCCGTCTCACCCATCACACCGTCTGACAATAACTTGCCTACCGCTGCTTGCCATATATCGTCGGGTTGATCGAGTAGGTTGATTATCATTGCTTTAAACTGACCCATTTCAAACGGTGTAATTTCACTGGGGTGACGATTGGTTTCTAACTGTGGATCAGAATATCGTTTTGACCCAAGATTCGCACGATCAATCTCAAGCGCAACTGATTCGAGTACTTCGGTCGCTGTAGGCGCCCTAAATCCAATCGAACAGGTTAAGCATCTGTCAATTGCAGCGCCAAAATGAGCCACACCTGGTGGCAGATATAACATATCGCCCGGAGCCAACGTGGCCTCGTGATCAAACTCGAATGTTTGCATAATGGCTAGATCGGTATCAGCAATTAGGTCAGGCTTGTCGACGCGTTTCTCGCTATATTGCCAGTGCCGATGGCCCTCAGCTTGTAAAAGGAAAACATCATATTCATCGCTATGCGGCCCAACCGATCCGCCAGGCGGCGCATAACTGACCATTAAGTCATCGATACGCCAGCTTGGAATAAATTTAAATTGATCTATTAAGTCAGCGAATTCTGGTACCCATTTCTCACATTCTGAGACCAGTAGTGAATAATGCGTCTCCGGTAGCGACAGGAAATCAGCTTCTTCAAACGGGCCATACTTTAGCTGCCAGGGCTTTGTGCCACCTTTCTCTAACACGAGTCTACTGTGCACTTCCTTTTCACAGGCCAGGCCTGCTAGTTCTTCTGGGCTGATTGGGGATTCGAAGTTTTGGAAGGCTTGGCGAATGACGCACGGCTTCTTTTGCCAATACTCATTCAAAAAGGTATCGACATCGAGATTTTGTAATTGGTACATATTAAGTTAAATACCTGTTAAATATCGCTAGCTTGCTTAACCGCATTGCCAATATAAGAAGCTGGCGTCATGTCGATTAACTGTTGTTTAGCATGCTCTGGCAGGTCGAGTTTGCCGACAAATTCACGAATGATATCGGCATTGATACGTTGACCTCTAGTAAGCTCTTTTAGCTTTTCGTAGGGTTGCTCAATACCGTAACGACGCATTACCGTTTGAATCGGTTCAGCTAAAACTTCCCAATTGCGATCGAGGTCATCGCTTATCACCGCGTGATTTACTTCCAATTTAGAAAGACCTTTTTGTAGCGAATCCAGTGCGATCATGACGTGACCAAACCCCGTGCCTAAGTTACGCAAAACTGTCGAGTCAGTTAAGTCACGCTGCCATCGTGAGATAGGAAGTTTTTGACCAAGGTGATTTAATATCGCATTCGCAATGCCTAAATTACCTTCGGCATTTTCAAAATCGATCGGATTGACTTTATGCGGCATCGTCGATGAACCCACTTCGCCCGCAATCGTTCGTTGTTTGAAATATCCGATTGAAATATAACTCCAAATATCACGACTAAGATCGATCAAAATAGTATTACATCGAGCCATCGAATCGAACAATTCGGCAATGTAATCGTGGGGTTCAATTTGAGTCGTGTAGGGATTCCAGTCGAGGCCTAACGACTCGACGAATGTTTGCGCCAGCTTTGGCCAATCGATATCAGGATAGGCGCTTAAATGTGCGTTGTAGTTACCAACCGCACCATTGATCTTGCCTAACATAGGCACCTTGTTAATTTGCGATAGCTGTCGCTGCAAACGATAAACCACGTTAGCCATCTCCTTGCCTAATGTGGTTGGTGAGGCCGGTTGTCCATGGGTGCGGCTCATCATCGATACATTTGCATTTTGCCTAGCCAGTTCAGATAGCGTGTCGCTCAACTTATTTAGCTTGGGGATTAAAATGGTATCCCTGCCTGCTTTTAGCATGAGTGCATGTGACAGGTTATTAATATCTTCAGAGGTGCAGGCAAAATGGAAAAATTCTGAAATACGGGCCAATTCGACAGAATCAGTAATCTTTTCTTTCAAAAAATACTCAACCGCCTTTACATCGTGATTGGTGATTTTTTCAATATCCTTAATGCGTTGTGCATCTTGCTCATTAAAGTCGTTAATAATAGATTCAAGTAAAGCGTTCGCATCATTAGAAAAATTGGGTACTTCAAGTATTTCAGCATGACGAGCCAGGGTTTGTATCCAACGCACTTCTACCAACACCCGATGATAAATGAGTCCGTATTCACTAAATATCGGCCTTAGCATTTCGGTTTTTTTAGCGTAACGTCCATCGATTGGAGAAATGGCGCTTAATTGGCTTAAAAGCATAGTCATAGTCGTTGGTTAACGTTAAAAAAACGACATTTTACATGATATTGGCTCAGTTCAAACGGGTTTAAGAGAGTAGTGCAGTGTTATGAAGTTTTTGTTTTCTGAGGGCTGCTAATATGGGTAAATCCATCATGTATGACGCTAAATTGTTCAGCTGAATCATATCGGTTTTTAGAAATTGAAATTAAGCCCTAATTGAATAAATTAGGGGTTAACAAACTAGGGTGAAAATCGCAGCATCTTCCCCCGCATGCCCAAACTAAAGCAAAAAACTAGTCTAACGCTAAATTACAGTAACAACCGGATACCGGTTGTTACTGTTAGCGCAAGGCGCTAAGTTTTCCGCCCTACGGGCTAGGTTAGCTGTTAGAAAGAGAATTGCTGCCCAAAATTTTTCTATGACTCGGATGATGCTCTGGGTTATTTTTTCTTTAATACGCGCTGAAATCGTTCATCCAGCACTACTTGCTGTTCGGCTTTCGCACCCGGCATGCACAGCCAGTTGAGTTCCATATCAACTATGAGTTGTTTACCGTCGTCTATGGCTGATTGACTTAATCCTGATTGATTCATTTGTTGCAGTTGATATTGCAGGCGTAACGTTCGGTCTTCGGGTGGACTTTCGATATTAGTTAAAATCTCAAGTTGAATACAGAGCATGCGTCGTTCTGCGGTGATCGCATCTCTATCCATGTCAGTACTGGCACTATCTCGACGTGCCTCTATACGCTGCAATAATCCAGAGTTATGCAATTCTATTGAATCCCATTGTTCGGAGATTTCTAGCAACTGCTGTTCCGTGGCTGTTGCAGCTAATGCTTCCAGCTGGGTGCAAAGACTTGCTTTTTGTCTCAGCCCATCGAGCTGTTGGTTTTGTCTGCTTTTAATGATTCGCGAACGGCAATTATCTAACTGATCACAGGCATTTCGATAGTCGCGCTGAATGCCTTCCAGTAACTTTTCGGGGAGTTTCTGGGGTAATTCTGGTAGCTCACGATAGCTGGCTTTTAACTCTGAAAACTGATGATCCGCTTCGACCAAATCATTGGCTGATTTTGCTAGTTGCCCAATTGCTTTAATGATATTTCGGTAAGCATCGAGTTGCTGATCGGTTTCATCTCTTTGGGTTTGACGCAGAGCCTGCACATTATCGTAAACAATATCACTTTGTTTTTTGAATGTCTTCCAGGCTTTCTGGTCTTCACCACGACGGGTGACACCAATCTGTTTCCATCGGTTTTGAAGTGATTTAAGGCTGGTCAGATTTTCTACTATAGCCGCAGCCTCAGTCAGCGTTTCAGCCTGAACTATTAATTGTTTTTTTAGCGCAATATTGTAGTCGTATACCGCATCGAGCTTTGCCATTACCGCTGCTTTCAGTGTCGAATATTGCTTCCATTGTTTCTCTCCTGCATTGCGTTCGATATTTTTGATGCTGGAAAATTTGCTATTAATGTCATGTACGCTGACCTGAACCGCTTTATAGTCGGGGCTGTTATCCCAATTGGTACTTTCCATCAGTTCGCGCATGTCTACAAGGCATTGCATTCTTTGATTGAGATTTTCTTTACGAACTAAGTGGCGCTGTTCGAAAAAATCAGCACAGATCTGGTAGACCTGATCGGCTGCGAGTTTAAAACGAGGCCAATACTGGTCGGATATATCGGAGTGGCCTAGCGATTTCCATTGTTGTTGGAGCGCTTTCATTTCACTGGATCGCTTATCAGCGTGTTTGCTGGCGGTGGATAAAAGCTCCATTGCGTCACACAATTCAATGTATTTCGGTTCAGTCGCGAAGTTTTTCCAGTCCCCCATATCGCCAAGCGTTTTACTGGCTTCGTCGAAACGCTCTTGCAAGGCGACAAGGTCTTTTCCATCAAACTTACCGAGTGCTTTTTGCACTTTTTGTGCGACCTGTTTCGCTCTAGCCAGGTTTCCGGCGCGTGAAAAGCGAAAGATTGAACTGATGTTCTTTTGCAGTCCAGCCAGTTTTTCACGGTTCGCATCTGCAGTCGCTTTGTGTTCGTTACGCCAATCTGACAACTGCTGTTGTACTTCTGTCGCAGCCTGAAGTTCTGCCAAATCATCTGGCCACTTGAGTTTTTTCAGTGCTGCAGTTAGTTTTAAAATAGATTCGGACTGCTTGCCGTCATCCTCGCGGGCAATCAGTAGCAATTCAGCTGCGCCGGTCACGAACTGCGTAGCCGATTGAATTGCACTTAATAGTTTATCGTATTGTGTCACTAACGACGGATCAGCTTTGATGACCTCAGACAAAGCCTGCCAGTTTAGGCCTAACTGCTTCAGCTTTTCTTGTATTTCTGGTTGTGATTCTACAAAAGTGGCGATATCTCGTTTGGCTGTGATTTGTAACAAAGCGTCAAGCTCATTAACTAACAAGGTTTGAGATTTGAGGGCTTGCTCAACGGCCTGCTGCTGCTGATAGTAAGATTCGACAAGCTCGCAAGCCAGCTGATAACGTTGCTGGTCAGCATCCTCTATTTCAAATCCAAGGTTATCCCACTGCTTTCGATGAGTCCGACAACGTGCTTGAAACTCTGGCAGCGTGTCATGAGCGGCGAGATATTCGATCTCTTCAAGCAATTTAACTACCTGGGCTTTATTCTCTGCCAGTTTTCGTTCGTGAGACCTGATGGCATCTATTTTAGCTTTGATTATACGTTCGGCATTCTTATCTTTACCGCGCATAATCTTACGAGCGTACTCAAGGTTCTCGATATCCGATAGCTTATCAGCAATTACCTGTCGGCATTCTGTATGACGGGTTTGGCCAAGGACTTCGATTAATTGTGCGCTAAGTAAATCTTTGATAGCCAGTGCTCGTATCGAACTAAAATCAGCGTGAATGGCAATACGCAAATGCAATTCTGGATAACAGGACAGCAAATTACGATATTGCGGTTCATCGATCATCTGACTAGTCGTCATTAATTCATTTAACCTATTCTCGGCTTCCACACCGACCGTACAATCCGGACTTTTTATTGATAACTCATGCAGCACAACTGCGTCAGTTAATCGCTGCATCGCTGCAATACGAATGGTGCTATCGTCATCGTCGGACGCCAACTGAAATAATATTGGCTGATGTTCAACATTATCACTATGCAGGTCTGAGACAGCTTTCAGACGTTTTTTAACCGAGGGGTTTTGCCAAGCAGGTTTAAAAAATTTTGATAGCATATTATTTTATCTATATTTTAGAAGTTATGGGTAAGCTGCTAGCTTAGGCGATGGTATTTTAGCCTAAGGTTTAATACCGTATTGTCCAACGGAGTAATGATCGCAACCCCTTATAATCGACCCGTGAAAATGGGTTGCAAATTAGAACAAAAGATTAACATAGTAGATCAGAAAAGCATGACTGAACTCCCGTTACGAACTGCGCTCGACCAGAATATTTCAGGTTAATGATTCTTACGTCGTCCTTTCTTGGGCTTATGTTTTGATGGGGAGCGTTTATCTGATGAACCGTACTTCGCCAGCCTAATTTTCTTTTTACGACGTTTTTCAAGGAAAACTGCGGCCACAATAATTAACAATAGTCCCACAAGTGGATAACTCCAGGATGGAATTCGAAAGCGCCCAATCGCACCCTCGACATACTGACCATTAATGAAATTAGCCTTGTGAATACGCGCTGAAAAAGCATCATTGACATCAAAAGTGATCTTTAAGTCAGCTTTATGCGGTCCTGCTCGAAGCTTTAGAGTACGGTTATAGTCTTCATCATGCAGGTGCAAAATTAACGAGTAGTAACCATCTGTGTTGGTCTTGGTGGAACCGAGCGATTCCCCCTCGGAAAATACTTGAACAGCTAAGTTGCTGGTACCACGCTGGTCAGCATCAAGCACATAGCCTTGAACGTTATAGCGATGATCAGGCTCATGATCAGCCCATAAATTGGTGGACAGCAGGCATCCAGCGAACAAAAATATAATAACTAGTCTCATAAAGCTTCGGATTCCGTAGTAATTAAGTGATGCTGAAGACAGTGCTTTCGTGTGATGGAGAATGCTTAAATTGAATTTTCTCAATATTGTCATCGATAAACTCCTGGGGACAGTATACCTATTAAAATAGCACCGATGGGTTTTCTGAGGATAGCTAATTCAACCCCAGTATTTATTAAAATGCTCTTTTTTCTGCAATTGCTACCTCATTGTGAGTTAAGGAGCAAAAACAAACCATAAAAAACTCACACTATTAGCGTTGCCCCAGTCAATATTGTTATTTCATATTTTGTGCTTTTGAATTCTTGACCTAATGAAGCGCCATCATATTTTTTGTTTTAGATGTCAATTCAAAGCTGAATCTGAGAAACTCAATTAAAGACTTTGATCAGAGAATTAGTATGAAAATTTGCGGTATAGATTTGTCCAGCAACGATGCAGTTATTTGTTTGCTTGAACAGGGCAGGGGTGAGTTTAATTTACCTGACTGTCGGGTGCGAAAACTGACGCTAATAAAAGGGCATACGACCGAAGACCTGCGCCAATTTCAGTTTGAGTTTGAAAAACTAATGCGTGATTATAGCGTTGATAAAGTTGTGATAAGAGAGCGTATGCCCAAGGGTAAATTTGCTGGTGGCGCCATCAGTTTTAAACTCGAATCTGCCATTCAACTGATTGCAGATTTGGATGTGATATTACTAACGCCAACCCAAATAAAATCGGCACTGTCGGAAAATCCTATACTGGTTAAATTTTCTGAGACTGGCTTAAAGGCATTTCAGGAGGTCGCGTTCAAAACGGCCTACGCAGCGTATAAATTAGACTAGATAAATTAAATATTAGAACCAGTCCCGTCGAGATGAGAACGGAAGCCACCTTGATGAAGTAGGTAGGTGAAATGGAATATATTAAAAGAGCCCAAAACTTACTCAGCATAAGGAAATTTTAAAAATGGCTCATTGCAATAACAATCTAAAAGATGCGACTAGATTTAACACTTTAGGCGTACAACACTGAGTTTCCCCAACAGACAATATTGAATATTCCAAAACAAAGCGCCCATTGAGCCTAAACACCGTTTTGGTTAAGTATCATTAATTAAGTATCATTAATTAAGTATCGATTGTACGGATTAATTGGAAGAGCTTATAAATGCTAATAAGAGGCAGCACCGAACGGGAGAGGCTCGTCGGCAGAACCGACTTAACCAACGAAACGTGTGAGTTTTAACCGTTGGTCATTAAAAGTACGAACACCAAATTACCAATACCAAAATATTACCTAATATGAATATTAGAGAATTATGTATTAAACTTTACATAATAACCATTATACGCATAATGAAAATCACATTAATAGGTTCAAAATCGTCAAATTAGACTTACCAAATATGGAGGATTCGCTTACGTTTTTAATCTTTCAATTGAAGTGAACAAGTTCCAAGAACCAGTAGCCACCTCTGTGAATCTATCAATGACAGTTTGCTTAAAAGTTTCAACGGAATCATCGGATGTTGAGTGCAAATAAAATCCAACTCCATCTGATAAGCAATAACCTGAATAACATTTAATCTTGTTTGCCAACCTTCCGTCCAGCTCCACTTTTCGCTCTTTTTAGTACATCGGAATGGACATATATTCTGTCAGTAGTTGCCATTGTTGAATGCCCAAGGTCTTCCGATAAGTCCTTTAATGGTCTGCCTCGCTCGACTTCTAAACTGGCACCTGTATGGCGTAACCAGTGAGCGCTAAACGCTTGAAATTTAATGGCTTCTTCTGGTTTTTTCTGTATTTCAAGTTCTACCCTAACAGCGTTAAAGGTGTCAGTAACTATCTTTGATAGATGTCTAGTGGCTAGACCACCACGACCTCTAATTTTTTTGATCATGGGTTCTTTTTCTCCAATTAAGGGGAGGAGAGACAAACCTCGGCTTATTCGGTATCTTCTCAGGTAAGGTAGATAGTCAGGCGGGACTGTAATAGATCGCTTTTTACCTCCTTTCCCCAGTACTTTTACCCACCAATTGCCGTTTGAATCCTCTGTGAAATGACCCATTTCTGGTATCCAATCCTTTTTTTCTGCAAACTCGGAGATCCTTATAAAGAATGTCTTTAAACTCACGATAAGAAATAAGTTTCGTTCAAATATCGGATTTGAATCGGCCATTTTGATTGATGTTTCAAGCAGTATATCCCATTGAAAATCTGACAGTCTCCGATCATCTTTTATCGTATCGTCTTGAATTAAAAGTCTGCAGTCTTTTTTCGCGACTTTAGCTGGATTGCCGTAATAATATTCCTCGTCGTTTAGATGTGTATAGAATGAAATCATTGCGGTAAACGTGGCGTTAAGCGTCCCAACAGTAGGCCGATATCCTTTGAGTATTTTTTTGTCTCTAGATGGCTGCACTGGACCTGACATTTTGAAAGGTGCCCACAATGGATTAACTTTAAGTGTACCGGCTTTGACGATAAATTTTTCGAAACTCGTAAAACAGATCCAGTCCACATCTGGTTTATTACAGAATTCCATATACTCAAGAATTTCACTTTTCTTGAAGGTCACTATAGATTGTTTTCTTTTAATAAAGCTCCACAGTAGAAATTTTTCAACTTCAGATCTGAACCGTACATAAGTATTGGTAGATTTATTTCTACCTATAAAAGCTAGAAATTCTTGTCCCCATGACCAGGTCTGGTAACGCCACTCAGGTCCTGATGTTAAAAAATCACAAAGCTCAGGGTAATCCCGAATTGATATCTCCGCTATATTCTCTGACTTTGGAAATAACGGTATAGGCTTAACATCTTTTATTTTTTTGCCACACGGTATATCCAGTTTAATTAATATTTGGTTACGTTAAAAATAAGAGTCAGAGAATTCTGCTAATCAGTAGCACCATGCAATTAGGCAACCAATTCATAATATAAGGAATATAACCGGTATTCTTATTAAAGCATATTCTAGACAGTATAAGCTTTAGTGGCTTAATTAGCACCCTATTTTGCTTGTTAAAATTTGACAACAACTAAGGCCCACATAAGTCGCGCAAATTATAATTGTTACCTTTGAGGCGTTTGATATCCAAGTGAGTTATCTTGCAATTCCACTAAATCAC
>CAWVZP010000040.1:0-17020 GCA_963934675.1 uncultured Gammaproteobacteria bacterium | reverse complement strand
ACCTTCAGGACTGCAACAAGCCAAATCTGATTTTGAAGCTCAGATAAAAGCCTTACTGCAGCAACAGCTAGCTCAACTCGATTTTGTCAGCCGTGAAGAATTCGATATTCAATCGCGTGTATTGCAACGGACCCGCGCCAAGCTCGAAGCTCTGGAGCAAAAACTTGACCAATTGGAAAAAACATTGGCTAACCCGTAAAACACACCCCGACGAGGAACGGAATCCATGTCTCTCACACAACTGTCGACTCGCGCACAAGAAGGTATTAACGCCCCAGAGGTGAATGTCGAGGTTCATATCTCGAACGGATTGCCCGCCTTCACCATGGTCGGTTTGCCCGAGGCAGCCGTTCGCGAGGCCCGCGACCGAGTTCGATCAGCGATTATCAATTCGGGATTCGAATTTCCAGCAAGGCGCATCACCGTTAACCTGGCTCCTGCTGATTTGCCGAAGGAAGGTGGTCGTTATGATCTGGCCATTGCGCTGGGAATTTTAGCCGCCTCGAGCCAAATAAACGCATCTACCTTAGATCAATTTGATTGCTACGGCGAACTCGCGCTAAGCGGTGAATGCCGTCCGATAGCGGGGCTTTTACCCGCATTAATATCGAGCAAGCAGCAGCACAAAAAAGTCATCATTCCGCATCAGAATGAACCTGAAGCATCGCTGATTGAAGGACTAACAATTTTCACGAGCCAATCCCTAGCACAAATATGCGCCAGCCTTAATGGTGGTCACCCATTACCTCAACTCGAAGCACTTGACGCTAGATACACGCCTCATTTTGAGTATGATCTTGACGAAGTATACGGTCAATATCAAGCTAGGCGAGCGCTCGAAATTGCGGCTAGCGGAGCGCACCACATGATTATGATGGGTCCACCTGGAACCGGAAAAAGTATGTTAGCGCAGCGACTAAACACAATTTTACCGTTAATGTCAGAGGCCGAAGCGATGAGTAGTGCCAGCATCCGATCGATTAGTCACAAGCCGGTGAATGCCGACAATTGGTTGCAGCGGCCGTTTCAGTCTCCACATCACACGGTTTCGGGTGTTGCATTGGTCGGGGGTGGCAGTAATCCAAAGCCAGGCGAAATTTCACTCGCTCATAATGGTGTTTTATTTCTCGATGAGCTGACTGAGTTTGACCGTAAATCGATAGAGGTGTTACGTGAACCCCTTGAGACTGGCAAAATTCATATTTCTCGCGCGGCACGTCAAGCTGAGTTCCCCGCACAGTTTCAATTAGTCGCGGCGATGAACCCCTGCCCTAGAGGCTGTGATTCTATTGTGAGCTGTGATTGTAGCGCCGAGCAACTCAGTCGGTATCGTAATAAGCTGTCCGCCCCCTTGATGGATCGGATCGATATTCAAATCGAATTACCACGACTCCAAAGCCACGAATTATTGAATCGAAAGCAAGTAAAACAAGAAGCAAGCGATGTCGTAAGAACCCGCGTCACTCAAACCCGAGTAAAGCAATTGCAACGCCAAAACTGCTTAAATTCACGATTAACCAATCATCAAATTGATGACTTTTGCCAACTTGATGAAACATCCGAGAAGATATTGATGACCGCAATCGACAAACTTAAACTCACCGCACGCAGCTATCACAAACTACTCAAACTAGCGCGCACCATTGCTGACATGGCCGGTGAAAAAAACATTCAAAAAATGCATTTGCTGGAGGCAATTTCTTATCGCCAACAGGACAAGAGGCCTATATAGACGAACATATATCTCAATATATAATTAGGTATTGGCAATATTACTCGTCATAAGAGTGAAAACTCAGTTTAAATCGATGAATAATCAATCCACTGAGTCATTTTGCTAACCATCTTGCAGTTAAATATGATTTCACTAAACGTCGACAAAATTATGCTGCTTCACTTCAATCACCGTGGGTAATTGTCGTTCCGCGGCTGTGATTAACTCTTGCTGCAATTGCTTTAGATCATTCGCAACAACAGCATGACATCCAAACGCTTTACCTAGTCCGATAAAATCAGGCGTATAGATATCAACCCCAATTTGAGGAATATTTCCTTCTGCCATAAATCGTTTTATCTCAGCGTACCCATTGTTATTCCATACCAGAAAAATCACCGCTAGTTTTGCCTCGACAGCTGCCGCCATTTCGCCAATCGTGAATTGAGCTGCTCCATCACCGATTAAACCAATAACAGGGCTCTCAGGCATTGCTAGCTTGGCACCGATAGCAGCAGGAATAGCGTATCCTAATGTGCCAAACCCCGATGCAGAATGAAAATAGCGCCGTGCCTTTTCTGTTTCGTAATGCAACCAGGCGTAATAAACGGGCTGAGTCGAGTCACCCGCAATAATCACTTCGGGTAAAGCAGACTGGATTGCTTCGAAGAATTTTTCATATCCAGACTCTCGCGTCGCCTGTAATTCATTACGGATTTTTGTGGCTCGCGCAACGCCGCTACCATCGGTAATTGATCCTTTTAGCGATTGGTTCAATGCCTGCAGTGCTAAAGTTGCATCGCTGCAGATCGCTAAATCAGACCTAATATTACGCGTAAGCTGGCTGCTATCGATATCGATACGGATCAACCTACCTTTAATCTCGACACCTCCCTCAAAAAAGTAGTCGTAGTCGGTCTCGCCAAACTCGGTGCCTACCGCTAATACAACATCGGCTGACTGCAAGGCGTCTCTCACTGCAGGGCAGGAGCTCGAACCACCAATAGCAAGTGGGTGGCTATAGGGCAAAACACCTTTCGCGTTCACTGTATTAATGACTGGCGCATCTAATTTTTCGGCGAGCGCTCTAATTTCGCTCGCAGCCTTGACTGAACCACCCCCAATGGCGATTAACGGTTGTTTGGCATTTTCTAGCCAGTCGACACAAGTGGTGATTGCTTTTGGAGAAGGCCCTGGAGGACTTGGCAGCACGAATGGCGTGATATCCAAATGATCGGCGGAAGATTGAATCACATCAATTGGAATTTCGATATGTACTGGCCCGGGGCGTTCGCTGTTAAAAATAGCAAAAGCGCGCGCTAGCAACATCGGTAACTCATCAGCTCGAAGTAAAGTATGGCTGAATCGAGATACGCCACTCACCAGATTTCGCTGCGCTGGCATCTCGTGTAAGCGTCCTTCGCCAAGCCCGAGTTGATGCGTACGATTGACCGAAGAAATGACCAACATAGGGATTGAGTCGGCTAACGCCTGACCCATCGCTGTCGCAATATTGGTCATACCTGGGCCGGTAATAATAAAACAAGCGGCAACTTTGCCACTAGAACGCGCGTAGCCATCGGCCATAAACCCTGCGCCCTGTTCGTGTCTGGGGGTAACGTGACTTATTGAGACTTCTTCCAGCCCCCGATAAAGCTCAACCGTGTGAACACCGGGAATGCCAAATATGGTATCGATTCCATAGTTTTGTAGAATTTTGACTAATACTTCGCCGCAAGTCGCCATCATGCACCCCTTTGTTTCACTTTTATTAATTTGACGATCATTGCTCTCGCTACTTACCCACAAGGCTCGCATTCAAGAACCGTTCAAGCCGATTACAACCTTCGATCAGAATATTTTCTGGCTGAACTAATGAGAGACGAACATGCCCAGTAGTACCCTCGCCAAAAGCACTGCCCGGTAATACTGACAGTTTTTCAGTATCGAGCAGTTTTTGTGCGAACTCTTTATCGTCCTTATAGACATCACTAATATCAACCATAATAAACATGCCTGACTCTGGCTTTAGGTATTTCACCCTTGGCATTTGCGCCAATCTCGCGCAAACTAAGTCTCTACGCTTTTGGTATTGGGCACACATTTCACGCACGTAATATTCATCATTATTTAAAGCAAAAGCGGCGGCATCCTGAATAAACTGAGGGCAACCGAATATGGACATGGCAGAAAAGCGACCCAAATGTTGAGTCAATGCCATCGGTGCCACGACCCAACCTACCCGCCAACCACTCATTGCGTGTGATTTAGACAATCCATCGATGACGACAACATTATCAAGCTGCTTGGCAGCGGTACGCAAAGAGATATGTGGTTTTTCATAGGTGAACATAGAATAGACTTCGTCGCACACCAGCCAGATACCTTTATCAAAACAATAACTTGCAAGCGCCTGTAGTGTTTCACGCGGAATAATCGCACCCGTAGGGTTGCCGGGTGTATTGATAAACACAACCCGCGTATCGTCACTGATAGCTGATTTAAAATCGTCCAGTTGTGGCTCAAAATCATGCTCAGGAGAGGCTAAAACGACAGACACTTTTAGATCTAATGCCGCTAATATCGGGGTATAACCGACGTAGAGCGGGTCAACAATCAGAATCTCATCGCCTGCATTTAACAGGCAACTCATCACACTAAAAATGGCGGAAGTAACGCCTGGATAAATAGAGACTTCGTCTTCACTACAAGCGAGCGGCGATATTCGGGACTCGTAGTCGGCAACAGCACGACGTAAGTTTAGCTCACCTAAAGCAGGTGAGTAATGCGTGCGCCCAACGCGCATGTGGCTTACCGCATTATCGACAATCGGTTCGGGTGTGCGGAAATCGGGGTCGCCAATTGAAAGCAAAACAACATCTTCCCCAGCCTGCTTCATGCCAAGCGCTTGATCATGGACTCGCCAGGCATCACCTGAGTCTAGATTAAGCCGATCACTCAGTTTACTAAACTGATTAAACACCGTTTTCTTTAAAGTACCCATACTTACCTTTCCACTGATGACTCATATTTCAATACCAGTTAGTTGCCTTATTTGATCTAGTCTAGACTAGCTTGGCAAATGGTTCATTCTGAACATCGTCACTACTGCGCATCCATTTATCCTGAACATAAAAAAGCGAAGACTTGCTTCGCTTTTTTAGGATTATTTTTCAGCTATTCACGGCTGTCAAAAAATCACAAGCCTGATTCAGCTAACATATACTCAACCACTGAATTAATCTGTTCTTCGGTGTAGGTCGAACCACCATTTGCCGGCATAGCCCCTATTCCCATAATGGCTGAACTGACAATCGCAGCAATACCGTCGCCAAGACGAGACTGCCAGGCCGTTTTGTCACCGACCACTGGCGCACCGGCAACACCTGATGCATGACAAGCTAAACAGGCACCTGCATATAATTGCTTGGCTGTTTTTACAACAGAGTCATCACCAGCGTCCGCAGATACTCCAGCCATAATGTCATCAATTGTTACGACAGGCTTTAACCGCATTGCAATATCCCCAACCGTACCAACACCAACTGGGACTGAGACATTACCATGCCGAGAAAACACCACTTCACCTAATATTAAAGCGGTAAACAGTAGCGCACCAAAAACAGTCAGGTTGCGCGGCGAAAATGTTTCGTCTTGTGCCAAACTCACAAATTATCTCCACATACTAAAAAGGGGTAAAAAAAGTAAGAATATTATCCTTGAAAACCTAAACTTTCGCAAAAATATATTTAGCACAATATTGACTATCTATTTTTTAAATCCGAAAGTATCAGCAGTCTCATTTATCTTACAATTTCTCTCCCTTTATTAAAGACATAAGCTTACCCTCTCTTCCTTACATCACCCACTAAATGGAACGAGCACTTTGAGCGAAAATCTAAAAATACACTTTTAGCCATTGCCGCCTCGCATTAAGCCCGCTAATTGTTGATTCCTTGTTACATGGATTTCGCTTATTAAAACAATTCAGGCGCTTTTCTCTGAGTACCAACAAAGGCTCACGAAAAAGCACTATTATCAGAAACACTCCAAAACCGAGTAGCTAGCCATCTACATAGCTTGTGCGTTATCATGACTTTTGAACTTACTATATAAAAGGAGAAGCCGTCATCTTGTCCAAAAAACAAACAAATGTGTCGTAAAAATAACAAACAACATTGGCACCACACCTATAACTATGTTAAAACTTATAGAAAAACTAAGTTTGAGAATTAGTACTTCTATGAAAGTAAAAGAACTCAGTTCTATTTAAGCTTCATAATTGACTCAACTGAAATCGATTGGCTTTAATAGCACAATTGAATCCTGCGGGTTCTATATAACGAAGGTGGGTAATAAATCCTACTACCAGAGGAGATTTCATATGCATCCTGTTTTAAAGACTATCTTGCAACGATTAGGGCTAGGGTTCGCCACACTAATTGTGGTTTCGATGATTATTTTTAGTTCGATCGAATTTTTACCTGGCGATTTTGGAGAAGCAGTACTGGGGCAAGCAGCTTTGCCTGAGACTGTCGCCGCATTCCGTGCAGAACTCGGTTTGGACTTACCCCTCCATGAGCGCTACCTGGAGTGGTTAGGTGGTGTCATGACTGGAGATATGGGCAATTCTTTTTCGGGTCGCGGAGCATCAACGGGTGGAGATCGATCCCGCTCGGTGGCCGAGCTAATTGGGCCAAGACTAGAGAACACGTTATTTTTGGCTTCGATGGCGGCCATTATCGCAGTGCCACTGGCGTTATTTCTTGGCATTACCGCCGCGCTCTACCGTAACTCTATTTATGACCGCATGGTTAATGGCATTACATTGACCACTATTTCATTCCCAGAATTTTTTGTTGCTTACATTCTGATACTGATCTTTGCATCGCTCTTCAAGGTATTTCCTTCATTGGCCAATATATCTCAGGACGCCACCTTTTTTGAGCAACTATACTTGTCCGCACTACCAGCCATTACGCTCACTCTAGTTATTGTTGCCCACATGATGAGAATGACACGAGCCGCTATCATTAATTTGATGGCGAGCCCTTACATTGAAATGGCCGAACTTAAAGGTATATCTAAATCTCAAATCATCATTAAGCACGCATTACCCAATGCCTGGGCACCTATTGTCAATGTTATCGCTTTCAACTTAGCTTATCTGGTAGTTGGCGTGGTTGTTGTCGAAGTTGTCTTTGTTTATCCCGGCGTAGGCCAGCTAATGGTCGATGCAGTCACCTCGCGTGATGTACCCGTCGTACAAGGTTGCGCCATCATTTTTGCCGCCACTTATATTTTACTTAATTTGCTTGCTGACATTATATCGATAGCAACTAACCCACGTCTGCTGCACCCACGATAGGAGCTGAATAATGAGTACTAAAGATGAAGGTTATTCGGCTGCTAACGAAGTAAGCCAACTAAAATCCCGCAGAACCGCGTCAGAGAATATCTGGCGAGGACTGAAATCAGCACCTCCTACCGCTATATTTGGTATGACTGTCATCACTTTATATTTGCTGACAGGTATTTTTGCACCACTTCTAGCGCCCTTCGGTGAAGCTGAAATTTTTGAAGTTGCTTATGCGCCTTGGGGCGGTGACTACTTATTCGGCACCGACCAACTGGGCAGAGATGTTTTGTCGAGATTAATCTACGGCGCTCGAAATACGATTGGTATCGCCGTCGCGACTACTTTTTTAGCTTTTCTAATTGGAGGCTGTCTGGGCATAGCCGCTGCTATCAGCCAAAACTGGCTGGATCATCTACTGAGCCGTTCGGTCGACGTATTGATGGCGATTCCGAGCTTAATATTCGCACTTATGTTGCTCTCCATTTTTGGGTCAACCGCAATAAACCTAATTTTTATTATCGCAGTACTTGATTCAACTCGAGTTTTTCGAATCACTCGTGCAGTGTCACTGAATGTTGTGGTAATGGATTATGTCGAGGCGGCAAAATTACGGGGTGAAGGTTTAGGCTGGATCATGCGAAAAGAAATATTACCCAATATCATGCCGCCACTAGTCGCTGAATTTGGCTTACGATTCTGTTTTGTATTCTTAACCATTGCAGCACTGTCATTCCTCGGCGTTGGTATTCAGCCACCGACAGCCGACTGGGGTTCAATGGTACGTGAAACAGCTGGCCTAATTCAATTTGCAGAATATGACATTACTGCAGCATTAACACCTATGTTACCAGCCGCAGCTATTGCGTTGCTTACCGTTGCCGTTAACTTCGTTGTTGATTGGTTCCTTCATAAAACTAGTGGTCTAAAGGACTGAGGTATAGATCATGAGTACTCAAAACAAAGGTGAAAAAGGCGACGTCTTACTTGAAATGAGAGGCATTGTTATTGACGGCTACAGCGACGATAAATGGCACCCCATCATTAAAGGTGCAGATCTGATATTAAAACGCGGTGAAGTCATGGGACTTATCGGCGAATCGGGCGCGGGCAAGTCAACACTTGGTTTGGCGTCAATGGGCTTTGCTCGGCCAGGTTGCGCAATACATGAGGGTACTATTAACTTTGATGGTATAGATTTAATTGCCGCAACAGAAGCGGAGCGTAGAGAATTACGTGGATCACGAATTGCTTATGTTGCGCAATCGGCCGCTGCATCATTTAACCCGGCACACAAACTAATTGATCAAACAATCGAAGCCTCTCTGAGTCACGGCATTAGCTCTGAGGAAGAAGCTAGAGCAGACGCGATACAGCTGTTTGCAGACCTTCAATTACCACAACCCAATTCTATTGGTGAACGTTATCCGCACCAGGTATCAGGTGGGCAGCTACAACGAGTCATGACCGCGATGGCGATGTCATCACGACCAGATTTGATTATTTTTGATGAACCAACCACTGCACTGGACGTCACCACCCAGGTTGAGGTGCTGGCATCGATGCGCTTGATTGTTGAAAAGTACAACACTGCCGCAATTTACATTACGCATGATCTTGCTGTTGTTGCTCAAATGGCCGATGTTATTAAAGTATTGCGCTACGGAGAGACAGTCGAAAATGCCGACACTCGCACCATGTTGTCTAATCCTGAAAAAGAATACACAAAATCTCTCTGGTCAGTTCGTTCGATTGAGAAAGAAGAATCTATATCAAAAGACATTGTGCTCAAGGTCGATCGCGTTGATGCTGCGTACGGTGGCGGCGTTAAAGTACTCGATAATGTTTCAATTGACATTCCACGTGGCCAGACCATTGCTATCGTTGGTGAATCAGGCTCAGGCAAATCGACAGCCGCTCGTGCAATGACAGGCCTACTCCCGCCGTCAAAAGGCAAGATTCTGTTTAATGGAAAACCATTACCACCGATGCTCAAAGATCGCAGTATCGAACAGCTCAAAAAAATTCAAATGATTTATCAGTCGGCTGATACCGCTATGAATCCACGTCATACGGTGCGAGATGTGATTGGTCGACCACTTCAGTTTTACCTGGGTTTAAAAGGTAAAGCACTCGATGATCGCTTGATCGAGCTACTTAAATTGATTGAACTCGATGAAAGTTTTATAGATCGCCTACCAGCCGAAATGTCCGGCGGACAGAAACAACGCGTTTGTATTGCACGCGCTCTGGCGGCCGAACCAGAGGTCATCATTTGCGATGAAGTTACCTCGGCGCTCGACCAAATTGTGCAAAAAGGTATTTTAAGCTTGTTACTTCGCTTGCAAAGAGAGCTTGGTATAACCTATGTTTTCATTACACACGATATCGCCACAGTTAAAGCTATTTCAGATCAAATCGTCGTTATGTATCAGGGCAAAGTGGTAGAACAGGGAATGAAAAGTGTAATCTTATCGCCACCATTTCTTGATTACACTAATTTGCTGTTGTCTTCAGTTCCCGAGATGGACCCAGATTGGTTAACCGGCTTATTAGAGCAAAGAGCAGAGGCAGAGAAAGCAAACTAGCGCTAAAGCTGGTTTACAAATAGAGGTTAAGACCTCTCATAATCTTAGCCAAATTATAGGCAAAAAAAACCCCAAGACCTTACGATCTAGGGGTTAAAAAAGTCAAAACCTGAGGAGGAGGAAAGGGTTTTAACTTGTAGCTATTAGAAAGCAGCAGTAATCGCTTCTTTCAGGAAATTGGGTTGGTTAAAAGCTAATTTAAATCTTTGCGCTTGGCCTTAACCTTAAGAGAATAATAGAGATTTAACTGTTACAATAATAGTCACAATTTTTGTAAAATTTGACCAATACAGTAATCAAAAACCATGGCAGTTCTTCCTTCTAAATCCGACTCTTTCAAGTACGACCAAGTATCACGTTATATTAGCGGATTGATTGAGAAAGGGGAATTGAAACCTGGTGATAAAGCTCCTTCTCTGCGAATATTAAGCAAACAACTTGGTGTGAGCATCTCTACTGTGTCTCAGGCCTATCTCAGCCTTGAGGATCAGGGTGTGCTAAATGCTAAGCCTCAATCTGGCTTTTTCATTACTGCCATCGCTAATCCGACTAACAACATTCACAAGAAGACAGGCTCAGCTAGCAAGCCACGCAAAGTTAGATTTGGTGAGTTGTTTGAAGAAATTTTTATCAGTGCTAATAATCCTCGCATTGTTCCTTTTGGAACATCGAAACCCTCGATGGAGTTCATGCCGGTTAAATCACTCACCCGCGCGACGCGCAGTGTCATTAGCCGCTACCCAGAAAAATGCATGGATTACTGCTTTCCGCCAGGTGATCGGAAACTGAGAGAGCAAATTGCACTTCAATATGCCCATACCAGTACACGTGTATCTGCTGATGATATTATTGTTACTTCGGGTGCTACAGAGGCGCTCTCATTAAGCATCCAGACCGTTGCCAAACGCGGTGATATTATCGCCGTCGAGACACCCACTTATTTTTCAGTATTGCGCCTGATAGAAAAGTTAGGGCTACTGGCTCTCGAAATTGAAACCGACCCAAAAACAGGTATGGAGCTAGAAGCACTGGAGGAAGCCTTCGAGACAATGGATATTCAAGCAGTGTTAGCCTCACCCAATATCAGCAACCCGCTTGGCTGGCTAATGCCTGAAGAGAAGAAGCGTGAATTAGTGAATATGCTGGCCGAGCGCGACGTACCACTCATCGAGGACAATGTTTATGGTGATGTCTATTTTGGTGAGCGAGCACCTCGCTCTTCAAAGTCCTATGATTTCAATGATTTAGTGCTGAGTTGCTCGTCTTTTTCTAAAACGCTAGCGCCAGGCTATCGCATTGGTTGGATTTTACCTGGACGCTATAAAACTAATGTAATAGAGCTCAAGCAAGCGACGTTTTCGGCGACGTCAACCATCAATCAACTGGCTATGGCTGAGTTTCTCAGCAGTGGCCAATATGACCGCCACTTGGTTCGATTGCGCCAGTCAATGCGTGAACAAGTTGAAAAAGGCCGTTTTTTAGTGTCGACTCACTTCCCTGAAGGCACTTGCATATCCAGCCCTCAGGGTGGCAACGTACTCTGGGTAGAAATGCCTCGCGGTTGTAATTGCATCGAAGTTTTCAACCGCGCTTTGCAAAAAAACATTGGCGTAACGCCAGGTATACTGTTTTCGTCGACCCGAAAATTTAAGAATCATTTACGCATTAATTGCGGTTTTCCATGGAACGAAACCAACGTACAAGCCATTGAAACGCTGGGAAAAATTGTTTCTGATGTATTGGAGGAGCAGCGATCATAACTAATTTAAATGCAGAGCCAGTTATGACCCTTGACATTAAAAACACCACTCAGCAAGCGCTGAATATTCTAAAGTCAAAATACGGCTATGATCAATTCCGATTTCAACAACAGGATATCGTGCAAACACTAGTCAGCGGAGAAGACACGCTAGTTCTAATGCCTACTGGTGGTGGTAAATCACTTTGCTATCAAATTCCATCTCTCATTCGGGACGGTGTTGGCATTGTCATTTCACCCTTAATTGCCTTGATGCAGGATCAAGTCAATGCACTCAATACGCTCGGCATTCGAGCGGCCTTTCTCAACTCTACATTAAGTAGTCACGAACGCTATGAAGTTGAGCAACAATTGGTTAACAACCAGCTTGACCTGCTTTATATTTCGCCCGAACGCCTCAACACATCCAGTTTTTTATCTCTGCTTAATCGCTCAACCATTGCACTTTTTGCAATAGATGAAGCGCATTGTGTATCGCAATGGGGCCATGATTTCCGAAGTGACTACATGCAATTGCAACAGTTGCATGAGCAATTCCCCAGCGTTCCGCGTATCGCACTCACCGCCACCGCCGATCAACGCACACGCAACGAAATTATCCAGCAGCTTGGCTTGCAGTCGGCACGCGTATACCTGCATAGTTTTGATCGACCGAATATTTTCTATCGAATCAGCGAAGGTGAAAACAATCGCGATAGGCTATGGCAGTTTATTCAAGCCAACCACTTGTTAGACGCTGGCATTATTTATTGCCTGTCACGCAAACGTGTCGATGCCATCGCCGAATGGTTAAGCAAAAAAGGCTGCGTCGCCCTGCCCTACCATGCGGGCATGAGTACCGAGCAACGCGCCATCAATCAACATCGTTTCTTGGTTGAAGAAGCGGTTGTTATCGTCGCGACAATTGCCTTCGGCATGGGCATTGATAAACCCGATGTGCGTTATGTTGCTCATCTGTGCTTACCCAAAACTATTGAAGCTTACTATCAGGAAACAGGTCGCGCAGGGCGTGATGGACAACCCGCAAACGCTTGGCTAGCTTACGGTATGCAAGACGTCATCACGATGCGACAAATGGGCCAGCAAAGCGACGCCAACGAAAATCACAAGCTCAACCTGCACCAAAAACTCGAATCGATGCTCGGCTTGTGTGAACAAGTCACTTGCCGCAGACAAACGCTACTCTCCTACTTCGATGAAACACGTGATCAGCCCTGCGGTCATTGCGACACCTGTGTCAACCCACCACCCACTTGGGACGCCACAGAAGCCGCCCGCATGGCGCTGTCGTGCATCTACCGAACAGAGCAGCGATTTGGAGTGAGCTATTTAGTCGATGTCTTAATCGGTAAGCCTCATGACAGGATAGAACGCAATGGACATGATAAAATCAGTACGTGGAATATTGGCGGCGCCTTGTCCGCCGTAGAATGGCGCAACCTGTTCCGTCAATTGCTCGTCAACTCCTACGTCGAAAGTGATGTCGACTTACACGGCGGTCTAAAATTGACCCAACTTGCCAAACCACTGCTCAGTGGTGCCAAGACATTGATGTTACGCAAAGTAGAGCCGCGTGGTAAGAAGTCTAGCTTAAAGACTGCTAGGGTGGCACCAGAGGTTAAAGATCAGCCCCTATTCAATGCGTTGCGAGCGCTGCGAAAATCGATTGCCGATGAGGACTCAATACCCCCATACGTTATTTTTCATGACAAGACATTAGCCGAAATGGTGTCAGTGCAGCCGTCCAGTCTATCTGAAATGGCTAGGATTAGCGGCGTCGGAGAGAAGAAACTTGATAAGTATGGGGCAGAGTTTTTAGGAATTATTCGAGATCATCAAGCAGGAGTTTAAGGGTCTGCCGAAAGCCTCTGAATCAGACCTAAATTAAGCCCCATTAAGTAGCAGCGGTTGTTAAATAAAGGCTATAAGCTAATAATCGCCCCTCCAGACATAACGAAGGAAAGCTCCCTTCATAGAAGAGAGCAGGCCAGAAAACTTAACTTGGTGCCATTCTTGCTGTTCCCTGTTGCCCCTTATATAGAGCAATAATTTAACTATCACTCCCGATACGAGGCGTCCTTTTTATCTAGCATAGCTTTTTGTTGCTCAAAGTGAGCGAAAGACTGACCTCGAAATTGATCCCAGCTTTCTGCCGTTTGCAGAGCTAAATCATGGGATAGGGTATTGAGAGGCTGGCCAGAAGCATAAGCCAACATCATAGTCTTACATGCTTTTTCTAAGTAATACAGCTCTTCAAATGCTTCGGCAACCGTTTCACCTATAACGGTGACCCCATGATTACCCATCATCAATACTTTTTTACCAGCAAAAGTATCCATGATGCGCCTGCCTTCTTCATCAGTCGAGGCAATGCCACCAAAGCTTGTATCATAGGCGATGCGCTCGTAGAACCGTGCAGTATTGTTATCGATCGGCAATATGTGGGGACTTTTGAGCGTTGACAACGCTGTCGCATAAGTAGGATGCGCATGCAGAATAACGCGGGCTTGGGACAATGAATCATGTACATTGCCATGAATACTCCAAGCTGAAGCATCAGGAGCATCGTCAGTCTGCATAATGCTATCGTCTTCACTATCTAGCAACTGTAGGTTACTGGCGGTAACGTTTGCAAAATGCATCCAGCGACGGTTCATAAGGAACTGCTTCCCGTCTGGAGATACTGCTGCGCTTAGGTGATTGGCAACCGACTCATGCATATCTAATTCATAGATAAGCCTGAAGGCAGCGGCCAGGTCGATCCGTAACTCTTGTTCTGTTTGCATTTTATAGTCCTCAAAAGGTTTCAATCGATTACATCTATGCGTTCGACTGAAGCGGTAGAACTACTTCTGCACTGGGATATCTTGCACGCAATACACGGTAAACGCTTCGCAACTCGCCACGGTCAACATAGCAGCCCCTAAGGTGCCTGGCGCCACTACCCTTAATAAAAGCAGCTCGGCCGTGGGCGATACGATGATTGTCGAACACGATACATTCACCAGCGTTGAGACGGAAGGTCATGAGATACTGAGAGTCTTGAAGCATCTGCCCAAATTTACGGAAAGCGGGATAAAAATTATCCATCTCACGTTGCGAGAAATCAAATACATCTGCCAAGTGCTGGCTAAAATTAATCCCGCTGACCTCGCTATTGTTTGGGTCAAGCTCGATAATTCTCTGCTTTGTTCGCACGTCTTGAGAGTCAGTAGTGTAACGATAAGGCACATTGTATTCAGTCAGTATTCTAAAGTATTCTGGATAGGCCTGTTTCAACGCATTGGCCACCGCAGTAGCATCAACAAACAAACTGTCGCCACCTTCGGCATCATTAACTCGACAGTGCAAGAACTGAATGCCAGGAGCAAGCTCTTCTGCAGGCAGATCGGTATGCAACTCGAGCGCCTTGCTAGTGTAAGCAAGATTTTCAGGATTTACTTTGGATTTCACATCAAAGGTGTAGCCAGAAAAGGATGGGCGCACGGTTCCGAATAGTTCGCATAGGGCTTGCAGCCCCTCGTCTGAATCTGGCATGTCCTGAATCAGAACGACACCTTCGTCTAACATGGCTTCCGCCCAATCGGCCACACTGGCCGGGTAAGCCATAACATCACCATAGGTAAAACGCGCCATGTCTGGATAGTGATCGCCACACCAGGTTTTACGCGCACGAACAGCCAGATCACCATGATTGTCTCCCTTGTGCCAACGACCAAGCCAATTTAGATCGTAGCGGCTTTGATAGCCATCACCCCAAACAACGTCCAGTGAGTCTTCATTTATTCTGGCACTTTTAGCATGCAGCTCATCAGATTCTTCAAGGATATCAAAAGTACGTTCCTGAGTAGTGCTATCCCATGAGGTGACGCAGTTATCTCGTAACCAGAAATAATTAAAATATGCCATTTCTCCATTCATAGGTAATTCCAGACCTGTTCCCAGTAGTACAACATCAGACATTCAAAGGTGCTCGTTTAGGTTTGTTTAAAAAATAAATTGTACCATTTTGACTATCTTAATGGCGAAGCCTATTGGTATTAAGTGGTATTGTGAAGATTTCGTTTTTGGCGTGAATTTTTTAATGGGGCCATATACATTGCCTTTCTTCGGTAGGTTGTATTTGAAATGAAAGGGCTGTTAATTGTTAATCTGATTCTGTTTAGATTGGTGAAACTTTAGTTTAACGGCGTATGACGGTTGGCTCATACGCGCTACAGCTGGGTACTTTAACTAACCCCAACGATGTTTCATCGGGTGTAAAACCACCGCGTCATAAAACGGATTGAAATTAATGGAGATGAAAGAATCGATGAGACCTATACGTGAGACACCGCACTTGTTTCACCAAGAACAAGTCAAAAACTTACTTAATGAATGGTTGAAAATATGATTCAGCTTAAGTTAACAAGGTTTTTAAATTGATGACGTACGACGTTTCGCTAATTTACCCTTAGTGCTAAATTTGTATGTCTTTTTCCATCCTGTCAAAAACTTGCTCAGTTACTTCATGTTAATTTTTAATGCCTGCACTAGGAGCCTGTCGGACTTAGGATAAATCAACTGCGGACAAACCATTTCGGCCAAATTTCTCGATCCAATTCGTTGAATAGTACCACTATCCACCTCATTCGATCAAAAAACTTAACTCAATATGACTTTCCCTCGCTACGACTACTTAAGTCCAACTGACTCCTAGAACGAAAGTCTGATCCTGGAGAATAAGTGTACTATCTTCGGAATCAACAGACTGACCGATTAGCCGGTAAGCCGGTAAGCCGGGCACTTTCAGGATCATCAGATTGTTCCGACGGGACCAGTGCGCGAACTAGTTTACGCATGTTCAGCACGCCAATCGGTTTGCCATCCTTCATTACGCGATAGCTGAGGTTGGTGTCTCCTTTGGACAGTGCAATCACAGATTCCAACGTGTCGTTTGGATCGATCTCACCATTCTGTTCGCCCGTCGCGTCTGGGGTCGGCACCATTACGGAACAAACTCGCAAAACCCGAGCACGATTAATGTCGCTGACGAAGTCCTCGATATAAGGGTCTGCCGGATTAAGCAAAATATGCTGTGGCTCGTCTTGTTGGACCACATAACCATCCTTCAGGATGACCAGATGGTCCGCTAGTTTCAACGCCTCGTCCAGATCGTGGGTAATGAACACTACCGTCTTCTGTAACTCGGCTTGCAATTCGATCAACAGATCCTGCATGTCGGTGCGGATCAACGGATCAAGCGCCGAAAAGGCCTCGTCCATCAGCATGATGTCGGAGTTACTGGTCAACGCGCGGGCGATGCCCACCCGTTGCTGCATACCACCTGACAGCTGATGTGGATACTGGTCACCTTGCCCCTGAAGCCCGACACGGTCTAACCATTTGCTCGCCTCATCAGCGTATTGGATTTCATTCTGCCCCTCGATGGCAGGCGCAAGGCCAGCGTTTTGCAGCACGGTCCGATGCGGCAACAGTGCGAATTTTTGGAAAACCATCGACATTTTGTGTTGCCGTAAATGCCGCAGCTGTTTTTCGTTATATTCCAGAATGTTCTCACCATCGACCCATACTTCGCCCGCTGTCGGTTCGATTAAGCGGTT
>CAWVZP010000039.1:0-17154 GCA_963934675.1 uncultured Gammaproteobacteria bacterium | reverse complement strand
GTCGTCAAAGGTGGTCGTTGGACATAGGCCAGTCGTATATTGCCCTGGATAGAGCGATTGCCCCGATGGATCGCGGTTGGCATCGATGACATAGCGATGAATAGGCGTATTAACCACTGTCGCTTGCTCGAGCAGTCCTTTGTATAAACGAGTGATGTGCCAATCCGTATCTTCTTTCGCTTGCCCAGTTACGCTGAGCCGAGAGAAAATGGCGTTAGGAATTTCCGTTCCGCCATGCGGTTGGGCCAGTACGAGTGGGCTGTCACCCTTAGTTAATCCAATTTTCATAGGTCTAATTTTTATAAGCTCGTCTTAATTAGCGAAGGTGTTCAGCAATCTGAATCTGTTAAATGGCTAATATTATATTCCTACTGGCGTCAAATAACGAATCTGAGCTGGGGCGTAGGTCGGTAAAAGAAGCGCCTTCCTCACTTTTGGTCAACTAAGCATCCCACCGATTATTACGATTATTACGACTATTGTCTAGGATTCTGTCGGGCTTAGGTAATCGTAGCGAGGGAAAGTCATTTTGAGTTAAATTTTTTGATCGAATGAGGCGAATAGTGGTTTTATTCAACGAATTGGATCGAGAAATTTGGCCGAAATGGCCTTTCCGCAGTAGATTTATCCTAAGTTCGACAGGCTCCTAGACGTCTGCTGGGTGGTTTGGGCCAACTGACTGCACCTGATGATCTACCCCAGCCAATACCATTTGCGAGGTTACAGCCTCACTTCCATTAATGCTAAAAGTCAACATTCACTGGCTATGGCTAGTCAATCTTGGGAGCATTGTATTGTTTGATAATGCGGCAATGATTGATCGGTTAACAACCATTGCCTTGGCGGCAGCAATGTCATCTGCCATATAACGATCATCCTCGAGCCGCGCTACCTGACATCGTACCCCTGCTGCGACATTCATCAAGCAATCACTGGTTTTAATCGGTGCACGAAATTCGATTCCCTGAACTCCACAGAGCAATTCTATGGCTATTATATACGCTAAATTTTCATTCATATCGTAAAGCCGGCGTGCGCCATGACACGCCATAGACACATGATCTTCCTGGTTAGCGCTGGTGGGAGTCGAATCGATGGAGCAGGGTGCAGCCTTTTGTTTGTTCTCTGACATGAGTGCTGCAGAGGTCACCTCTGCAATCATGAAACCTGAATTGAGGCCGGGTTTTGGTGTCAGAAATGCGGGTAACCCGAAACTCTGAACAGGATCCACCATGATCGCAATTCGACGCTCAGTGATTGATCCTATTTCGGCAATCGCAAGCGCAATGATATCGGCAGCAAAAGCGACGGGTTCAGCATGAAAATTTCCGCCAGATAATATAGAACCATCTTCAATCACGACGATCGGGTTATCGGTCACCGCATTGGCTTCTATCTCTAATGTGCCAGCGACTTGGCGTAATAAGTCGAGGCAGGCACCCATTACTTGGGGCTGACATCGAATGCTATAGGGGTCCTGAACTCGCTCGTCATCATCTCGATGGGATTCTCGAATAACCGACCCTTCAAGTAAATCTCGTAATGATTTCGCCGCATCAATCTGACCTTTTAAACCACGCAAGGCATGAATTTCTGGCCGAAAGGGCGCAGTTGAGTCCATTAGCGCATCGGTTGAGATTGCGCCTGAAATAAGCGCCGTTTGAGCCAAATTCCAGCTATCAAATAATGCGCCCAGAGCCAAAGCGGTAGAAACCTGCGTGCCGTTTATTAATCCCAGTCCTTCTTTAGGCCCTAGCTCAACTGGCGTCAAGCCTGCTAAGGCCATGGCTTGTGAGGCTGGCATGGTACTGCCCTGATAATGAACCGAGCCTTCCCCAATAATAGCGGCAGTCATATGGGCCAAAGGTGCCAAATCGCCCGATGCACCGACTGATCCTTGCCCAGGGATGACTGGAAGAATATCATTCTGGAGGAAAGCTTCGATTTGTTTGATGATCAACCAGCGCACACCCGAAGCGCCGCGCCCCAATGACAATATTTTCAGTGACATGATGAGTCGGACGACATTGCCGGGCAACTCAGTTCCAACCCCACAGCAATGTGACAGGATCAAATTGCGTTGCAATTGAGCCGTTTGATCGCGTGGAATTCGCGTGCTGGCTAGCTTGCCGAAACCGGTATTGATACCATACACAGCGATATCGCCAGCCGCTGCTTGTTCGACAATTTGAGCCGCAGCATCTACCCTAGATTGGCAGCTTTCATCCATCTGTATATGTAGATTTTCCCGGTAAATTGAACACAATTCGTCTAGTGTTGCCTTGCCTGGTTTTAAAATTAAGGTTTTGCGAAAGGTGTCCATGCTGTTAGTCCACTAATTGATCGAGGGTTTGACGGTAGTTGCTAGCAATTTGTTGCTCATTTGCATGAACGCCATTCTCGATGACCTTTCGGCCCCCAACATAGACGCTATCAACCATATTTTCATTACCGGAAAATATCCAGCTATCGAGCAGATCATCCTCACCACGACCATACAATCTGGGGTGAGTATCGTTCACAACCACTAGATCGGCTCGATATCCAACTTCGATACTGCCAACCTTTCGACCACAAGCCATAGCGCCACCGGCTAGTGCACCATTGATCAGGTTGCGCCCTGTATTAGTGGTTTTCGGCGAAGTTAATACGTTTCTTCCCCGTGTCACCAAACGCTGACCATATTCCAGCCAGCGTAATTCCTCGACGGGATCGATAGAAATATGACTGTCTGATCCAATGGCCCAGTTTCCGTTAGCATTGAAGTATTGCTCTGCATTAAAAAAACCATCCCCCAGGTTTGCCTCAGTCGTTGGGCATAATCCGGCGACACAGCCACTGATAGCCATTTTGGCGGTTTCACTGTCAGTCATGTGTGTTGCGTGAATCAGGCACCACTGTTGGTCAACATCAAAGTGATTGAATAACCATTCAACGGGCCGTTGGTTGGACCACACCAGGCAGTCGTCGACTTCTTTGGTTTGTTCCGCAATGTGAATATGAATTGCGGCCAGATTGTCTTTCCCGATTGAATCGATTACCGACTCGAGCAATGGCTGGTCAACAGCACGTAATGAGTGCGGGGCAATACCGACAGATGTATCAGCATTATCATCAGATTCGGTTTGCAATGTCTCAACAATGCGACAAAAACTGTCTGCATCATTGATGAAACGCTTTTGACCTTCTAAAGAGTCAACACTACCAAAGCCGCTGTATCGATACAGAACCGGCAATGCGGTAAACCCGAGGCCAACCGCTTCTGCCGCATGTAGGCACTGCAGACTCATTTCAGCCGAGTTTTGGTAGGCGTTACCATCACGATTGTGGTGTAGATACTGAAACTCACCGACACAGGTATAACCAGCCTTCAGCATTTCGAGATACAACTGCGAACTGATATGAAACAAATGCTCAGGCTGAATACGGTCGAGATAATGATACATAATCTTGCGCCAGGTCCAGAAGCTATCCTTGGTACCATCGGATGCGGCTTGCCCCGCGCGTTCGCCTAGCCCTGACATGGCGCGTTGATGCGCATGTGAATGAACATTGGGTATACCCGGTATCAAAACATTGTGACGTTCGCCCTGTTGATAGGCGGTATTGATTAGAATCTGGCTTATATCTCCATTGTCATCCACAGTAATTTCTACTGAGTCAGCCCAACCATGGGGTAATAGCGCTGATTTTGCCCATATTGTTTGAGCCATACCGTCTCGTCTTCCTGTTGGTTTAATGGTTGGTCACACCGAGCTTGTGAACCGAGATCAAACAAGTTAGCATACCTGTATATACAAGTATAGAGCGCCCTGTAAAACCACTATGAAAAAGCATCAAACCCTGTTTATCAACGTAAGACTGGCCACTATGGTCGGTGAAGTTGGTTATGGTCTTATCGATGATCATGGCTTGCTGGTTGAGGCGGATCAAATAATCTGGATTGGATTAATGTCTGACAGGCAGTCAGCACTCGAATCCGATCCAAAGGTTATCGATTGCCAGGGCCGGTTAATGACGCCTGGTTTGATCGATTGCCACAGCCATTTGGTCTACGGTGGAGATCGTGCGGATGAATTTGAGCTTCGATTAGAAGGCGCCAGTTATGAGGCACTTGCTAAGGCGGGTGGCGGTATAAAGTCCACTGTAAAAGCCACTCGCGACGCCAATCAGGAAAGCTTGTTATCGAGCGCTAAAAAGCGTCTGACGCCTTTGCTGAACGAAGGTGTCACGACACTCGAAATTAAATCAGGCTATGGTCTTGATAGTGAGACCGAAATAAAGATGCTGCGAGTCGCTAAACAGCTTGAAGCCGATTGTTCTGTTCGTATACAAAAAACCTTCCTCGGTGCACATGCGCTACCCGTAGAATATGCGGATCGTAGTGATGACTACATTGAACTGGTCTGTAATAAAATGTTGCCCGAAGCCCACGCAGCTGGGCTGGTTGATGCCGTTGACGTATTCATCGAGAATATCGCTTTTACCGTAGCGCAGGCAGAACGCGTGTTTGATTGTGCTGAGGCGCTCGGTTTGCCAGTGAAGGCGCATGTCGAGCAATTGTCTAATATGGGTGGTGCAGTAATGACTGCAAAACGTCAGGCTCTGTCGGTTGATCATATTGAATTCCTAGCAGAACAAGACGTCCCAGCCATAGCGCAGAACAATACGGTAGCGGTGCTGTTACCGGGTGCCTTCTACGTGTTACGTGAAACCAAACTGCCACCCATCGATGCATTGCGAGCAAATGGTGTGTCGATGGCCATTGCTACCGATGCCAACCCCGGCAGTTCACCGGTGCATTCGTTACTGCTCATTATGAACATGGCCTGCACACTGTTCAGGCTAACACCCTCCGAAGCTTTGCGAGGGGTGACGATTAATGCCGCCAAAGCACTTGGGCTCGACAAAGAACTAGGATCCTTAAGTGTCGGCAAGCAAGCCGATTTGGTGCTTTGGGATATCGATAAACCGGCAATGCTCAGTTATCAAATTGGGCTCAACCCTTGCGCCGCAATAATGAGGTCTGGCATTTGGCGCAAGCCACTGGAGTCCTATAGTGACCGTTAATAAATCAGATATCAGCGCCAGTATAGATAAGATCAATAAATCGGCACCGCAGCCTATTTATCAACAAATCAAAAAAAATATTGAACAGAAAATATTGGATGGTGATTGGCTGGCTGGGCAGAAACTGCCATCGGAGAATGACCTCGTTTTAGCCCTTGGCGTCAGTCGAATGACGGTGAATCGAGCCCTACGAGATTTGACTCAAAAAGGTCTCATCAATCGAGTCCACGGCTTGGGTTCTTTCGTCGCTGAGAAGCCACGTCACGCCAGTTTGATTGAGTTGAAAGACATTGCGCTTGAAGTCACGAGCAACGGCAAGCAACATAGTTCAAGCGTTGAGGTGTTAGAGACGCGCCTGGCTAGCACCGAAATAGCTGCTGACATGAATGTTTCATTCAATACAGAATTGTATTACTTGAATGCGGTGCATTATCAAAATGACATACCGATTCAGCTCGAATCACGTTATGTCAATCCAGCGCTCATACCCGAATTTTTACTTCAGGACTTTACCAAAATAACTTCAACGGCCTACTTGCTCAGTCAGTTTCAGCCAGACGAAATGGAACATATTGTCAGCGCTGTTATTCCTGATGTGGCATCTCAAGATAGACTAAAAATAGGGTCAGGAGTTCCTTGTTTGCAGCTCAATCGACGCACTTGGAAAAATAGCCAGGTCGTAACACAGGTGACGCTAATTTATCCCGGCAGTCGATATAATCTTGGTGCCCGTTATGCCACCAGTGAATACAATACACGAATACTCAATAAGTGATAACAGGAGAAAAAAATGTCCCTAGATCCTATCAATAACCGTATCGATAAAACCCGTAATATTCGCGCACCACGTGGATCAGAACTGAACTGCAAAAGCTGGCTCACTGAATCAGCCTATCGCATGATCCAAAATAATCTTGACGCAGAAGTAGCCGAAAAACCAGATGAGCTTATCGTCTATGGCGGCATAGGTCGCGCTGCCCGAAATTGGGCTAGTTACGATAAGATTCTCGAATGCCTAAAACAACTTGAAGATAACGAAAGCTTACTGATTCAATCAGGCAAACCTGTTGGCGTTTTCAAAACTCATGTCGACGCTCCACGCGTACTCATCGCGAATTCAAATTTAGTTCCCGCTTGGTCGAACTGGGAGCACTTCAACGAACTCGATCGAAAGGGTTTGATGATGTATGGCCAAATGACAGCGGGATCTTGGATTTATATTGGCAGCCAAGGCATTGTTCAAGGCACCTATGAAACCTTCGTAGAAGCCGGTCGGCAACACTTTGAAGGCAACACCAAAGGAAAATGGATATTAACCTCCGGCCTCGGTGGCATGGGTGGTGCCCAACCACTAGCCGCAACAATGGCGGGTTACTGCATGTTATGCATTGAGTGTGACGAAACCCGACTCGATTTTAGGTTACGAACCCGATACCTTGATAAAAAAGCAAACAATCTGGATCAGGCATTACAAATGATCGATGACGCCTGCGCCAACGGCGAAGCGTTATCAGTCGGGCTGGTTGGTAATGGTGCGGAAATTTTACCAGAGCTGCTCAAGCGTGGCATTAAACCAGATATGGTCACCGATCAAACCTCAGCACACGACCCAGTGAATGGTTACCTACCGATCGGTTGGAGTATGGAGCAATGGACCCAAACTAGAATCAGCGACCCTGAATTGGTCGCCAGTGAAGCAAAAAAATCAATGGCTTTACATGTAAAAGCAATGCTTGAATTTCATCGACAAGGCATACCAACAATTGATTACGGCAACAATATTCGTCAGGAAGCGCTTAATTTAGGCGTCACAGATGCGTTTGATTTCCCAGGTTTTGTACCCGCTTATATTCGACCTTTATTTTGCAAAGGTGTCGGACCATTCAGGTGGGTCGCACTATCGGGTGATCCAGAAGATATTTATAAAACGGATGCAAAGGTTAAAGAACTTATTCCTGACGATGCTCACCTGCACAACTGGCTCGATATGGCGCAAGAAAAAATTAGCTTTCAGGGTTTGCCGGCTCGAATCTGTTGGGTCGGCTTAGGGGACAGAGATCGCTTAGGTTTGGCTTTTAATGAAATGGTGAAGTCAGGTGAATTAAAAGCACCCGTCGTGATCGGGCGTGACCATCTCGACTCTGGCTCGGTCGCCAGCCCCAATCGTGAAACCGAATCAATGCTGGATGGCTCCGACGCCGTATCCGATTGGCCATTGCTTAATTTATTGCTCAACACATCAGGTGGCGCAACTTGGGTGTCGTTTCACCATGGTGGTGGTGTGGGTATGGGTTACTCTCAACACTCGGGAATGGTGATTTGTTGTGACGGCACCGATGCAGCTGCAGAACGCATTAAGCGGGTGTTGTGGAATGATCCGGCCAGCGGCGTCATGCGCCACGCTGATGCTGGTTATGAATCAGCAAAAGATTGCGCGCGCGAGCATGGCTTGAATCTCGCCAGCATCTTAGACGAGTAATAGATAAGATGAATTATGTGCTATAAAAAGAAGCCCTTCCGTTGCCTTACTCTCCGTCCAAGAGTTATAACGTGCCACGACCCATTGGTTGGCTGTCGATAGTGTCAAAAGACGGAGTAATTAACTTTTCGCCCTACAGTCAATGGTCAAATCGGGCTTTCGACACGCCAATGGTGATGTTTGCTGGCAATCAATTGAACGATGGGCGTCGCAAAGACAGTGTGATTAATGTCGAAGAGGTCGACGGTTTTGAGATGGTTTTTGACGGAGTTGTACGTATTCAAGGGGACGACGCGTTAGTCCACACCAGAAGACAAGTTAGATATAGCCAAAATTCGTCCGCTGGCGCATTTAGGCTATTATGAATACACAATGATTACTGGCGTGTTTGAGATGAAAGGACCGGGTGACTCTGATTCGACAACGGCTGGCCTGGAGAGTAAAACTGGCTGACAACGATCACACTAGAAGCGCCGAACTAATACAGTTTACTGATACAAAATAAGTGCAGTGTGAATGTTTTTGCCTGTCAAGCCTTCGCACTCAAACCTATAATCAAGATGCCATTGATATTGGCACATAAAATTTTGGGACGATTGAATTATAAAATTTAACGTACCTACAACATTTGCCTACAGGACCTGTTGTGAACACTCCGTTGGATATAATTCTAACGGTCAATAATAAAAGAGGAAAGATTCAATGAAAAAAGCAAAAATAATATCAGCAGTGGTAATGAGTGGATTACTATCTATTGCCACCGCTCACGCCAGCTCGATCAAAATTGGTTTTAACGTACCGCTGACTGGGTTTGCCGCTGCCGATGGAACCTCAGCGCTTAATGGTGCAGAGCTTGCTGTCGAGCAAGCAAATGCAACTGGAGGTGTTAATGGTGAGAATATCGTACTGGTTGTATATGACGATCAAGCATCTCCCAAAGAAGCAGTGCCGATTGCGCAAAAGCTAATTGAAAAAGATGAGGTGGTTGCGGCCATTTCTGGCAGCTATTCTGGTTCAACTCGTGCTGCTGCGGGAATTTTTCAGGAAGCAGGCGTACCCTACATTGCCGCCTACGCGGTTCATCCAGATATTACTCGCGCGGGAAACTACGTTTTCCGAACTTCATTTGTGGGTGAAGTGCAGGGACGTGCCGGCGCCAAATTGATTGGTGAAACGCTTGGGGCTAAAAGAGTGGCCGTCATTACCTTGAAAAATGATTTTGGAAAATCATTAGCGGCAGGTTTGAAAGAATCCGCTAGTGATTACGGTATTACCATTGTTTCGGAATACGAATATGGGATCAGAGATCGTCAGTTTGGGCCGATTGTTTCAAAAGTGAAAAGCGATAAGCCTGACGCTATTTATGCATCGGGTTACTTTTTTACTGCTGGACCATTGGTAAGTCAACTGCGGGCTGCTGGAATTACTGTGCCAATTATCGGTCAGGAGGGTTATGACTCGCAGAAATTTATTGATATCGCCGGTGCCGCTGCTGAAGGCACAATCATTACTACTTCGCTTAATAGGGACTCAGAGTCGAGTGAAACTCAAGATTTCATTCGTGAGTTTGAAAGCAAAACGGGTAACAAGGCTGACATGGTTGCAGCCTCTGCACATACAGCTGTAAAAGTTATTGTTGCTGCCATGCGCAAGGCTGGTGCAACTGATAAAGCGGCACTTCGTAATGCAATAGCAGGCACCTCAGTTGTAGCAGCGACAGGCACCATTTCATTTAATGCACTAGGTGAGGTACTCAAAGACGTACAAGTGCAAATAGTGAAAGATGGAAACTGGCATGAGCATTCCGTGATTAGTGATGCTAAATTGTTAGCGCCGCCTAACCAATAGATCACAGCTTAATATAGTGGCGCTCCCAATCCATCGGGAGTGCGCTCTAAAAAAAGCATAAAATATATATCGAATGCTATATTTCGAACTATTTATTCAAGGACTTGTGCAAGGCAGCATATATGCGCTAATTGCTCTCGGCTTGACTCTTGTTTACGGCCTTTTGCGAATTTTACACGTAGCACATGCCGCATTATTCACTCTGGGTGGTTATATCGGCGTGATTGTAACTAATGCCACCGGGAGCTTTACACTCGCGATGGTAGTCGCAATGCTTTTGGTCGGTTTTGCCGGTATGTTGATGTATAAACTTGCCTATCAACCGCTGTTGTCAAAACCGCCTTATGTTTCGCTAATTGCATCGATTGCTTTATTTATCGCCGCAGAAGAAATCTTCCGCATTGCGTTTGGCCCTTACGGATTATCGTATCAAACACCGCCCCTGCAGGGACAAGTCGAATTGTTCTCTGGTTTCTATTTGAAATATGCCGAAATATTAGTCATGGGATTGTCGACCGTGCTGTTGAGCGCACTGGCCTGGTTATCAATGCGTACCCGTACTGGCGTTGCCTGGCGTGCAACAGTGACCGATCCAGATATGGCACGAGTATTCGGGGTCAAAATTCAAAACGTACGTTATCTCAATTTTTTCATCGGCTCTTCGTTTGCCGCGGCCGCGGGTGTATTGGTGGCGTTGCTCAATAATCTGGTTGAGCCGACGATGGGCAGCGTGCCTTCCTACAAAGCATTGGCGATTATTGTGCTCGGTGGATTAGGCAGTATTCGTGGCACATTAATCGCAGCATTATTATTGGGTGTCCTTGAATCCTTCGGTACTATTTATATTGGTCATCTACTCGGTCGGGATGCCATTGCCTTTGCTTTTTTAATACTAGTGCTAATGGTGCGTCCTCAAGGATTGATGGGAGGTAAGCTATGAGCTACGAAATTACCCTGATAACGACAATGGCGATCAGCGTTTTATTTGCGCTAAGTTTAAATTTCATTACTGGTTTTTGCGGGCAAATCAGCCTCGGCCACGCAGCCTTTCTCGGTGCTGGTGCTTACACCTCGGCAATGCTGTCAAAAGCCGGCATACCCTTCCTAATGACTATTCCCGCTGCCGCGTTTTGCGCCGCAGTGTTGGGTGCTATTACTGGTCTGGCGAGTTTACGAGTTCGCCATGATTTCCTCGCCATTACGACAATGGGCGTCGGTTTTTTGTTTGTTGGTATTATTCGCCAGCAGGATTTCTTCGGTGGTGAAATTGGCATCGCTGGTATTCCTGGCAGTGGCTTTGGCAAATTTGGATTCATGCTGATTTGCTTAGTACTAGCATTCACATTTGCAGCATTCTCATTGTATGTTCGGCGTTCCTGGATGGGATTTGTATTTAAATCGATTGCAGATAACGAAGACGTTACTCGGATACTTGGAATTGATGTCTCACGCTACAAATTAATCGCATTTATTATTGGTACCGGCACCGCAGGCGTCGCAGGCGCACTGTATGCACATCACTTTCGATTTATCGGGCCAGACAGTTTTGGTTTTGTGGAATCAATCAGTGTGCTGGCGATGGTCATCGTTGGCGGTATTGGTTCGGTGTGGGGCGTTATTTTCGCCGCCGCGTTACTCAGTATCTTGCCGATGCTAGTGCAGTTTATTGATGACTATAAATTACTATTATACAGTGCATTACTTTTCTCCATGATGCGCTTTTCTCCAGACGGCATCGCAGGCTTGTGCACCCGTTTATTTTCTTCAAAACTGGGGTCCATACTTAGGCGTGACGGAGATAAGCAATGACTGAAATACTGCATGTCAGCGGTGTTACTGTCCGCTTTGGCGGCGTATGCGCCGTTGAAAATGTTGACCTCCGTATAAACGATGGTGAGTTAATTGGTTTTATTGGCCCTAACGGCGCAGGCAAAACTACCCTGATGCGAGCAATCACTGGCATCGTACAGCCGCAAGAGGGCCAGGTATACCTCGAGGGTGTTGATATTACTCGCAAAGCAACACACCTGCGTATTCGCGCCGGACTGGCTTTAGCACAACAAATTGTTCAACCATTACGTGAAATGAGTTTGCTTGACAATGTTGCACTCGCCTGTGGTAGTGGCAAAACTTGCCGTCCATTGAAGTCGATGTGGATTACTGATATCAGCAGTGAACACAAGCGAGCACGTGAATTGCTAACACGTGTCGGCCTTAGTCACGTTGTCGATGAATTACCCGGAACATTGCCATTAGGCTATCTCAAACGACTGGAAGTGGCGCGGGCATTGGCACTCAATCCGAAACTACTGCTACTTGATGAACCGCTCGCAGGATTAAGTCAGAAAGAAGCAGCGTCATTGGCCGATTTGATTGCCACGCTCAACGCGGATGGTCAAACTATTCTATTAATTGAACATAATTTGCGTGAAGTGATGCGTATCTGTCCAACGCTTTATGTGCAGGATAATGGCAAATCACTTGCCTTCGGAAAGGCCGAGGCAGTCATGTCTGATTCCAATGTGCGAAATGCTTATCTGGGAGTAGCTCATGCTTGAAGTTTCAGACCTGAGTTGTGGTTATGGCGATATTGTCGCAGCACGAGATATCAGTTTTTCTGTCTCTAACGGAGAGATATTGTCGATCATCGGTGCTAACGGTGCTGGAAAATCATCGACGCTGATGTGCCTGTCTGGGCTAGTCGAACAATACAGTGGCAATATTCGAGTTGATGGTGCTGAACTGGGTACGCTGGAACCAGAGCAACGAATACGAAAAGGTATCTCCATTGTGCCAGAAGGCCGTCGAGTGTTCCCTGACTTGAGCGTGCTCGAAAATCTAATGATTGGGGGCCAAATTGTCGATAAAAAGATGCTGCATTCAGGCTTTGAGCAGGCCTATCACTACTTCCCACGCCTGCGTGATCGACAACGACAACTAGCGGGATCGCTTTCAGGTGGAGAGCAACAAATGCTCGCCATTGGTCGTGCACTGATGAGCCAGCCCAAAGTGTTGCTGGTTGATGAAATGTCGTTGGGATTGATGCCCAAAGTCGTCGACGAATGCTATGAAGTACTCAACGACTTGAAACAAAAAGGTGTGGCGGTTGTGCTGGTTGAACAAAACACTGAGCGTGCGCTCAATGCCGCTGATCAGGTGTTGCTGGTTGAAGCGAGTCATGTCACGTGGCACGGAAGTGCCGAGGCGTTAAAGCAGATCCCAAAATTACTCGATTCATTGCTTGGAGTCTAAAATAGAACTTTAAAACTAGTCCGTATTCTTAACTGGAAAAATGATCAGATATGTCAATCTGAGGCATCTGTTAAACAACAATGAATACTGGGCAATGATCCAACGATTGAATTGACCCGACAGGCTAATGCTGGGTATGAATCGTGCCAAGATTTAGGCCGAAAGCATGACGGAATTCGGACGCTATTGAACTATAAAAAAATTAACCGCTAGGAGTCTGTCGGTTGAAGAATTTCAGTTATTACTTCAGTTTTAACCGAGTTCGCGATAAAGCATTGATCGTGTGATTGATGGTGCATTTTGGTTAGCTTGACCAGATCTGGTTTTTTGCCCCCCGAGAATGAGATTTTAGGCCTGAGTGTTACCTTTGCCATCCACATTTTACCGATGTCATTCTTTTCCATCTGGCCAATTGCATCATCGACATACTCATCGATAACATACTTATTCTTGGCTGCAATCGATAAAAAAAACAGCATGTGACAACTGGAGAGTGAGGCAACAAAGGCTTCCTCTGGGTCCACATTTTGTTCTACTGAGTAGGGTAGCGGAACGATATGAGTCGAGGCAGAAGCTGGCACGATGACCCCGCCATCGAAATGCCATTGGTGACCACGGCTGTACTTGTTATCGATATAGGCTTCGCCTGCGCTGCGAGTCCAGCTGATCTTTGCGACATATTCAGGCATGTTAATTCCAACCAAAATTACTGAAAAAGTTAAGTTAGTTTTAAAAACGGTTGGTTGTCAAATTATTTTCATCAATGGTTCAATGACGGCATAATAATATTAATGGCGCCGTCGAAATTTGACACTGACTCAATCATTTTTTCGTGCCCAGATTACAGCGAAGCAGTTTGTGTTTTTGCAAGGCTGCGAAGGCCATTAACGACGACTAGGTCAAAATGTTGAGCCTTGGGTACAAGTCGTATTTGATTTAAGACCAACTAGTAACGTCACTCCTACGCATCCTCGATAACTGATACTGCGTTATTCTAATATAGTCCATCCCTGAACATAAAAGGCCTCTATATTTAGATAGAGGCCTTTATTTTGCTTAGCTTGAGGGCTCTTCTAAATGAGTGGTTTCCGCATGATTTTTTCTTCTTCCGTCATTACTCAGATACTTGAGCCTTCATCACAGCGACAACCCTTCGATTCGCAAGACGACCCGCTTTTGTATCATTGCTTTCGATTGGTCGCGCTTCACCATACCCAAGTGCAGACACCCGATCTGCTTCGATACCAAAGCGTTCGATCAAAACGGTCATAACGGCTTCGGCTCTGGCTTTAGACAGGTTAGTGTTATAAGCATCATTACCTCGATCATCGGTATGTCCCTCTATCACGGTATTCACTTCACTGTATTTATTAAGAAAGATAGCCGCTTTTTCAATTTCAGCGAAGTACTGTTCAGTAATAACAGCCGAATTACTCGGAAAATTAATTTCGAGTGCTACTTCTTCGGTACGAGTGAGGACAAATTTACAGCCATTTTCGTCAACTGCCAGACCAGCAACAGTCGTAGGGCAGTTATCCTTATAGTCTACAACACCGTCAACATCCGAATCTAAAGCACAACCTTTAGCGTCAACTTGGATACCAGCAGGCGAATTTGGACAGTTGTCTTTGTAATCTGCAATACCATCGTTATCACTATCGATAGCGCAACCGTTTCCATCGACTTTAGTTCCTACTGGCGTTGTTGGACAGTTATCGGCATGGTTTGGTACACCGTCTCCATCGGTATCAAAAGCACAGCCTGTCGAATCTACCTGAACCCCAGACGGGGTTGTTGGACAATTATCATTTAAATCGATCACACCATCATTATCACTATCAGCCGGTGGTACTTTCTTTGTTTGATCGTTAAAGGCATAACTCAATCCAACTGTCAGAACGTTATCAATCGTGCTGGCTTCTTCGCTATAAATTAATCGTGCATCTGCTTTTGCCGACCAGTGATCGTTTAGTAACATTCGTAGGCCCAGGCCAGCACGCAGTTGTGTTTCTTTATCTGTGCGGACTGTACTTTTAAAATTAGCATGACCTAGGCCAACAGCACCATAGGGCTGAATAGCATCATGCACGTTGCTTTCATTCGATTTGAAGTAATAAAGGCCGTCTATGCCAAATTGAGTTAGGTCAACATCACTCGTGCCTCTATTCCCAGAAGGAGACGAGCCCATCCAGAATATTTCAGCACCCCAACCATCGCTATAGCGCTGCTCCAGGCCTATCGAGATTAGTCGATCTGACTTTAAAAAACGGTCACCGTCAAAATCCTGTATTCCAAGCGATCCGTTGATATAAGTATTGCTGCCATCAGCCAAAGCGGGCAATACCGCAGACATGGCTGCGACCAAAGTTGTAATTAATAGTGACGTTTTTAAATGAAACATTTTTATCCTTTTGTGAGCAAAAAGTATTGTAACTAAAAAGTTAGATTGAGAGATTAATTGTAAGTAATCGTTTAGAACTACATTGACTACTTTTGAACGCCCCATAACGGTCAATAATAGTCAGAATAAAACCGATCTAAAATAGAAAAATGGTGTGTGTCAGGAATGGTTTTATATTTTACCTTGAGGTTTCTACCCCATGCTTTCTTTAATTGTGACGACTGTTTTTTATATTCATCACTCTCAAGATTGCCAACTAAAAGATTTAATTCAATTGAGTCTGATCTATGTCTGAAGGTATCAAACAGAGGGCTCACCAGTTTCGATGTATTAGGGTTGAGTTGCAAATCCTGATTAATAGAAGTCATTACGAGTGGTTGTAAATCATAAAGACCGCTTAATGCATTTAAGCGCTGGAACGGGGCATACTCTAAACCTTGCTCAGTCCAGCTAGTCGTTACTAGCTTGGCCAGTAAATGGGCGCCCGCTGAATGACCTGTTATTTGAATGCGCTTCGTATCCCCATATGCTTCGCCATTCGCTAGTATCCATCGTGTCGCTTTTTGTATCTGAGATATTATTTCAGCGACTGTCACCCAAGGGCAAAGGCCATAATTAACGATGATGGCACATTCGCCTTGCTGATTAATATGTTCAGCAATAAAGCTAAACGAATCTTTACTCAGGGCTTGCCAATAGCCGCCGTGCAAAAAAATATGAATGGGTGCCGAATCTGAAGTCGCAGGAAATATATCGAGTGTTTCTCTCTCAGATCTACCATAGCTCAGGTTTAAATGGCCTTTTGATTTTTCGCGATAATTTGCGCTACGTTGAGTCCAATCGGCTAAGAAATCAGCACAGTCAGGCACGGCTAACCGATTGTTATATTGCTGCTCCAGGTAAGAATCGATTTCAGATGTCACTTGATACTCATGGGTAGTGGAATAGATTCAACATCAAGTATCTGGAGCCCTATGGTTCAGCAGTAGAAAACTGGATGTTAAATTTTTTTTATATGTTAATTAATTCAGATTATTCGATTATAAGTTGAATTAAACTGCGGTGTTTAGGTATTCTAAAGCTAAACTCTAATCTTTCAAAGCTGAAAGGCTTGAATATGGTTGGAATTCTGTTGAGGAAAAGTATTTGAAGACTCATTTTTCATGATGCAAAGGGCTCTAGTTGGAATACTGTTATTAGCAATATTAAACGCTTGCGCCAATTACACGCCGATGGTTGGACGTTCAGTAATTCAATATTACACGGTTCAGCCTGATGATAATCTCGATTCAATAGCATTATTGCTTGAGGTGTCACCGACGCTGTTAATCCGAGTCAATCCCACCATTGATCCCGATAACTTAACAGTAGGTTTACGCCTCATCGTGCCGGGATCACAAGCGCAGAGCCTAGCTGACAGAGCGATTCAAAGCGCCACTTATATTTGGCCTTTGACCCGCGTCGAGGTTTCGTCACCCTTTGGTCAGCGGTGGGGCCGTCTACACGCAGGTATTGATTTACGGGCACCACGAGGAACGCCAGTGAAAGCGTCATCCCACGGCAGAGTAATTTTTTCGGGGCGAAAAGGTGGTTACGGCAAAATTATTATTATTGCCCATGCGGGTGGTGTTGAAACGACCTATGCCCATAACAGTCGAAATTTAGTCAAAGTTGGGCAACGAGTTAAAAAAGGAAAGGTTATTGCCAAGGTAGGTCGAACTGGCAACGCCACTGGATATCATCTTCACTTTGAAATTCGTCAGCGAGGCAAAGCGATTAATCCTAAGCGGTATTTACCCAGCATTTATTAACAGACTGCCATTTGATGCGTCGAGAAAAGTAGCCGAAGACTCGCATGAACTTTTTAAATTAATCTCTGATCCAGAGACCTGACTTACCGCCAGATTTTTCAATGAGCCGAACATCACCAATCACCATGCCGCGATCAACCCACGAGATCGTTAAGCACGTTTTGGCACACTGAAGACGTTTACTTGAATGCCGAACGACAAGTTATGCGTTGCAAACGAATGACGCAGCGTGAGCTGCAATGGTAATAGGGGGCTTCGAGAGAAACTAAGGTCTTCCTTGATCTTGGTATCAC
>CAWVZP010000038.1:0-17203 GCA_963934675.1 uncultured Gammaproteobacteria bacterium | reverse complement strand
CTAATATTGGTGTCGAAATGGACAACTACTGGTTTTCCGCCGCGGCGTTTGCCTCGCTACTAAAGCATCTGCCTAATGCCAAATTTTCAGATACCACCGGCCTGGTTAATTGGCAGAGAGCGGTTAAGTCGCCGCAAGAGTTAGACTATATGCGCAAGGCTGCGCGCATTGTGGAACGCATGCATCAACGAATTTTCGACAAGGTGGAACCGGGCATACGAAAGTGTGATTTGGTCGCTGATATCTACGACGCGGCGTTGCGCTATGACGAATCAATCGGCATCGGTGGTGACTACCCCGCAATCGTGCCATTGCTGCCATCGGGTGAAGATGCTTCAGCACCGCATTTGACCTGGAACGATCAGCCGATGAAAAGTGGCGAAGGCACTTTTTTTGAAATTGCCGGTGTGTATCGTCGATATCACTGTCCATTGTCGCGCAGTGTGTTTTTAGGCAAGCCAACGAAAGCTTTCCTAGACGCTGAAAAAGCTGTATTGGAAGGCATGGACGCGGGTCTCGAAGTCGCAAAAGCTGGCAATCTCTGTGAAGATATTGCCCACGCGTTTTTTGGCGTATTAAAAAAATATGGTATCGAGAAGGACAATCGAACCGGTTATCCAATTGGTATGTCCTACCCGCCGGACTGGGGCGAACGCACTATGTCTTTACGTCCGGGTGATAAGACGGTCATGGAAGAGAACATGACCTTTCATTTTATGACGGGTTTATGGATGGACGACTGGGGTTTTGAAATCACCGAGAGCATTATTATTGGCGAACATGGCCCCGAATGCTTGGCCAACGTGCCACGTAAACTATTGATCAAAGACTAATGGGAATCATTTAAAAATACATTTCTCCCTTGATTGCTATCGTGACCTAGTGGTTCTACTTTTTATGTACCGTTACATGGATGTAACTCATTAGATCAATGCAATTTCCAAAGAGCAAATAGGCAGGTCACAGGAAATCACTGTTTTTAGAGATTTCCTCACTACGAAAGACTAATCAGAAACAAAACGCAGATTGAATCTATGAGAGCTAGCCCAATTTCAGCCACAGTCCCATTCGACCAGGATGGTATCCATCATGGTTTTCTGAAACTGCCGTATAGCCGTGATGACTCAGCCTGGGGGTCGATTTTGATACCTATTTGTGTCATCACCAATGGCGAAGGTCCCACGGCATTATTAACCGGTGCCAATCATGGTGACGAGTACGAGGGCCCAGTTGCCCTGCAAAACCTGGCTTACAGTCTTGATACCGCTCAAATTACTGGACGGGTAATAATTGTTCCTGCATTTAATTATCCAGCTTTTCGGGCAGCAAGACGGACATCACCCATTGATGCCGGTAATTTGAATCGGGCCTTCCCCGGCAATCCGTGTGGCACAGTTACCGAAAAAATTGCTGATTATTTTCAGCGAAAGTTAATACCTCTGGCCGACTTTGTTCTCGATATTCATGCGGGTGGAAAGACTCTCGACTTCCTGCCCTTTGCTGCCGTGCATATTCTTAATGACGAAAAACAACAGGACGCCTGTGTTGCTGCGATGGAAGCATTCAATGCGCCTTACTCAATGATGATGCTTGAGATTGACAATGCCGGCATGTACGACACCGCAGTCGAAGAGCAAGGTAAGGTTTTTGTTTCAACAGAGCTTGGTGGTGGTGGTTCATCTACTGCAAAATCGAATGCTGTAGCCATAAAAGGTGTTCGGAACTTTTTGATTCATGCCGGTATTCTCAAAGGAGAACTGGAAACCGCCAGCAGCAGCATGTTGGATATGCCCGATGATGATTGCTTTGTGTTCAGCGGCAGCGATGGACTGGTTGAATATATGAAGGATCTTGGCGACCCGATAGAACTAGGTGACTTGATTGCAAGGGTTTGGCCAGTTGATCGAACGGGTGAGAAACCGGTCGAATATTATGCCAATCGAAACGGTATGCTCACTTCCCGTCACTTTCCCGGATTGATTCAAATGGGAGATTGTTTGGCGGTTGTGGCGGTTGAAGTTGAAAGCTAAGCAGCCACTCCATTAATTCGATCTAGGAGTCTGTCTGACACTATTCAGATTTGTCTCAAACAGTAGAACGTTTGAATGGATTAGCCTAGTGATATTTGAGTAGGTTATAATCATGTTGAGTCCAGATTTGATGTTCGTTTTATTAAGCCGCAGCCTAGGTAAGAGTTGATTAAAAATTATGCCCAGTTTTTATAAAGCCCCATTTCAGGGGACTGTTCAAAATATTTTCAGTTGTGTAGACAGTACTACTTCTATTGTTAGCGAGGTTATTGATCGAGTTAACTTAAGCTATGAAGGTTTTCCAGGTGACACCCATAGAGGATTAACGCGTGCCGCTTGTAGCCGTTTTCCTTACCTGTATAAAAAAGGCGTAGAGATACGAAATGCCCGGCAGCTTTCTATTATATCGTCGGAAGAGCTAGCCGAAATTGCAGAGGGGCTAGAGCTTGATGCTTTACCTGCTGGATGGTTAGGTGCCAATATCGAGCTGTTGGGCATTCCCAGTTTGACCCTGTTGCCGCCGGCGTCGCGTTTAGTATTCAGCAGTAATGCAACGATTGTTGTCGATATCGAAAACATGCCCTGTGTTTATCCTGCAAAGATAATCGATAGTTTTCACCCCGGAAAAGGACGAAAATTTATTAAGACAGCAAAGCACAAACGTGGAATAACCGCTTGGGTTGAGCGCGAAGGATTAATCGAAGCAGGCGACAGTGTTGAGGTATTCGTCCCCGATCAGGCACGCCATCCTTTACTTGGAGCCTGATTGAATTTTTACAGGGTAAAATTTAATAGGCAGGGTGGGGTAGTCGTTTTAAGACCGGTGGTCCAATACATTCCACTATTGCGCCTTGAAGCAGCTTACTAATATCAATAAAACCAACATTCTCAATGATTATTTCAGAGTTTTGCGTTCTCGATAAAAAGTATAAATGCCCGTGCCAACAACAATGAGACTTCCAAAAATTGTGATTACATCCGGTATTTCTTTGAACACAAAGAATCCCAGTAATAATGCCCAAATTAGTGCGGTGTAGCGAAAAGGCGAAACAAACGATATTTCAGAATCACGCATTGCAGCAATTCCAGCAACGTACCCAATGAGAATGAATCCTCCAGCCGCCGCCAGACATAGCAATATCTGTGGTGATATATCCCGCCATTCCTGGGTTGAACTTGCGACTCCCGCCAAAATCATAATACTAACGGAGGTAAACAGGGCAACATAAATTGAAGGTGTTGAGCTATTTAACTTGTGTGATAAAAGATCTCTCAGTGTTATAAAGGCAACGGCGCTCAAAGCCCAAAGTGAATAAATATTAAAACCATCTGTGCCCGGACGGACGATGACCATGACCCCAGCGAAACCTACAAAAATCGCCAGGTAACGTCGCCAACCCACTTTGTATCCGAGGAATATCGATGCAGCCAGTGTCACGCTAAGGGGGAGGGATTGTAGAATAGCGGTGGCGTTTGCCAATGGCATATTAAACAGCGCGGTAAGAAAGCAAAAGGTGGCACTTAACTCCGCAAAGGTGCGCCAGGCAATAATTTTGAATTCACCTGGTGACGGTCTGTGAAATATGACTTTTTTATGCCAAGCCAATATTCCCAACAATAATGTTGCGAAAATACCGCGTAAGAATACTGTTTGAAATAGTTCCAGATCCTCAGATACCAGCTTGATCATGGTATCGTTTAGAACAAAACCAGCCATTGAAGCCATCATAAACAATGCCCCGCGCATATTATTACTGTGTTCCAATACTATTTCCTATGGTGAGAATCCGAACTTGCCAGCCTATTGATTGAGAGAAAGCGAGGATCTAGCTTTTAGCCAACCTCAACTTCAATTGGCGCCAAGATTTAGGCTTGAACCCGACTGGGTAGTGTTCTTGTTTGGCGTGATCATATTTTTGTTGAAGTAGCTCCAATGTTATGAGGTAGCCAGCTCGGTCTGATCAGATTCAATCTAGTCCGACAGACTCCTAGGCTGTTACGTTAGACAGTCATTTGGTTTTCGACTAATTCACAGAGTAACTGAGTCATTAAATCTGAGCTACCAACGTGCCCCGTCATATGAAACGGTATATGAGGATATTTTTTCTGTAACGGTTTGACTTCAACAGGAATGTCTCTCATGACATGGTGACCCGCGCACAGAAAATAAGGTATGACGCAAACCTCATTCGCACCTTGCTCAATGCAGTTTTCGATTGCTTCGGCAATTGATGGGCCAGTCAATTCTAAAAAGGCAATTTCCAAAATGGGATATTGCGCCCCCAATTTTTTGGCCAGTCTATCGACGAGCTGATTAGCTTCATCATTCGAGGATTGAAGGCGACTACCATGGACAATTAATACGATTGATTTCATAACTCTAAGCTGGTGTCAATTTTATATATAACAAGGCTAACCGTCTGGGTCACTCTGTCGGATTGCAAATCACTCAATAGTGACTGATACGGTCGATCTTAATGCGCTTTAACGATAAATAGAAAAGATATTTCTAATCGTTTATTCTATTGCTGCCTGTATAGAACCCAAGTGTATTAGTAACTCTTAAGAGTTTTATACAGGCGATGTTCGTCTGAATGTATTCCAAGATGTATTCTGGACATTAAACGACGTTTGCAATAGCCTCACAAAGGGCGTCCATATTACCTTCGGTCATTGCTGCAACATTGAAGCGTCCTGAATTTACAGCGTATACAGCACTATCTTCGCGCATTTTTATCACCTGTTCTGTGCTCAAACCTGAGAATGAAAACATACCGTTTTGACGCTCAATAAAGTTGAAGTCTATCGCAACACCTTTTTGCTGGAGTGTTTCTACAAACAGTTTTCGCATCGCAAGAATTCGATTACGCATGGCTTCTACCTCGGCTTCCCATTCAGCCCGTAATTCTTCATCGGTTAGAATCGTTGTAACAACTGCACCACCATGAGCTGGTGGGTTGGAATAAATTACCCGAATAATACTTTTCAGTTGGCTGAAAACAGTATTCGCAATATCAGCTGTTTTTGCAACGACGGTAAAAGCACCGGTACGCTCATTGTAAATACCAAAGTTTTTTGAAAATGAGCTGGCTACTAATATTTCATCGCAGTGTTCGGTAAAAATGCGAAGTCCCTCGGCATCTTCTTCAATACCACGGGCAAAACCCTGGTAGGCAAAATCAAATAGAGGCAGGAGTTTTTTGTTCGCACACAAGTTGGCGAGTTGGGTCCATTGTGCGTTATCGGGATCAATCCCAGTGGGATTATGGCAGCAACCATGAACGAGTAGAACGTCACCAGCTTTGGCGTTTTCAAGATCAGATACTACAGTGTCGAAATCAATATCTTTTGTCTTCTCGTCATAATAGCCATAGCGCGAAATTTTAAGGCCTGCTGCTTCGAATATACCGATGTGATTTGCCCAGGTCGGCTCGCTGACCCAAATGGTGACGTCACCAATTTGACGTTTAATAAATTCGGCTGCAATGCGTAAAGCGCCAGTGCCGCCTGGTGCCTGTGCAGTATGAGCGCGTTTATCAGCAATAATTAGTGAATCGTTGCCGAACAGTAACTTTTGAACGGCTAACGCATAGTCTGCTGTTCCGGCAATACCGAGATATGATTTAGTTTTCTCATGTTCTAGTAATTTAGCTTCGGCTTTTTTTACGCTAGGTAATATAGGTGTATTACCGGCGGCATCTTTATAAACACCGACACCTAAATTAATTTTGGCAGTACGGATATCTGCATTAAATTCATCATTGAGGCCCAAAATTGGATCAGGCGCAGCAGCAGAAATTTTCTCAAACATCATAATTACCTAGGGTAGAGCGTTAAGAGACAAGGTCATTCAATCAGTACTATTAGCGAAATAAGGCAAGAATTTTGACCGTCAATTCGACAAATGAAACCGATTTACACAACACAAAAATGTAGCATAACATTAAATTATTGATCTATTGTATCCAAATACCAGACTTTTTATGTAAGATAATCGTCATTAAATTTTAGGTCATGTTAGTCAGATCAAAGGACTAATGCTGGTGATTCAAATCCTTGTTTTTTTTAAAAAACAATCGTTTTCTATCAATATGCTATATTTTTATTAGCGCTTAAGCTGATTCGCTATTAATACTGTTGTTTAAGCGAAACTTTATTCGGCATCTTTGAAGCGTTTAATTGATTTGGGAATGTCTCTATAGATTTCACTTTGACAATATTTCTACAAAGTTTTAGGCTGTGCCTAGCTTTGGTTAACTAAGATATAAAAATATTAAGGTCTTGCTCAACAATAAAATCGGTTAACTTAAAACTACATTTGTTATAAATTCTGAGGAGAATTAGATAAAATGAGTAATAATGAAACTAATAACGGTAAACCGTTACATCCTGCAATCAAAGATTGGGTAAAAGATACGAAAGCAGGAAAAATGGAGAGACGCGAATTTCTGGCTTTGTCGACTGCCTTTGCGGCCACCACTATTACTAGTTATGCACTACTAGGTCTGGCGGCACCTGCTGAGGCGCAAGCAGCTAAAAAAGGCGGATCTTTACGGATCCAGATGGAAGTACGTCGTATTCCAGATCCACGAATATTTGATTGGTCCCAAATGGCGAATGTTGCTCGTGGCATGCATGAAAACTTGGTGCGCTATTCCGCCAACGCAACGTTTGAACCTTATCTGTTGAGTAGTTGGGAAGTCAACGACGATGCTACTGAATACACACTGTTTGTGCGTAAAAACGTTAAATGGTCAAACGGAGATAACTTCACTGCTAAAGACGTTGCTTTCAATATCGAACGCTGGTGTGACAAGTCAGCTGAAGGTAACTCGATGGCTGGTCGTATGGCGACATTGATCGATGTTGATACGGGTCAAGCGGGCGCGGGCGTTATTGAAATCGTCGATAGCCATACAGTTAAACTCAACTTAACACAGCCAGATATCTCTATTATCCCAGGCATGTGTGACTATCCTGCACTGTGTGTGCATCCTGGCTACGATGGTTCTGATCTTCACAATGGACAACATCCTGGTACTGGCCCTTACATGATTGAAACTCATGATGTCGGTGTTCAATCTGTGTTAGTTAAACGCCCTGGTCACCAATGGTGGGGTGGTGAAGCCAATCTAGATCGTATTGAATTTCTAGATTATGGTACTGACCCATCGACCTTCCTTGCTGCTTATGAAGCTGACGAAATCGATATGAACTATGAAACTACTGGAGAATTTAAAGAAATTTTCGCTGGTCTTGGATTAGAAGAGTCCGATGCGGTGACGGCAGCAACCATTGTTATTCGTCCAAATCAAAAAGCAGTAGTAGATGGTAAGAAACCATACGCTGACGTTCGTGTTCGTCGCGCAATAGCACTGGCTTGTGATAACGCAAAAATTCTCGAATTGGGTGTCGCTGGTTTAGGTGTTCCTGCTGAAAACCATCACGTTTGTCCTATTCATCCAGAATACTACGAGTTACCAGCGATAAAGCGAGATCCGGCGAAAGCGAAGGCATTGATGGCCGAAGCGGGTATGGCTGATTATGAGCACGAATTGTTGTCGATTGACGACGATTGGCGCCGAGCTTCAACCGATGCAGTGGCTGCACAAATGCGTGATGCGGGTATTAAAGTTAAGCGTACTGTTTTACCTGGCTCTACTTTCTGGAACGACTGGGCTAAGTATCCATTTTCATCGACTAACTGGAACATGCGCCCTTTGGGTGTTCAGGTCCTGGCGTTGGCTTATCGTAGTGGTGAAGCGTGGAATGAGTCAGGCTTTGAGAACAAAGAGTTCGACGATACGTTAGCAAAAGCATTGTCAATAGCCGACGCTGATAAGCGTCGAGTATTGATGAAACGTCTTGAAGAAATCATGCAAGAGGAGGGCGTTACTATCCAGCCTTACTGGCGTACGATTGGGCGTAACTTCAAAAGCAATGTGGTGAATGCTGAAATGCACCCAACCTATGAAATTCATGTTGAAAGACTAGGGTTAGCGTAACCGTAACCGTAACCGTAACCGCTTCCCATACTTAAAGAACTAGGGGTTCTCAGCCCCTAGTTCTTTTTGGCATTAGCCTCGTAAAACCAATAACCTATTTCTTGCCTCTGCAAGATAAATACAATGAGGAATTCCCATGCTGAATTTCATACTTAGGCGACTAGGTTTGATGCTGCTGACAGCATTTTGCCTGACCTTTATCGTATTCTTTTTGACTAATCTTGAACCTAATCTCGAAAAATTAGCGAAAGAACAGAACAATATGCGTATGACTGATGATCAGGTGTTGTCGTGGCTCAAAAAAAATGGCTATCGTGATCCGTTGCTTTCTCGGTATGGGCAGTGGTTAGGTTTCGTTCCAGGCTGGACAGGCGTGGATGAGGACAATGGCAAGCCGGCCGGACGTTGTGTGCGTCGTGTCCAGGAAGAGATACCGAACTATTGCGGTGTTATTCAGGGCGAATGGGGGATGTCTACCGTATTCGGCGAAGAAGTTGGCATCATTATTAGCAAACGTCTTGGTGCAACGGGGTGGTTAATGTTCTGGGTGATGATCACCATGGTGCCCATGGCGTTGATTATTGGCGTTCTCGCGGGTATGCGTGAAGGTACCAAGTTAGACCGGTCGCTTTCGACCTTTTCGATTACGACTACCGCAACACCTGAATATGTATCAGGCGTTCTGTTTATTGTTTTGTTCTCTTCTTCCCAATATGGGCTGTCACCAATTTTTCTAGAAAGCGGCACAATTTTGAAAGGATCGGCAGCATCAGCGATCAAATCGATCACATTTTCTAATTTTGCTTTACCCGTGCTCACCATGGCTTTATATGGTCTGGGTTATATTGCTCGGATGACACGAGCGTCAATGGCAGAGGTAATGACCGCTCAATACATTCGAACCGCAATATTAAAAGGTGTGAGTTTCAAGGCTGTGGTTTTGAAACATGCACTTCGCAATGCATTGATAGCACCTTTCACCGTCATCATGTTGCAGTTCCCGTGGCTGCTTACCGGCGTGGTTATTGTTGAAACATTGTTTAATTACAAAGGTTTCGGCTGGGTTTTGGTACAGGCGGCGAGCAATAATGACATTGAAACTCTATTGGGTTGTTCTGTTGTAGCCGTGATTGTTGTTCTATTAACGCAGTTGATTTCCGATATTGGCTACGTTTATCTCAACCCGCGTATTCGCGTTAAATAGGGGGAATGACAATGGAAAATATGTCTGGAATCAGCATAGTAGCCTCCATTTTGTGGAGTTTCTTGCCTGTTTGGATTGGTATTGTTGTGGTATTCGCGGTTTCAATCAAATATAAGCAAAGCCTGGGGCTCTACGGGAAATTGTTCAATAGCGCCGTCGGAATGATTGGCCTGGGTCTGTTGCTATTTTGGATTTTCACCGCTCTGTTCGCGGATTGGGTTACTCAGTTTGACGCTTACAGTCAATTGTCGGGTATGAAAAATAAACTACCAGGAACACCCTTGCCGGGACAGGAAGGTTCGTACTATTTGTTGGGCGGTGACCGACTCGCGCGCGATGTGTTTAGTCGTATGGTTTACGGCAGTCAAACAGTGCTGATTATCGCACCTGCCGCAACGCTATTTGCTTTCATGGTGGGTATTACTCTGGGCTTACCAGCAGGATACTTTACCGGACGTCTCGATTCAGTCCTGAGTTTTATTTCAAACCTGGTGTTAGCATTCCCGGTTATCCTTTTGTTCTATTTACTAGTAACGCCTGAAATACGATCTACCGGAATACCCATTTACCTAGCAGCGTTATTGTTTATCTTTCCCATCGTATTCTTGTTGATATTGTTTAAAACGCGATTTATTGCTCAGCCTAAAAAGTTAAAAGCTTACATTGCAATCACATTGGTGTTCGGATTATGGGCCTATTCAGGACTGGCATTTAATGCTGATCCATTGGGTGTTTGGTCAATGGACCCTAATCTGTTGAATATCTTTGTGTCCGTCGTATTTGTTAACTCTCCAACCGTATTTCGTATTGTTCGGGGCTTGACCCTAGACATCAAAACTCGAGATTACGTCGCCGCTGCGCAAACACGTGGAGAAACACCCTGGTACATCATGCTATGGGAGATTCTACCGAATGCCCGTGGCCCGCTCATCGTCGACTTCTGTTTACGTATTGGTTACACCACCATACTACTGGGTACATTAGGCTTCTTCGGACTCGGTGTGAGCCCTGAAAGTCCAGACTGGGGATTGACCATTAATGAAGGCCGTAAGCTCATATCGCTCAATCCCTACCCAGCTATCGTACCTGCACTAGCACTTATGTCTTTGGTGCTCGGACTTAACTTGCTGGCTGACGGCTTGCGCGAACAATCGCTTAAAGATTAGGAGAGTAGAGATGCCAGATCATTCCAATTCAAAACTGCCTGTTTCAGAACAACCCATTCTAGAAATTGAAAATCTTTCCATATCCTTCTTCACTCAGGCCGGTGAAATCCCTGCCGTCATGGACTTTTCATGTACTGTCATGCCTGGTGATTCGATGGGGCTGGTGGGTGAGTCGGGTTGTGGAAAGTCAACGGTTGCCCTTGCGATCATGCGTTATTTAGGCACCACTGGTGGTATTGTTAACGGTAGTATCAAGTTCAAAGGCCGCGATATGGCGACCATGTCAAAACAAGAAATGCGTGAAATTCATGGTTCTGAAATAGCGATGATTTATCAGGAGCCAATGGCGAGTCTGAATCCTTCTATGAAAATTGAGAGACAGCTCATGGAAGTGCCGTTAATCCATGAAAAAGTCAGCGAAGTGGAGGCCGAAGCACGTTGCCTTGAGATGCTAGAGGCAGTACGTCTGCCGGATCCAGCACGAATTATGAAATCATATCCCCATCAGCTTTCTGGCGGTCAGCAACAACGTATTGTTATCGCTATGGCACTATTATCAAAACCGGCCCTACTATTGCTTGATGAACCAACGACAGCACTCGATGTAACCGTTGAAGCCGGTATTGTCGATTTAGTAAAAGATCTGGGTAAAAAGTTTGGAACATCGTTGTTGTTCATCTCACATAACCTAGGTTTGATTCTGGAAACCTGTAATCGTATTACAGTGATGTATTCAGGTGAGGCAGTAGAAACCGGCACGATTCATGACGTATTTGATCGTATGCGTCATCCGTATACTCAGGGGTTATTTCGATCCATTCCGTTACCGGGTGCCGATAAAAATACCCGTCCATTGATGTCGATAGACGGACAGTTACCATTGCCCTATGAACGTCCACGGGGTTGTAATTTCGGGCCTCGCTGTAATTATTTTGTTGAGGCAATTTGTGACAAGAGTCTGATAGCGATGCAGCCCATTATTGGACATGACTTGCATAGTTCGCGTTGTATGCGAACTGTTGCGATCGATTGGACTGCTAAACCCGTGTCCAAAGTATCCAATGAAAAAACAGAACCGGGTGATGTTGTTCTGTCGATAACGAATTTAAAAAAATACTATAAGGTGGCCGCTAATGAAATTTTTGGTGGCGTAGAATCAAGGGTAGTGAAAGCAAATGAAGACATTACGCTCGAAGCACGTGAATCTGAAACGTTAGCCATTGTAGGTGAATCGGGTTGCGGTAAATCTACGCTGGCGAAAGTACTCATGGGACTAGAGACAGCCACCGATGGAAAAATTGAACTAGGCGATATGGTTGTCAGCGATGTCGAAATTAGCGATCGTGACCCAAAAACTGTTGGGCGCGTTCAAATGGTATTCCAGAACCCGTTCGACACCCTCAACCCAAGCCATTCTATTGGTTCACAAATTATTCGTGCCTTAGAAATGTTTAAAGTCGGCACCGATGACAATGATCGTAAAGAGCGCATGTTAAAATTACTCGACCTGGTAAAGCTGCCGCGTGATTTCGCGAGTCGAATGCCAAGACAATTATCGGGTGGCCAAAAACAACGAATCGGTATCGCACGAGCCTTCGCAGGTGAACCACAAATAGTGGTAGCCGACGAACCAGTCTCGGCACTTGACGTGTCAGTGCAGGCAGCTGTTACCGAATTGTTAATGGATATTCAGCGTCGATCGGGCACCACGATGCTATTTATTAGCCATGATTTGTCGATAGTCCGTTACCTTGCAGATAGAGTAGTAGTAATGTATTTGGGGCACGTTATGGAGCAGGGTTCAACTGATGAAATTTTTTCCCCACCCTATCATCCCTATACTGAAGCGTTGTTATCTGCAGTACCGATAGCGGATACATCGGTAGTTAAAAAGCATATTGTTCTGGAAGGAGATATACCATCGGCGATGAACCCACCGTCAGGTTGTCCATTTCAGACGCGTTGTCCGCGTAAGCATCAAGTTGAAGGTGATATTTGTGAGCGTGAAGTACCCAAGATGAAGATTTTGGAATCAGGTCATAGTATCAAGTGTCACTTACCCGACGAGATATTCAATAGCATGGAAGAAATATTTACAATTAAAAACGACGCCGCATAAAACTAACGTTGAATTTTGGCCTGAGTCGAGTCCTCTATTGCCTCGGCCCGGCTGAATTGCTGGACACTTTCGATCGCTGATCCAGAAGGGTGAACGGCAGTCGTTGTGCTCGGACCCTGCTTATCGAGCGGTACCGCGCGGCTAACCGCCATTCGGTAAAGCGCGAATAGTCCAGTTAGGGCATGTATAGCGGCAATTGCCCAGAACATTGCCTGTTCGCCAAAGTGATCCATAAAGCTGGCGATCAAAATGGGCCCGACTACGGCACCTAAACCACTGGTCAAAACCAAGGCGCCACTGGCCGCAATCATTTGGTTAGGATTTAAATGGTCATTGGTGTAAGCAATGCAAACTGAGTACAACGGTAACGCTAATCCACCAAACACTGCAACTGCTAGCAACAACAAGTTAGTTGAAATCTGTGAAGCAAAAACACATAACACCGCTGCTACAGAGGTTAACAGCGTTGTAATCGTGAGAATAATTCGCCGGTCAAAGCGATCAGAAAGCGCACCAATGGGCGCTTGAAGAATGACAGTGCCGACCACTGCAGCGGTCATGAAATAGGAGATATATTCCACGTTAAGACCAATTCGTTGACCATATACCGGACCCAAGGCGAAAAAAGCTGCCGTCACCAAACCAACTGAAAACATACTCACAATACCAAGTGGAGAGAGCCGGTAAACGGCCAATAAACTAATATTGACTGACTCTTGGTATTTTGGTGGTGACCCTGCGGATAACAGTAAGGGAACAACCGCAACCGATATTAGTACGGATGTTAAGATAAATAACGGAAACTCACTGGGGCTCGCCAGGTTTAAAAGCAATTGCCCGCCACCGACACCAGCGTAGGTCACTATCATATAAAGGGAGAGTAATTTGCCTCTGGTTTCATTCGTTGCTCTATCGTTCAGCCAGCTTTCTGCAACAATATAAAGCCCTGCAAAGCAAAAGCCACTGAGCAGCCTTAGGGCAACCCAAACCGGCACTTCAATAAACAGCGCGTGTAATAAAATTGCCGCTGATGCCAGTGCCGACAATGCTGCAAATACGCGAATATGTCCTACTTGCTGAGTCAGCTTTGGCGTCAGGATTGAGCCAAGCAAAAAGCCAATATAAAACGTCGACATGATTAAACCAGTGACCGTCGTCGAAAAACCTTCAAGGTCAGCGCGGATGGCCAAAAGGGTGCCTTGTAAGCCGTCGCCCAGCATCAAAATGCCAAAGCCTAATAGTAGCGCCCAGCATGAAAGTAGTGCGGATCGAAGAGTCGTCGTTTGATTAGGCAAAATTGTTATCCAGTTAAATACTCATTACTGACCAGGTGTTGCAAGTAATGAATGGGCTGCAGTATAACGATAAAGACTGGCGAGCCCGTGGAAAAACATGAGAATTGGCAACAGCAGGTTAATTTAATAAGCGCTAGATGGCACTGAAGAGAAGCAGTATTGCAGGCTGTACAAACTAATAACGGAGCGTTGTGATGATAATTAAGAGCAACAATGTCCTTGAGACCTCAGGAAGCGCGGTGTTAGTAAAGCTCAACAAAATAGCACCTGAAGGGGGTAATTTGTCTATTCAAGTTGAAGGCTACAATACATGCGGTTTGGTTAAGGACGGCCTTGCTTTTGAGATAATAGAAGATGACGCAAAAATCAGAGTGATTGAGATGCCTGAGATAGTAACGACATGGCCCACTATGATCAGTACTCGGAGGTTTTTTCATGATTCCGTTGGTTAACGTCAGAGTAGGGTTCCTTAATGACACACTGACATGATCACCAGTGCTGACTTATCGTAGCCTTAATCATCTGAGTGTTGGGTTCAACTGAAATCAGGTCAGTGAGCTTTGCTGCGTGTTATTTGACGCCAAACCAGTCCAAGAGATAGAAAAGTAAAAATAATCGCTAAGCTAACAGGCAATCCATGAGGGCCAAACTCAGCCATTGCCCAACCGCCCATCACAGAGCCAAATAATGCACCAATGCCCCAGATCACTGAAAAAGCCGACATGCCATCAATCAATTCTGAGCCGGTGAATCGATCACCTAGCGATATTAGTGCAACCGTATATAAACCTAAGCCTGCTGCACCAATGATGGCTAAGGTTGGCCACATTAGCAGTGAGCCCATTAGCGTCGGTAATACCAATAAAGCGACGGCTGTCATAAGCGCACAACAAAAGAGTAATCTCTGATGTGAATAGTGATCAGCCAGCCAGCCAATGGGCAACTGGAAGAAAACATTCGCCAGAATTAAAACAGTGAGTAAATTGGCAGAATCAGAAAGACTCAAACCGACTTTCATACCATAGACTGAAAAAAGTGAGAGAGACGCGGCATCGAAAATAGAAAAAGTCCAGACACAAGCTAATAAAATAGGTGCCTTAAATGCAAAACTGAAAATACTCGAGGGTCGGGAATGGTCTGACTCTGCTGGTTTATCTAGTTGAATAAACAATAGTGGGATAATGCCAACGATGACAACAATAGCGCCCAATATGAAAGGAAGCCAACCGTCTATACCAATAATACTGATGATGAGTGGCCCAATACCGAAACTGGCAGAGAGTATAGTGCCGTAAATCGCAACAATCTTGCCACGATGCTGATCGCCAGAGAAACCAACAATCCAGGCTTCGCTGAGTACAAATAAAACTGAGATAGACATACCCTGAACTAGTCGAATCAAAAACCAGGCGGATAGCGTATCAAATTGCTTATAAGCAATAATAGTCAAAGCGGTAACCAGTGCAGCGCAGATGGCTACATTTTGCCCCCCAAAACGATGAGTTACTTTAGGGATTACAACTGAAAATAATAAAATACCAAGTGGCATCATCGCACCATTGAGACCGATCAATTCACTCGAAACTCCCCGATCTTCGAGGATTAAAGAGAGCAGCGGATAGGTTAAACCAAGCGGAAATCCAAACACGGTAATAGCCGCACAAGCCGCAATTACATTGCGCCAGTTGGGCTGTTTATGAATGGTTTTTGGTGTGCTTGTAATGCTGTTCGTAGTCATCGACAGATTCTATCTGGGAGGCGTCCGTGACAACAGTTCTATTTTTATAAGATGGTTCTATTTTGGGTAGCTTGCTGGAAGGCGTTTCGCTTTTTCAACCTACGCAGATTCCGTTTATACATCGAGAGTTAAACCGATCATCTTGACAGAAGCTATTATAGAGTTAAAACTTTTGGCCAGCCTTAATATAGGTTATGTTATTTATTATCGTCAGGTAGTTTGAAATTAGCAATGCCGTCGCCTCCTTCGTCGGTCTCTTCTTCAGGCTCTTCTTCGACCAAGCTTAGACCACCAAACGAATCGTCGTCGTCACTATGACTACCGTCGGCCTTGCTTGCTAATTCGATACGTAATCTGAGATTATTTTCCCCATCTGCATTCTTAAGGGCTTCGTCCAGGCTGATCTTGCCTTGATTGTAGAGGCGAAATAAAGCGGTGTCGAAGGTTTGCATGCCCATTGATTCTGATTTCTCCATGACCTCTTTAATTTCCAAAACGTCGCCTTGCATTATCAAGTCTGCAACTCGTCCAGAATTAAGCAATACTTCAATCGCGGCGCATCGTTTATTGTCGATGGTCGGTATCAGGCGCTGCGAAACAAAAGCCCGTAGATTAATGGATAAATCACTCAGCAACTGCTTTCTTCTTTCTTCGGGGAAAAAGTTTACGATACGATCTAAGGCTTGATTCGCATTATTGGCATGCAGAGTCGAAATTGCGAGGTGTCCAGTCTCTGCAAATGCTAACGCGTGTTCCATTGTTTCTCGATCACGTATTTCGCCGATCAGGATAACGTCGGGTGCTTGGCGCAGGGTATTTTTCAGCGCGTCTGCAAATGAGTCTGTATCAACGCCTACTTCGCGTTGATTGATGATGCAGCCTTTGTGTGGATGAAGATATTCAACAGGATCTTCGATAGTAATGATGTGACCTTTTGAATTTATATTTCTATGATTAATCAGAGCTGCCAACGAGGTTGATTTTCCTGAGCCAGTGCCACCGACAAACAAAATTAAACCACGTTTAGCCATGATAATATCTTGCAGTACTTCAGGTAGACCGAGGTCCCCAATTAGTGGGATCTCGGTCACAATATTACGGATAACCATTGCGGTTTCATTGCGTTGCTTAAAAATATTGACTCGAAATCTCCCAATATTGGGGAGTGAAATCGCCAGGTTCATCTCTGGCTTTTCGGCGAATTCTTTCTTTTGGTTATCGTTCATGATTTCTGATGCAAGTGCATGCACCCAGCCTGAAGGAGCTGCCTTTTTACCTAAAGGTGTTAACACACCATTGAATTTTGCGCTAGGTCGGGCGCCTGTCGAAAAATAGAGATCAGACCCGTCTTTCTCAGCAAGAACTTTCAGGTAAGGCATAACTTTCATAAACTAAATTCCTAATACATGATTGAGGCTGCAATAATATTCATACGTTTAGCTAGTTATTATAGGCAGAAGTCTGTAAATCGACCGACTTAAATAGACGTAGAGTTAGTCTCTTAATGACATTGAAAATGACATTAGACAGGTACTTTTTAAAAACACCTAATCCACAACTGTTAAAAACTGTCGGTTTCAGAAAATAAAGAAGGTGATTAGCAAGATCGCTCAGCCGCCCTGATCCACTTGAGATTTCGAGGTGCA
>CAWVZP010000037.1:0-17423 GCA_963934675.1 uncultured Gammaproteobacteria bacterium | reverse complement strand
ATACTCATTGCTAGCTCAAAAGCTTTAGTTTGGGGCGCGACTTATATTGCATTAGAACTGGGTGTTAGCGAACTTATTATTGGGTTAACGGTCATCGCAGTAGGCACCAGCCTACCCGAGTTAGCAGCCTCTATTGCCAGCTTAAGAAAAGGAGTGCCCGACATGGTCATTGGCAGTGTTATTGGGTCTAACCTATTTAACTCACTTGCAGTCACCGGCTTGCCCGCTTTGCTAACAGACGTTAACATCGACTCTCATGCCGTCAACCGTGACCTGCCTGTCGTTGGTGGCCTAACTATTTTACTGCTTTGCTTCTCTTACTTTCCGACCTTGTTAACCCAATCATTATCGCGCGTAAAAGGCCTCCTACTCCTTTTTTGCTTTGTTATTTACCAATTATATTTGTATTATAGCGTTATGATTGGAAATAACTAAAATGAGTCAACATGCATACTTAGCGTTAGGCATTGCCGTCCTAAAAGCCGAGGCAGAAGCAGTTAGTGCACTAATCGACCGGCTAGATTCACGGTTTGAACAGGCTTGTGAATTAATTCTCAGCTGTAAAGGTCGCATTGTTGTTACTGGCATGGGGAAATCGGGGCATATAAGCAATAAAATTGCGGCTACTTTGGCCAGCACCGGTTCACCAGCATTTTTCATGCATCCTGGCGAGGCCAGCCACGGCGATCTGGGTATGATTACCAAGCATGACCTGGTAATTGCCCTGTCAAATTCGGGGGAAACTAACGAAATTACATTATTGCTGCCAATGCTAAAGCGAATAGGTATATCACTCATCGCATTAACCGGCAGACCACAGTCAACGCTTGCAACGACTGCCGACATTCATCTCGATGTAAGCGTGAGTCAAGAGGCCTGTCCTCTCGGACTCGCCCCTACATCCAGCACAACCGCATCCCTGGCCATGGGTGACGCACTGGCTGTAACGGTTTTACAAGCACGTGGATTTACCGAAGAAGATTTCGCCATGTCTCATCCCGGTGGCAATCTGGGTCGACGACTATTGCTGCGGGTTAGAGACATCATGCATACCGGCGATCAAATACCATTAGTGAATGCAGATTCCAGCCTGAAACAAACCCTGCTAGAAATGACACAAAAGGGGCTAGGTATGGCGGGGGTGATTGATTCGAAAAGCCTCGACCAAAAACATCATGTTTTAGTCGGTATTTATACTGACGGTGATCTGAGACGAACTTTTGAACAAATGCCCAATATCGAAACGGCAAGCGTCAAAGACTATATGACTCCGAATTGCATCACTATTCAGGCGCATAGTATTGCCAGCGAAGCCTTAAAAGTCATGCAGGACCACAAAATAAACGCACTAATGGTGGTTGATGAAAATAACATCATTCAGGGAGCATTAAACATGCATGATTTATTAAGAGCCGGCATCGTCTAAAACCGAATGAATCAAACCATAAATATGTCAACTGAAGCCATCAAAAATAAAGCTCAAAAAATTAAACTCGTTATTTTTGATATTGATGGCGTACTTACCAATGGCGGTCTCCAATTTGACAATGAAGGTTGCGAATACAAAACCTTCAACTCGCTCGATGGACACGGCATTCGTATGTTAATGATCAGTGGCATTCAAGTCGCTATTATTACTGGACGCAAATCAAAACTAGTTAGCCATCGCATGAAAGAACTGGGAGTCGAACTCGTCTTTCAAGGATATCGGGATAAACGCCCTGCATTTGAGGCATTGCTCGAGCAAACTCAACTCAAAGCGGAACAAGTTGCTTATATGGGAGACGACCTCCCCGATCTACCGGTAATGACTCAAGTTGGTTTAGCCGTTGCCGTTCGTAACGCTCATGTATTCGTCAAACAAAATGCTCACCTAGTTACAGATTTGACCGGTGGTTCTGGCGCAGTACGAGAAACGACAGACTTTATTTTGCGGTCTCAAAATTTGTTAAATGATTTACAGGCTTCATACCTAGTATGAAAGGCATAATAAAAGCGCCTATCGTTGCCGTGATTGCAGTTGCCACCGTTGCTGCCATTGTCATAGGGTGGCTTTACGAACCAGAAAAAACCATTAGTCGGCCAGATCTTAAAATTCCAACTAATATTGATTACTTCCTGTCAGGAGTTCAGTATAAGTCTATGAATAATAAAGGTAATCTAGATTTCATGATGCAGACCCCGTATCTAGAGCACTTAACAGTCGCGAATATTAGTCTCATTGATAAACCGACCATACAGATTTACCGAGATGCAGGCGACTGGTGGGTAGAATCGCTCAGTGGCAAATTATACCATGAGCACAATAGCCTGCAATTAGAGGACAATGTGCTCATGCAGCGTGAGGGCAGAAATCCATTGCAAGTTCAATCCGAAGTCATGTTATTTCAACCGGACCTGGATCTAATTAGAGCCAGTAAGTCCATTCAAATAGAATCAGACACCGCCATTATCTATGGCAGTGAAGCCATTTTTGATTTGAAGAATCAAGTGTACTCATTAAAAAACACCAAAGCGATTTATCGTCTTGGAAATAGTTAAGTGAGAATAGTTAAGTTAATAGGTCTATTGAGCTTGCTGCTCTCCACCTTGGCGATTCCCACCCTCGCCTATTCAAAATCGGAAGACAATCAGCAGCCAATCCATGTCGAAGCCGACAGTCTTGAAGTCAGAGATAGCGACAATGTCAGTGTCTATACTGGCAATGTAAAGTTGTCCCAGGGCAGTCTCGAAATACACTCTGATAAACTCACTTTATACTTCGACGACAACAAAACACTCACGCTAATGGAAATAACTGGCTCACCAGCCACTTTTAGACAACTCAATGATCGCAATCTGGAAATTACTGGTGAAGCTCTAAAGATGGAATATCGTGAATCTGAGTCGACACTTTTATTGTTAGATAAAGCAAAATTAACTCAGGGCGCCGACATAATTGAAAGTAATAAAATTTTTCTCAACATTGACAGTAATATAATAGAAGCTGGAAGCTTAGAGTCTAAAAGCCGAGTCCGTATGTTAATCCAGCCAAAACAGCCAGCTAATTAATAATGAATATTTATCACACGAATATAGACAGTTAATGATAAAGGAACCAACATCTCATCGACTCGAGGCCATTGAATTAGCTAAATCCTACAAAAAACGATCTGTCGTTAAATCAGTCTCGTTACATATTCAAAGTGGTGACATTGTTGGTCTACTCGGCCCAAATGGTGCAGGTAAAACTACCTGCTTTTATATGATTGTTGGCTTGGTTAATAACGACTCGGGCCAGATACAACTTGATGGTCAATCAATTGATCATCTACCTATCGATAAACGAGCTAGACAAGGCATTGGTTACCTGCCACAAGAAGCGTCTATTTTTCGAAATCTATCCGTAGAAGACAATATAAAAGCCGTTTTGCAGCTTAGAAAAGATTTAAATACGCAACAGCAAAAACAGTTATTAGAAAGCCTGTTAGACGACTTCCAAATCACCCATATCCGCGACAGTGCAGGTATAGCACTATCTGGAGGTGAGCGCCGACGAGTTGAAATTGCGCGAGCCCTCGCAAACGAACCACTCTTCGTTTTACTCGATGAACCTTTTGCAGGCGTCGATCCGATTTCTGTCATCGACATTCAAAATATTATTCGCCAACTCGCTGATCGCAACATAGGCGTATTAATCACAGACCACAATGTACGCGAAACTCTGGGCATCTGTGACAGGGCCTATGTCATGGGTGAGGGCGTAATTTTAACCGAAGGCAACTCCAACCATATCCTCAAAAATAAAATCGTCAGAAAAACTTACCTAGGGGAGTATTTTAAGCTATAACAATAAATATCATTATATAAAAGATCATTCACGACAGACATTAAAAATATCGACAACATGTCATTTTGGAATTAGATGCATTTATGAAACAAAGTTTGCAACTACGCATAGGGCAAAGCCTAACAATGACGCCTCAGCTGCAGCAAGCGATCAAGCTGCTTCAACTGTCGTCTCTCGAACTGCAATCTGAAATTCAACAGGTTCTGGACGAAAATCCACTTCTGGAACAAGATGACGACCTCAGTGAGCTCAACCTCGTAGACCGCGAAACAATTAAAAATGGCGATAACGACAATGAAAGCGAAGATCACGCTGAAATCCAGACCAGTGCTGACACCATTGCCGATAGCAGAGCCAAACAAACATTGCCTGATGAGCTAGATGTCGACAGCCACTGGGACGAAATTTATGACTCCGCGCCAACAACATCTCAAGCCAGTCATGATGACAACCGAGACATGTTCGAGAATCAAGCAAAAGAAGAAGATGCTCTCAAGGAACATTTACTCTGGCAACTAAATGGCATGCGCCTATCAGAAAATGATTATGAAGTTGGCTTAGCAATAATCGACTCGACTGACGACACCGGCTACCTAACTCAATCGTTAGAGGATATTTATATCGGCCTTAAAGCTCAACTAGCAGAAATAGAATTTGACGAAGTTGAAGCTGTTCTTAATCTCGTTCAGCATTTTGATCCCATTGGCGTATCGGCCAGAACACCAGCCGAATGCATGTTCATACAACTTCAACAATACAGCAAAGATACGCCTCACCTAACTAAGGCCCTGGTGTTAGTCGACCAATACCTTGAACAACTAGCCAGTAACGATGTCGCTCTCCTCAAGCGTCGACTTCAGGCAACTGACGTTGAACTTGCGGCCATCATTAAACTAATCCAGACCACCAATCCACATCCCGGGCATCTGATCAGTGAAAACCATGCACAATATATTGTGCCCGATGTTTATGTCCGCAAACATCAAGGCCAATGGTCAGTCAGTATCAATCGAGAAAATTCGCCACGGCTTCGCGTTAATGATCAATATGCAGGACTGATAAAACGCGCCGACAATAGTAAACAAAACACATATTTAAAAGACCACCTTCAGGAAGCTCGCTGGTTTATCAAGAGCCTCCAAAGCCGAAACGTCACACTACTGCGGGTTAGCCAGGCAATTGTAGAGCGCCAACATGCTTTTCTAAATTATGGTGATGAAGCCATGCAGCCAATGGTATTGCGGGATATCGCTGAACTGCTCGAAATGCATGAGTCGACCATATCACGCGTCACCACCAACAAGTTTATGCACACTCCCCGTGGTATACTGGAATTTAAATTTTTCTTTTCCAGTCACGTCAACACCGCTGATGGAGGCGAGTGTTCGGCTACAGCGATTCGAGCCATTATTAAAAAGCTAGTGGCTGCCGAACCTCAAGAAAAACCTTTAAGTGATAACAAAATTGCTCTGTTATTGGGCGATCAAGGTATTAATGTTGCGAGGAGAACCATCGCAAAATATCGCGAGGCACTTCATATACCTCCGTCTAATGAGCGAAAACGTCTCTTCTGAGACAACCATTGATTCGCAATAATGCGAGTCAGTCAACTATAGGAGATAACTGATGCAAGTAAGTTTAAGTGGCCATCACGTCGACATCACTGATTCAATCAGAAACTATGTACATGAGAAAATTCAACGATTAGACCGTCATTTCGACCAGGCCTTAGACATCAACATTATTTTGACAGTTGAAAAACTACGGCATAAAGCAGAAGCCACTCTTCATGTCAGCGGCAGTAATTTGCACGCTGACGACGTAAAAGAAGATATGTATGCCGCAATCGACGGACTAATAGATAAACTTGACCGGCAAGGCATGAAACATAAGGAAAAAATACAAAGCCACCGAAGCCGAGTTGAAGTTCCAACTGAGGAGCCTCTAGACCTCACAGAAGAGGCCTAGATTGATGGGCGGCGATAGACACATTAGCGTTAACTGCCGCCCATTTTTTTAACACTTGCATACTCTGCCTTTTGGGATAACATTCGTACATATTTTCTAACAACGAAACCATCGTTCACTCACTAAATGACAGTTACTGCAATTTTGCCCCCCTATCGAGTTTTTATCGATCCAAATATCTCTAGCAAGAAGAAGTTACTTGAATTTCTAGCAAACACTGTTACCGAACAATGTGGGCTAGTGCGGTCCAAACTTTTTAATAGTTTGCTTGATCGTGAACGTCTTGGCAGCACTGGTTTGGGTCATGGTTTCGCTGTACCGCATGCCCGACTGTCAGACCTGAAGGAATCGATTGGTTGTTTTGTGAAGCTGGCAAAACCGATTAATTTTGACGCCCCTGATAATCAACCAGTCGACTTAGTTTTTTGCATTATTATTCCCGAACACGCCACCGACGAGCATCTGCGAATATTGGCATCACTGGCTAAAATCTTTTCACAGTCTTCAATTCGTGAGGCCATGCGAACAGCGCACACCGTGAACGATGTTATTAAGATCATCGACTCAGCTGAGAAATGAAATCTTCACTCAAAATTGTTAGATTTTTCGAACATTACCAACATAAATTACAACTCAGTTTTGCTTCGGCTCCAGTCGGTCTGGAACGTGAAATCATGGTTTCACGTCAAAACATAGACTCTTTTGAAGCAGTTGATTATTTTAATGTGATTCGCACTTCCAGCATTGTCGTCGTTGGTTATCAAGAATCTCGTTATATCAACAAGCTAACGCAACTAGAACAACGAGAACTACTTATAATCCTGTTTCAGGGGCCTGTTAGCGCCCTCATTATTAGTGTAGACAATCGATTACCTGAACCTATGATTCGTCAATGCGAACAACAAAACATTCCCGTTTTTCAGTCTCGCTTACATGACTCCGAGTTACTTGATAAAACTCGCCATTACCTAACCCCCGTGCTCGCCGAACAGGTTGACGAACACGGTGTTTACGTTGAAGTCTACAGCTTGGGCTTACTCCTCACTGGCGAAAGTGGTGTCGGCAAAAGCGAATTAGCACTCGCATTAGTTGCCAAAGGGCATCGCTTAATTTCAGATGACATCACCCGATTTTCAAGAATATCTCCAGACGTCGTCAACGGAGAGTGCTCTAATCTACTCAGTGGTTTCATGGAAGTCCGTGGCCTGGGAATAGTCAATATTCGAGCGATGTTTGGCGCTAATGCACTCAAAACAAATAAGGCACTAAGGCTCATTGTTAATATGGTGTCACTCACCCATGAGAACGCCACACAGTTTGACCGACTAGGCAATAATATCGCCACTCGCAATGTTCTCGGCCTAGAAATACCCGAGGTAACTCTGCCCGTAGCGCCTGGTCGAAACCTTGCGGTACTGGTCGAAGCCGCTGCACGAAATCACTTGCTTAATATTAACGGCTACAATGCTGCAGAAGATTTTATTCAGCGCCAGAGCACCGCTATTGCGCAAGACGACCACCTGCTGAATGATGAATGGCATGAACCAAAACGTTAAAGAAATTGAGATGAAACTGATCATTGTTAGCGGCCTATCAGGCTCTGGAAAAACGGTCGCTTTGCATACGCTGGAAGATGCAGGTTATTTTTGTGTCGACAATTTACCGATTGGTCTACTGCCAAATTTTATCGACACCATGCTCGACTCCAAACCCGCCAGATATGATTTAGTTGCAGTCGCAATAGATGCCAGAAGTGGCGCAGGTGATATCGACCACTTTGATGAAATTATCGAAAAAACCCGAAAAAAGACTAGCTCTGTCGAGATCCTATTCCTAACTTCAGACATCAAAAAACTGATTACCCGCTTTAGTGAAACCAGAAGGAAACACCCCCTATCACGTCAGGGCCGTCCTCTGGTAGACGCCATCAACCTTGAACAAGACTTGCTCAGAAACATCTACTCAAAAGCTGATTTAGTGATAGACACATCAACATTTAATGTGCATCAGCTTCGTCAGTTGATCATCAAGCGACTGTTACCCAGCAATTCGTCTGAACTAGCGATTTTGGTGCAATCATTTGGCTTTAAGCACGGGCTGCCGACTGATACGGACTTTGTTTTTGATGTACGTTGTTTACCTAATCCACACTGGGAAAGTCACCTAAAGGACTTTAGCGGTATGGATTCACCCGTCATTGACTATCTTGAAAGTTTCCCCGAAGTCATCAGCATGTTTGATTCAATTAACAGTTTTCTGACGACCTGGATCCCGTGTTTTGAAAAAGAAAATCGTAGCTATATGACTATTTCGATAGGCTGTACGGGTGGACAACATCGATCAGTTTTTCTGGCCGAGAAAATTGCTCTGGCGTTAGAGAAAAATAAATACAACAGTACCGTCAGGCATCGGGAGCTGTCATGACTGTCAGTTTGTTGGTGATAACCCATAATCAACCGGGGCAGGAGCTGATCAACATAGCAACCTCCATTCTTGGCAACTACCCATTCGACGTTGAATTCATCCCCGTTTCAGCGAATATTAAGACAAGTGAGTTGGGTCGCTATGCAGATCAAATAAAAAATAAAATTTTTCAGTTAGTTACTGCCAATTCTAGTCACAATGGCATTCTAATATTGACCGACATTTGCGGTGCGACGCCCTACAACTTGGCAAAATATTTTTCGATTGATATAAATATCAATATTGTGAACGGTATCAACTTACCAATGCGATTAAGCGTATTAAACTATCCTAATAAATCGCTACAAGCGTTATCCTTAATAGCTATCGAAGGTGCCCATAAGGGTATCATACAGGACTGTTTATCATGATTTCTCAAGATATCACCATTATTAATAAGCTTGGGCTTCATGCCCGTGCCGCGTCAAAGCTGGTCAACTGCGCCAGTCAATTTGAAAGCGAGGTTTTAATTAATAAGCAGGGAAATAAAGTCAACGCAAAAAGCATTATGGGCGTAATGATGTTGGCAGCTAGCAAGGATACAGAAATACGACTGGAAGTTGAAGGCAGGGACGAAGCGCGCTGTATAGAGGCGATCTCGTCATTAATCGCCAATCGGTTCGACGAGGCTGAATAGTCCAAAAAAGTGCGTATAAACTAAACACTTATTATTTTTGAATACGCCACATTCGAATGGTCGCTCTGCTAAATGTAAACGCGATAAAGACCTTTTGCTCTAGCCCCTACATAGCCTACAATCAATGCCATGATTGAAGATAGCATCGAACAACTTCGACAAAAAATATCACTCGCATTAGAAGACGATAACGATTCTGCCATTACCCATGTCATTGATGGCATTGGCATTGCTGAACTAGCCAACTTACTAGAATCTTTACCCTCACATCAACGTGATCTTATCTGGCCACTAATAGACCCTATTTTATTAGGGGGGGTACTACTCGAAACGGGCGACGAAGTCCGTGACACAAAACTCAAAGAACTCAATGCCGATGAAATTACAGCCATCATCGAAGCCCTGCCCGATGTAGATGATCAAGCCGATCTTTTACTCTCGTTGCCGACAGAAAAAATCGCCAGCATACTATTTACCCTCGATGCCCTTAAACGGGAACGATTAGAATCAGTACTCGCCTACAGCGCGGATACCGCTGGCGGCTTGATGAATCTCGATCAGGTCACCATTCGAGCAGACGTAACGCTGGATGTGGTACTGCGTTACCTGAGGATGAGAGGTGATATACCAGATCAGACCGATCAGTTATTTATTGTCGATCGGCACGATCATTATTTAGGCGCATTATACCTGGCTGATCTCCTCACCAATGAGTTAGACGCGTTGGTTCAGGACATCATGCGTACCGATATTGATGCAATGTACGCCCATATTTCAGATACCGAAGTTGCACGTGAATTCGAAAATTACGATTTAATTAGCGCGCCTGTTGTCGATGAACAACACAAATTGATCGGTAGAATTACAATTGACGATGTGGTTGATGTTATTCGTGAGGAGGGAGAGCATTCTATTATGAGCATGGCGGGATTATCGGAAGATGATGATATGTTTGCACCCGTTATTATCAGCGCCAAACGACGTGGTATTTGGCTAGGCATCAATTTATTAACGGCTTTTCTGGCTGCAGGTGTTATCGGTTTCTTTGAAAATATACTTGAGCAAGTGGTTGCCTTGGCCATTCTCATTACCATCGTGCCTAGCATGGGCGGAATCGCAGGGTCACAAACACTCACTCTGGTAATACGTGGACTAGCATTGGGTCAGCTTGGCAGCTCAAACTATCGCTCACTAATAAAAAAAGAGATTCTGGTTGGCATACTTAACGGCTTGGTATGGGCTTTCGTAGTCGCCGCGTTTTCAATTGCCTGGTTCGAGAATTTCATCATCGGAGCAGTGATTGGTTTCGCACTGGTGATCAACCTTGTCGCTGGCGCTTTTGCGGGCGTGTTGATACCTTTGATTTTACGCCAATTGAACATTGATCCTGCTATCGCAGGTGGTGTGGTGCTAACGACAGTGACCGATGTTATTGGTATTGTTGCATTTCTTGGGTTAGCGACGCTGGTACTTAGTTAAGTTTAGATCATACCGAGTTAAGTCATACTTATTTAATCAAGCTCAGTAAAAAGTGAGCACCAACCAACCTACTTCATAAAAATCTCTAAAAATACTCTAATGGCAGACAAACTGCCTGATGACGTCATTAATATCATCAACCGCAATGCGCCAAACTTTATCAAGTTCGCTTTCCTCAATTCCCAGTAAACGAGTAGCTTCTGGATTAATTTGCGGCGTAAAACGCTCGCCACTACTGCCAACTGAGTATTTATTAACCCACGCATCAGCAATATGCACAGCACTACTCATAACTGCAAATTCACCCGATTGATCAGGCCTATGATGAAAAGCAACGGGCTCATAAATGGACTGTGGGATGTTCCAAGATTCGAGTATTCTTCCACCAACATCAGCGTGGGTATAAAATAATTGCTCGTGTTCAAGCACAAATAAATGCTGCTTCCGACTGTCTCGCTGAAGCAATAACTCATGCATTAGATCAGGCACTTTTAAAAACATCACCAGACGGCCTATATCATGCAATAAACCAGGAACATAAAATCGTTCAGAGTAAGGCAACCCAGCATATTGCGCGAGCGACTTTGCAAACACACCAACAGCCACACTGTGCTCCCAAAATGAATTCATATTGACCATGCCAAGCGGAACTTTATTGAACGTTTTAATCACCGATGTCGCCAGTACCAGCTCGCGTATCTGACGTAACCCAATCGTGCTAATCGCCCTGTCAATGGTATCAATCTTGGAAGGGAAACTATAAAAGGCACTATTAGCCATACTTAATAAACGAGCACAAAGATCAGGATCAGAGGCAAGCAGATTAGAAAAATCAGCGATTGTGGAAGAAGGACTTTCGATTGCCACTTCAAGACGGTAATAGATATCGGGCAAACTAATCAATTTAGTCGCACCTGACACCAGACAATCTAATCTTGAAAGACCAGAGATCTGCTCAACCGCAAGGGTACTAATAGTTGGCATGTTATTATTATCTTTTTTTTAAAAGGCTCTTATCATTATAGAAATATTAGTCTAAATTATCGTTTAATTAATTAAAAAATATTATTCTTTTAATATAATAGGCCTATTTAATTAATTATCCGATAAAAGTGCAGCGCCTAGTGCACCACTTGCATCACCGTGAGTGGCAGGTAATAGCGGAGTTTCCACATAGTCCGAAAAAACATAGTCTGCTAATCGGTTAGGCACCTGTTGGTATATCTCCGCAATATTTGACATACCACCACCCAATACAATGACATCCGGATCGATCATATTAATCACGTGAGCCAAAGCGCGCGCCATCTGGTCAAAGTATTCTGCCGTCGCTTTTAAACAGCGTTTATCTCTTAACCTTGCCTGAGCAACTATCTGCTCAGACGATAAGGCAACCCCATAGCTTGACAGAAAATTGACAGCCAAGCCCTGGCCCGAAAGAAATGTTTCAATACAAGCCTGCTTACCGCAGTAACAACGGGGATTTCCATCATGCTCCGTATGCCAGGGTAATGGGTTATGTCCCCACTCCCCCGTGATAGCATGGGGACCGTTAATTAACTGCCCATTCACTACTAGACCTGCTCCGGTGCCGGTCCCAATAATAACGCCAAAAACAACGGCATGATTTTGACCAGAGCCATCAATAGCTTCTGACAGGGCAAAGCAATTCGCATCATTTTGAATATGAACTTGGCGTTGAAGCCGCTCTTCTACGTCGCCTTTAAATGCGCGCCCATTCATACAAATAATATTTGAGTTTCTGAGCAACCGACTGCGTGGAGAAATCGTACCAGGCGCTCCGATTCCAACCGTTAATGTTTGCCCAATCGCTTTCTCCGCTTCAGCTACTAAACTGCCCAGTAAGGCCAATATAGCATCGTAATCATTCGCGGGCGTGGCCATTCGTTTGCGGAATACTGGACTATTTTCTTCATCCAGAACAACCACTTCCGTTTTTGTCCCGCCTAAATCAATACCCAACCGATAAGTGCTATATCGTACTTTTTGATGATTCATAGACAAGTTTCCAGCCACAGGCACGTTACTGCATCGGCAACATCCGAAGCGTTAAAATTAAATAATAATACGTGTATTTTCATATACCCCATACCATTCATACCCAACTTATCCACAGGTTTTACTCAACTGTTCCACAGACGAAACACTATATAGTGTGTATTGCCTTATCTCAATCCACATTATGTTGTGCTTTCTGCTTTTTGCCGTTACAATAATAATTCAGTACCAATAGCCACTCTTGCCCCTTTTGCCAAATTCTAGCTTTTCTTTGGTAGCGCTATTAGAAGCTTACAAACAGCCCTTCTTTTTAAGTGCAACATTAGAAAAGCAACTTGGCATGGCTGAGTGCATTAAATATTGGAAAGTATGTTTCACGGCCGAAAAACAATACTCCGTCGATAGGTAATATAAGGCAACCAACGACTATTGATTTTTGATCGGTTTTAAAAATTGACTTTCTTTCAGTAAATACAAATATCACGGAACGGGCTTCTACAATGCAAACTATCGACTCACCTCTTACAGAGACAGCTACCACTACTACGCTGAACCAGGGAAATGGCTATTCTCAGGATCACACTAATACGCTCAGTAATATTTATAATGTTGTACGCCGCAATGGCAAACTGACTAGCTTTGATAAAAATAAAATTGCGGTCGCCATGACCAAGGCATTTTTGGCGGTTGAAGGTGGTCAGGCAGCCGCATCGTCACGCGTACATGAGACAGTCGAACGCCTGTCCAATCAAGTCGTCGAGACCTTAACTCGTCGTCAACCTGAAGGAGGCACCTTCCATATAGAAGATATTCAAGACCAGGTTGAGCTGTCGATGATGCGTAATGGTGATCAAAAAATTGCCCGCGCTTATGTCCTATATCGAGAAAATCGCTCGAATGCCCGAGCACAGGAAAAAATGGACTCATCCGCCGCTCAAGATGTAGAAGAACCCGTCATCCTCAACGTCAAGCATAAGGATGGCAGCTTCCAAGCGCTCGATATGGCCCGTGTAAGAACGATCATTAACGATGCCTGTAACGGACTAGACAGCGTCGATTCGGAACGTGTTTACAACGATACTCTTAAAAACTTATTCGATGGTGTACCTGCGTCCGACGTCAGCCCAACTGTCGTTTTGAGTGCCCGTGGCTTAATCGATAGTGAACCGCAATATTCACAAGTAGCCGCGCGTTTATTACTAGACGAATTGCGCACTGAAACACTCACTTTTATAGACGATGGCTCACCGACTGCAACCTACATTGAAATGGCTGATCGTTACCCACAGTATTTTCATCAATATGTTAAAAAGGCAGCTGAGCTTGAGCTACTGGACACCGAGCTACTTAAATTTGATTTCAAGAAACTGGGCGACGCATTAAAGCCAGAACGCGATCATTTGTTTACCTACCTTGGATTACAGACCCTTTACGATCGTTACTTCATTCACCATGAAGAATGCCGGTTCGAACTACCACAAGCATTTTTCATGCGCGTATCAATGGGCCTAGCCATAAATGAAGTTCATCGCGAAGAACGCGCTATTGAATTTTATAATTTACTATCGTCTTTCGACTTCATGAGCAGCACCCCAACCCTTTTCAACTCAGGCACTTTACGGCCACAGCTGTCTAGTTGTTACTTGACTACGATACCCGACGATTTAGATGGCATATTCAGTGCAATCAAAGACGATGCCATGCTGTCTAAGTTTGCTGGCGGCCTCGGCAACGACTGGACTCGCGTTCGGGCGATGGATTCACGCATTAAAGGCACTAACGGCAAGTCACAAGGTGTTGTTCCCTTCCTCAAGGTCGCCAATGATACTGCTGTTGCAGTCAATCAAGGTGGCAAACGCAAAGGCGCTATGTGTGCCTATCTTGAAACCTGGCATCTTGATATCGAAGATTTCTTAGAGCTGCGTAAAAACACGGGTGAAGAGAGACGTCGTACCCACGATATGAATACGGCCAACTGGATTCCTGACCTTTTCATGAAACGCGTGACTGAAGGCGCCCAATGGTCACTATTTTCACCTGAAGAAGTACCAGAACTTCACGAACTGTATGGTTTGGAATTCGAAACAGCTTATGAAGCGTATGAAGCAAAAGCAGCCCGCGGTGAAATTTCCTCTTATCGTCAAGTGCCTGCGCAAGATTTGTGGCGCAAAATGCTCGGTATGTTATTTGAGACGGGTCACCCGTGGATAACATTTAAAGATCCTTGCAACATCCGGTCACCCCAACGTCACACTGGTGTGGTTCATTCATCCAATCTATGTACAGAAATCACGCTAAATACGTCTGACGCTGAAATTGCGGTCTGTAATCTTGGTTCAGTCAATTTGCCACAGCACATCGATGAGAAAGGACTCGACCTTAAAAAGCTCGAAAGAACTATTAGCACAGCAATGCGTATGCTTGATAACGTCATCGACTACAACTACTACAGCGTTCCACAAGCCCGTACCTCAAACCTGCGTCATCGACCCGTCGGCCTTGGCATCATGGGCTTTCAGGATGCGCTATATAAGCAACATATATCGTATAGCTCGGAACAAGCCATCGAGTTCGCAGATGAGTCAATGGAAGCTGTCAGCTACTACACTATTCAATCGTCAACTCAACTGGCAGAAGAACGCGGTACCTACTCAAGCTATCCTGGGTCACTCTGGAGCCAAGGCATACTGCCAATTGATTCAATTGCCGACTTAAAAGCCGTTCGTGGCGATTACCTGCAGCAAGATGACAGCTCGAAAATGAATTGGGACAGCCTTCGCCAACGCGTTATGACAGTTGGAATGCGTAATTCCAATACCATGGCTATTGCGCCAACGGCCACCATCTCCAATATTTGTGGTGTCAGTCAGTCGATTGAACCGATTTATCAGAATCTATACGTTAAATCGAACCTATCGGGTGAATTCACCGTCATAAATCCTTACCTAGTGAATGACCTTAAATCTCATGGTCTTTGGGATGACGTCATGATCAATGATCTTAAGTATTACGATGGCAGCGTGCAAAGCATCGATCGGGTGCCCAATGAATTAAAGCAACTGTACAAAACTGCATTTGAGATTGATTCAGGTTGGTTAGTCGAAGCCGGATCGCGCCGCCAAAAGTGGATAGATCAAGGTCAATCGCTCAATTTATATATGGCCGAACCATCCGGTAAAAAGCTCGATAACCTTTACAAGCTCGCTTGGGTACGTGGCCTCAAAACTACCTATTACCTTCGCTCACTCGGTGCAACAGCGGCAGAAAAAGCAGGTACTCGTGAAGACGAAATCAATTCGGCCAAACCAGAACCATCGGTTTGTTCGATTCTAGAACCCGATTGTGATGCTTGTCAGTAAGGCTCACAACACAGTATTAAATAACGACATTAATTTCGGAGATAAACATGTTTAATTGGGATAACCCACTTGCACCACCAGAACCCAGAGTACCAGACGTCACGCCAGAATTAGCCGTTGTCGGTACAACGGCTGAGCGCGAACAGCATTCAGACAGCCAGACCCCAACCTTTCGCCCTGCAGCCTCCAAGCCAGTCAATGCTGAAGACAAGCGCGTTGTGAACGGCTTAGCGGATATCAATCAGTTAGCACCGTTCAAATACCCATGGGCTTGGGAGTACTTCCTCAATGCCAATAAAAACCATTGGACACCGCTCGACGTTAACATGACGCAAGATTTACATGACTTCCAGCACAAGTTGACGCTAGAAGAACGCCATGTGTATGAGAACGTCTTGTCTTACCTAACAACGTCAGACATTCTAGCCATGCGTAACATCGGTCTAGCTGTCATGGAAAAAATGACTGCTCCTGAATTACAGATTTATCAGGCTCGTCAGGTTTATGAAGAAGCCATGCACACCTGGACCTACCAGCACTGCATCGAAACAATGGGCCTAGACCAGGGTGAAATTTATAATCGTTATCGCGTGGTTCCAGAAATTAACCATAAGATTCAGATGTGCAATGATCGGCTTAATTCAGTATTAAGATCCGACATAGATCTGACAAACCGTGACGAGTTAGAAAATTTCGTCATGTCCTACACTTTCTTCTCTGGCGTTTTTGAAGGCACTTGGTTTTATAATGGCTTCAGCCCAATTTTTGCGCTGCAACGTCGTGGCCTAATGAAAGGAACATCTGAGCAATTGCAATACATCATGCGTGATGAAGTAATGCATGCTTCTTTTGGTATTCGTGTTTGCAACCAGATTATTATCGAAGAAAAGGTAAAGCTCGATCCAAAAGCAATCCAGAATATGTGGGAAGAAGCCGAAGCTGCAGAAGCTCAATATGCGCACTATCTGCTGCCTGATCCAATTCTGGGCTACAACGCAACTGATCATATTGCTCAATTCCGTTTCATTGCCAATCGCCGAGCTAGCAAGCTAAATCATGCAACTCCTTTTCCTGGCGCTACAAACGCATTGCCATGGTTAGATGAGCAGGCCAACCTTAAAAAAGAAAAGAACTTCTTTGAAACACGGGTAACGGAATATCAAACTGGTGGCGCGCTTAAATGGGATTAGGCTTTTTGTGTCGTGTTGCGACATGATGAAAAGGATTTATAGGTGGTGGAACATAACATAGGGATTTTATTTCACTGAGAAAAGACATAAGGCTCAATTATTATGGTTGAGTCTTATGTTTGGATTATAAACTAGACCCTTTGCTTAGGCCTGATTTGATTTAAAGCGAGTTAAAGGGATAGGAGGTACATGAGAATCCCTCACAATAATAAAGATATCGTATAGACTCAGGAAAACGATATTGATACAGGAAAAGGAAATTGATACAGGAAAAGGAAATTCCGATGCCAAGAAAACCAAGGATGTATCTGCTGGGCATAACCAGTCATGTTGTTCAACGTGGCAATGATAGAAATCCTTGTTTCTTCGACGAAGAAAATTATTGGTTCTTGCTGAATTGCCTGGGTGATGCATGCGAGCGATACGACGTCGCTATTCATGCCTATGTATTGATGACTAATCATATTCACCTATTAATG
>CAWVZP010000036.1:0-18218 GCA_963934675.1 uncultured Gammaproteobacteria bacterium | reverse complement strand
TTTAAGCAAACGGTGAAAGTTAGGGATTTGGGCGACAACACCAATAGAGCCGATAATTGCGAAAGGGGCTGCTAATAGTTTGCTTGCAAGACAGGCCATCATATAGCCACCGCTTGCAGCAACTTTATCGACACAAATGGTCAGTGATATTTCGCGATCTTTTATACGTTGTAGTTGTGAGGATGCGAGTCCATACGCATGAACCATACCGCCACCGCTTTCGAGCCGAACCACAACTTCGTCGCTTTTTTCGGCCAGTGACAATACGGCGGTTATTTCCTGGCGTAGGCTTGATACTGCAGAGGCTTTTATATCACCTACAAATTCCAGGACGAAAACACGACTTTTTCTTTCAGTAACAGCGTCACTTTCTGGGCCCTTTGGGGCATTCTTTTTAGCGTTTTTCTTAAGCGCTTTGAGGTGGGCTTTTCGTTCAGCTTTTTCTTCTTTTGCGCGCTTTTTTAAGGCAATTTTAAATTCATCATTATCAATAACGGCAGAACTAAGCGTATCGCGCAGATGTTCCATTTCATCATTCACTCGAACAACTTCAATGTGACCTTCGGGCCCACCTTTTGATTTCATGCTAGCCGTTACTGAAACAACCACGACAGCAACAATGCCGATAATAATAGTTAATAGTTTAAGTGCAAAAAGTCCATAATCAAAAAAGAATTCAGCCATTGAGTTTTAATCTGCCAGTGATATTAAAGAAAACACATCATACCCGTGTGTTAATCGCGATTATATTAGTATTTTGTAGTTACCTCATAAAACGTAATTTTACTTATAGACAGCCCTTGATGACCTATAATAATGGCATCTGAAGAATTATACCCTTACCGTTATGTAGTATCGGAATGGTGAACGGTTCTTTTTGTCAGCATTAAGATACTACCCAACGACTTAAGCTTCTTTTGAAATAATACTACGAACAAAAATATAGTTATTGTCGAAATAATCACGATGGAGCAAGCTATAAAAAACAGAATTATAAAAGGTCTCTGCTAGCGCAGGTGGATGATGGTTTTGAATCAGTCGAATAAAATGACACTTAATATCAAACTATAAGGGGCCACTAAAATCACTCCTATAGAATTTTTGAGACACTAGGTCGCGTCTTTTACGCGAACATTAGAAATAGGACGCGTTTTTCGATGCTAGACGTTCGGCATTCCAATCGGCCTTTTCGCAACGTACTTATGCGCCCTTGATCATTTTTGAGAAAATTGAAAAATGGCGATTAGACCCTGTCAGAATAGTAGTAGCAATATCTCGATAATTTTTTAATGACGACGTTAGTCATGATTTTGTCACTGTTCAATCGATGTGTTCATAGGGTCTGTATTCAGTAAGTGCTTGTCTTTTATTCACGCGCAGGAATATTTAGCCGAAGTCGGCGCTCCCATAAATTTTTGCGGCTTATCCCTAACATTTTTGATAGTTCAGTTTCGTTAAATTGAGGCTGAAACCTCTTAACTACGTCAATGAAATAGTCATCAAGTGATAATGGGTGTTCTACTGGGTCGGGTTTTCCTTTTATAGCAGAGTCTATTGTGAGTGGTTTCTTAAACCCTAAATCGCTGGTATGTATGACTTTATCCGCACATAGAATGACTGCACGCTCGATTACATTTTCTAATTCACGCACATTGCCTGGCCAATGATAATGGTTCAGTTGTTGGTAAGCTTCCTCACTAAATCTAATTGCCTTGCGGTGAATCCTGCGACACATTTTGGTTAGTATAACGTCGGCCAATTGTTGAGTATCTGTTGCGCGTTCACGCAACGGAGGCAAATTTAATTCAAACACATTGAGACGATAATAAAGGTCTTCTCGAAATAGTTTGTCAGCAACCATTTGTTTTAAGTCTTTGTGTGTAGCAATTAAAACTCTAACGTTGACTTTAATTGTTTTGTTGGAGCCAACACGACGAATTTCGTTTTCCTGTAACACGCGTAATAGATTTGCCTGTGCCTCCATTGGCAACTCTCCAATTTCATCCAGAAAGAGAGTGCCATCATTGGCCGCTTCGATTAATCCCTTTTTTAATTGTAGTGCGCCAGTAAATGCCCCCTTTTCGTGACCAAACAATTCGGACTCAATTAAGTTGTCGGCAAATGCTGCGCAATTAACGCTAATGAGTGGATGACTTTTACGGCTGCTTTGAGCATGGATCGCGCGAGCAACAAGCTCTTTACCCGTGCCTGTTTCACCCAGAATTAATACCGTGGCATCCGTTGGCGCGACACGATGAATGAGATCGATTACTTTTTTCATTGGTTCGCAGTTACCGATCATTCCATCAATCGGGTAGTCTCGCGCGACCTCTTGTGCGAGAATTTTATTTTGTCGTTCAATATTGGATTTTTCAAGCGCTCGATTTACCGTTAACACCATTTCATCATGGTTGAACGGTTTGGATATATAGTCGACTGCGCCCTGTTTCATAGCATCTACCGCGGATTGAACGGTTGAATAACTGGTCATGATCAAAACTGGAATGGGTGCTGCTTTACTGATTAAGACCGTACCGGGTTCGCCAGGTAAACGGATGTCTGAAATGATTAAGTCATAACCATGTATCGACTGATCAATAGCATCGGCAACGCAGCTAACGGCTGTCACGCTATGACCTTGCTTTTGGAGTAAACGCGACAAGCTTTCACGAATAATGAGTTCGTCTTCAACAATTAATATGTGGCTCATAGTTTGGTTATCTAATTGAATATTTTATCGGTCGGTTTAAATCTGGGGAGTGAAACCTCAAACTGACAGCCTTTATCTTCTCTATTACAAGCTGAAATACTACCGCCGTGTTCCTGAAGAATGTTATAGGTAAGTGAGAGTCCAAGGCCGGTGCCTTCACCGACGGCTTTAGTGGTAAAAAAAGGCTCAAAAATTTTAGCTAAATGGTTTTCTTCAATACCTTTGCCATAATCTCTAATAACCGTTTTCACCGTATTGTCGTGTGCTAAGGCGAGTATTTCAATTTTTCCACCTTGGATAGAAGCGTCAGTCGCATTACTCAGCAAATTAACAAAAACCTGAATCAGCTTTTGTGAGTAACCAAGAACATAAAGGGACTCATCACATTGATTGTCATAAGTTAATTGCAGACTAGAATGATTCAGTGACACTAATTGTATTGCCTGATTAATTGTATGATGAAGGCTCAGGGGGTCAACAGAGTGATCATCGAACCGGTCTATATGACTGAAGTTGACTAAGGCACGAACAATATTATCGATGCGCTCAGTTTGGGTGAGTATTTGTTCCAGCCCTTGTTGTAACACCAATGTATTCTCAGGCTCTGATTGTAAATCCTGTGCCAGGCAGGCAATACCCGTTACAGGATTGCCTATTTCATGGGCAACGCCTGTCGCAAGCTGACCAATTGAAGCCAGCCTTTCACTGTGTGCCAGTTTTTTCTCTAATGAGTAGCGTTCGCTGTGATCCTCTATCAGAATAACAATGCCACTCCGCTGTTTTTGATCGTGACTAACAACCGCTTTAAACAAGTTCAGAACATGAGGTTCATTATTAACGATTGTTTTTAATTTATTGATTTGAAAATTTGTGCTGGAAATAAAAGATACTAGGATTTTTTGCCAAGGTTGTTGGATATTACTAATAGACTGCCCAATAACGGCAATCTGTTCAATGCCCGTTAAATCCGCCATCGCATTATTCCAACTCACAATAAGGTTGTCCTCGCTGACCGATACCACGCCCAATGGCAAGTCTTGCAAAACCTGAAAATGAAATCGTCGTAACGCATCTAGCTCGCTCGAAACACCTTCAAGTTTTGAACGAGTCTTTTCATTTTTGGTTTCGACAAATTGAATGGTGTCTGCCAGTGCTGATTTGGTGGCTCGATCAATTTGTAGATGTTGATTGACGATCATACGAGATAAAACTGGGCCGACTAATCCAGACAAATTACGGTTTATTTGTGCGCGTAACAAAGGCAGGGCAGCCGTATCCAACGTTTCGTGATCCATCCCAAGGTCTGATAGCGCCCGTTTGATTTCACTACGAGCAATGTCAGTGCCTATAATTTTGGTTAATTGGTGCTCGAATTCACTAATAGAAGTCGCCCGAATCTTACCTTGAGGCACCAAAAATCCTTTTCGAAAGCAAGCATTGGATACCTCTCTTTCTTCATCTGATTGTGGCATTGTGAGTGAAAATAGAACGAATGCGAGGCTATTAAACGCAAGTGACCACAAGGCACTATCTGTCGTGCTAATCGCTAAAATTTGAGTGCTTAAAAACGGCAATGCGATAATACCTGCCCGTTCGAACAATGGTAGTAATAAGGTAATGCCCCAGATAGAACCGCCGACGAGCAAACCAGCAATAAAGCCAGCCTTACTGGCTCGTTGCCAGTAGAGCAAACCAACAATGCCTGGTAAGCACTGTGCCACAGCAACAAAGGAAATAAGTCCAAGACCGACTAATCCCTGATTATATTGCTTGACAAGATAGAAGCTATATCCGGCCGCAATGATAAGTACGATGACTAGTCGTCGCCCCCATAGTAACCAATGGTACATATTGGGTCCGCTGGACAACCTTAAAGGAAAGCTGGCCGGTAACACGAGATGGTTCATACACATTGAGGCGAGTGCTAGTGTCGTCACAATAATCATCGCACTGGCTGCTGATAAACCACCCAGAAAAGTTAGTAGGGGTAAAATGCTAGAACCACTCTTTAAAGTGATACCCAGTACATATAAGTCTGCAGGAATGCTCAGGTTGAGAGACTCCCCAGCCCACAAAATGGGCAGGATTGAGATATTCAGCAGCAACAGAAATAGTGGGAAAGCCCAGCTCGCAGTATTGATCGCCTTTGGGTCGATGTTTTCGACAAAAATCATATGAAATTGGCGCGGTAATAAAAATGCAGCGGCAAAGGAAAGCATCATTAATGTTGCCCATGGTCCTTCCTTGACCGGTTTGAATAGAGCCGCATTGGCTTCAGGGTTGAGTTCGAGATAATGATTGAGCTCAGAAAACCCGCCGAATATGCCGAATATTGCGAACAAGCCAACGATCAACAATGTTACCAGTTTCACTAGTGATTCAAATGCAATAGCCACAACCAGGCCGTGATGTTTCTCGCGGAGTGAGATATGGCGTGCTCCAAACAAGATTGAGAACAAACCGATAGTGATGCAAAATCCAAGCGCCATATCACTATTTTGAGGGCTTTGCGTCATTATTTTGAGCGTATTCGTCATCGCTTGAATTTGTAGCGACATATAAGGCAAAGTGCCTGCCAACATAAATAGCGTTACCAAAACCCCAGCTGCCTGACTGTGATATCGAAATGCAAATAGATCTGCCAGTGATGCCAGTCTGTAACTCTCGGTTAACTTAAGAATAGGGCGTAATAGGATGGGTGATGCAACAAAAGCAATTGTGGCGCCAAGATAAATAGTTAGAAAACTAAAGCCCTCTTTTTGAGCAAATCCAACACTACCATAGAAGCTCCAGGAAGTGGCGTATACGCCCAGCGAGAGGGTGTAAACCAGCGGGTGTCGAGCAATTGATGCTGGTATCCAGCAACGGTCTGTTGCGGTCGCTATTAGGAACAGTAGCCCGAGATAAAGGATGCTAACCAAAAACAGCTGCCACAGCTCAAACTGCATGTTTTTTTAAATGCCGTTGTAATAAATAGCTTAGTAAGATGATGACTGACCAAATTAGATAAGGTACTAACCAGTAACTGCCTTCAAAAGCCCATAAACCTATTAATGGTGGCAATAAAAGCAGAAGCACAATAAGTACAACAATGATGGTAATTTCGTTTGGTCTGGATTCAGATGTTGATTCTGGCATGAATGGTTTTCACTAATATCACATCGACGAGATAAAGTGTTACCGATTGTTACGATAAGGTCAATGGGAAATCAATGTTTGGCTGCCAATAAACAAATATTATGCAAAATTTTGTGGATAATAGTTGATGAAATATAAAGACTAGGAAAAGCGTATTTTATAAGTTGTGACTTAGAGTCGATTGTGATCTACTTAGTTCATATATTTTTAGATCAATTTCTGATTCAGGTTCGAAGCAATGAACCAAAACCGAGTTCTGGAGGAGAAGCTGCAACTTTAAAAAATAAATACAGCAGCTAGGGTGGAAAGGCGTCGAATTAGGCGCCTTTTTTTATGTCAAAAATTGTTACGATATTGAGTCAATCACTAGGTTACAACGATTTAAAACCTATCCTATAACTTAGCCCTAATTTAGATGCATTTCAACTTTGTTGATAGCCATCGAGGAATTCTCCTAAAGCCAGAATAGCCGCCTTCAGTTCTTCAAGGTGAGGCAAAAATACAATTCTAAAATGATTGGGTTGTTTCCAATTAAATGCTGTTCCGTGGACCAGCAAGACATGTTTTGTGGTCAAAAAATCAAGTATAAATGTCTCATCATTGTGAATATTGAATTTATTTGTGTCTATTTTGGGGAAAAGATACAAAGCACCTTGCGGACGCGTACAACTCACGCCCGGAATGTCATTAAGCATTTGATAAGCCAGCTCCATTTGTTTATAGAGCCGACCATCTGATTTGGTGAGGTCATTAATGCTTTGATAACCGCCTAGCGCTGTTTGAATTGCATGCTGTGAAGGTACATTGGCGCACAACCGCATTGATGACAGCATATTGAGGCCATTAATGTAATCTTCTGCCTGGTGTTTTGGCCCGGTTAGCAGCATCCATCCAGCTCGAAAACCAGCGACTCGGTAATTTTTCGATAGTCCGCTAAAAGTAACGCAAAAGACATCGCTGCTTAACCCTGCAATCGGAATATGGACCGCCCGATCATATAGAATTTTATCGTATATTTCATCGCTATAAATAACTAGGTCATTCTCACGCGCGACTGCTGTGATTGCCTCTAATGTTTGTTTCGAGTAAACCGCACCAGTTGGGTTGTTCGGATTGATGATGACAATGGCGCACGTTTTTTTTGTTATTTTTGTTTTGATATCATCAATATCAGGTTGCCAGCTATTGCTTTCATCACAAACATAATGGACAGGCTTACCACCAGATAGATTCACCGCGGCTGTCCATAGCGGGTAATCTGGAGAGGGAATTAATACCTCATCACCCTCATTTAATAGTGCTTGCATCGCCATTACGATTAGCTCACTCACGCCGTTGCCGATGTAGATATCATCGACCAATGTATTGCGTAATCCCAATGTTTGGTAATACTGTTGTATCGCAATTTTTGCTGAATATAAACCGTTTGAAGGGCCGTATCCTTGAGCCATTGGTAAGTTGTGAATGACGTCTTTTAAAATATCATCGGGTGCATCAAACCCAAAAGGTGCTGGATTGCCAATATTTAATTTGAGGATTTTATGGCCTTCATCTTCTAGTCGTTTTGCTTGATCTAGTACAGGTCCTCGTATGTCATAACAAACACCTTTTAGTTTATTCGAACGCTTTATTTTTTTCACTGAACGGGTTACTGCCTCAAATGTTTGGTGTAATAATATCAATTTTGTACTATATCAAATCCCCCTCAATATTATGCTAGATAAACAAATCTGATTGTATGAAATGTGTCAATTCCAAAATACGATAGGTGAATGCAGAAGAAAACTAACAAGACTAGTTGCCTTACTTGTGATGACGATACAGCGAGCCGCTGATTTCACCGGTCAAGTTGTGTTGTATACAGATTGTCTTGCGGTATAATTTTGTTTTTTAGTCAGAAGTTAAGATTCTCATGAATATATTAGGCTTTATTGGGGTCGGCGATCTGGCTGAATATACGATTAAAGGACTTAGGCAGGGAGGGTTTGATAAGTCAATTGTTGATTCAAGTGACGTCATTGTATTGGAAACTCGTCCAGCTTACTGCATAGAAGTGTTAAAAGTGCTGGTATTCAAACAGGTCAATTATTAATTAGCGTTGCAGCGGGTGTTAGTGTCGAAAGCTTACGTCAGGTTGTCAGCTTAGAAGTACCTATCGTTCGAGCCATGCCGGTTAACTGCGCGGAAGCAGTGGCCAGCCCTACGCTTATTTATCCTCATCATTCTGCAGTCCAAGCATTGTTTGATTATTGTGGTAATGCGATAGTCGTGGATGATGAGGCTGCCTTTGAACAAGGCTCTGTTATTGCCTGTGTTTACACCTGGGTTTTTGAATTATTTGAAAATCTAGTGCAATGTACGAGTAATGACGTTCTGTCTAAAAAGCTGGCAACCGACCTCATTTTGGGTATGGCTAAAGGTGCCGCAAGCCTGGCAATTCATGAGAAATCAAGCACGCCTGGTGATATCGCAAATCGTATAGCGACTGAAGGAACTTACTCGAAATTGGGTTTGGATGTCTTAAAAGATCAAGGTGCTTTCCAGCCATGGCAAAACGCTTGTCAGTTATTGGCAAAAAGACTGATGCAAGACAAATAAAAAATGCCATATCAGCCGGTTTAATTGGTTTATTTAGTGGTTGATTCAATCTGGTCATGATGCAAAGGATAATACGCAATGATGTTGATTTAAGAGCCATTGTAGTAACACAGATCATTAGGCACTAGATTAAGACTCTCTAGCTTATGGATGCTGATTAAATGCTGATAAAGCGGCACCAGAATCTAGTAAGCTTCTTACTCTGTCTGCAGCCTCACTCAGGCTAACCCGATTGAGAACACTCAGCATAATAGCGCCGCTATAAATTAAACTGTCTCGTGTTTCTCCTAGTTCACCCGAAAGTGCTTTTAGTCCCAAATCAGCTGCGTAGATGGCTAGTTGATCAAGCTTTTCTTCACTATTGGACTTCTCAATATCAGCTAGATGTGAGGGTAATGGTACATTTCTACTTTTTGGTGATAAGCCAATAGAAACGGGGTCTAGTTCATAATGATGCGATTCACCAAAATCCTCATATCTAAAATATCGGGCTTGCTGTTTTAAATTTGGTACAACACCGCCTTCTACACCGCGAATTAAAATCATATTGTCAAATGCTGTATTCCGAGCCAAATCAGCATAAATTTCAGGATAAGCTTGATGAACATAGCCGCTCATCATGTGGGTCTTACCGAGCGCTCGAAGGGGTTGGGCTAGTGCTTCAACCGTCGTCAATACTTGACGTTTCACCATGCGTTGGCGCAATGAAGTTAAATTATGTAAGGCAGGACAATAAACGGCCTGATCAAGATAAGACCAACCTACGTCATCACTTTCTAGGTTGTCTTTAACGTCACTGATTGATAATAAAACAGCTTTACCCGCTGCTTTTAAAATACGATGAGAGGTTATACCGTATTTTGGTGCAACCTGTTCTAGACCATGCGATACACAAGGATAACCAGCAGCAGCAAAAACAGCCGGTAAGAAAGGGGAGGCGGGGACACCCCGAATATAACCATTATAGGGGTCGGACAAATCAATTAAATGGTCGACATTTGCCACGACATGGTCAGTCTCTATTGATTTAAGGATAAAATGTCTGATGGCCTGTAGCACACCTAGATTTTCCTCACTGGTTTCACGTTTCATTCGTAAAGCAATAAAGAAAACACCCGTTTGAACCGGGTCCGCATGACCTTCCAGTATGTAGGTCATCGATTCTAGAGTTTCTTCGTAGGATAGATTTTTACTGTACTCTGGGCCAGTGGCAACTTTTTTAATGGCATTTTGTAGTGGGTTTTTAGACATGAGTAATTTATTTAGCCAATGAATTGTCCATTGTATTAGACTTTGGTCTCATTTAGGTAAGACTATCTAGTCTAAGTAATTAAGCTGCAACAACTGACATTGCCGTTAAACCAATCAGTACCAAAGTAGTAGCTTTCATGTATCGATACCGAGCATAATCGCGCCATTTAATTTTCAGATACCGATATTAATCAATGAAACAGCTTCCTATATTTTTGACTATACGCCATAAACCATGTCTTGTAGTCGGAGCGGGTAGTATTGCTGCGCGAAAAATAGGGCTATTACTGAAGGCCGGTGCTGACGTCAGTGTTGTCGCTAGTAATATAGGATTAGAAGTATCTGAATTAGAAAGGCAGGGAGTCATTCGTTGCCTACTCAGAAATTATGAGCCAACAGACCTCAAGGGTGTCAAACTCGTAATAGCCGCGACCAATAATGCTCAGCTTAATGCCGACATTTCAATCACGGCGCAAGCAAAAAATATTTTAGTGAATGTGGTAGATAACCCAGAACTATGCAGTTTTTTAATGCCATCAATTATCGACCGAAACCCAATTCAGATCGCTATTTCAACCGGTGGGGCGTCACCAGTACTGGCGCGACTAATAAGGTCAAAACTCGAAGCATCTATCCCATCAGCTTATGGCGAGCTAGCAAAACTTGTCGAGAATTATCGAACCAAGGTAAAACAAGCCTTTGCTAACGTGGATCTACGACGTCGGTTTTGGGAATCAGTACTCGAAGGTCCGGTATCAGAGTTTGCATTATCTGGCCGAATGAATGAAGCCGAAACTATGCTCAGCGAGTTAATTCAGTCAGCAGACCCTGACCCAGAGTATCATGGTGAAGTTTATCTGGTGGGTGCGGGCCCAGGCGATCCAGACCTATTAACTTTTAAGGCACTTAGGTTAATGCAAAAGTGTGATGTTGTGGTTTATGATCGATTAGTGTCTGAACCAATCATGGCATTAGTAAGACGAGATGCCGAAAAAATTTATGCTGGTAAAGCTAGCGCTAACCACAGTATATCACAAGAAAATATCAATCAATTACTGGTGCGTTTAGCTAAGCAGGGAAAGCGTGTATTACGTTTAAAAGGGGGGGATCCTTTTGTTTTTGGCAGAGGTGGAGAAGAAATTGGAGAGCTCATCGAGGATAATATTAAATTTCAGGTCGTGCCTGGCATAACCGCTGCGTCTGGCTGCACAACCTATGCTGGGATACCCCTTACTCATCGAGATCATTCCCAAGCCTGTATTTTTGTAACGGGCCATCGTAAAGTAGATGGTGATGATTTAAATTGGGCGATGTTAAGTCACGCCAATCAAACGGTAGTGTTTTATATGGGGTTAGATAATGTCCAACGAATTTGCGATGCATTAAAAAAACATGGAAGGCATGAAAATACCCCAGCCGCATTAATTGAAAAAGGCACAACTCCAGACCAGCGAGTATTGGTCGGCGACTTAAATACGCTTCCTGATCTCGTGAAAAACAATAATGTCCGTGCACCCACTTTAATCGTGGTGGGCGAAGTGGTTAATTTACATAGCCAGTTAAATTGGTTTAAGCCCAGTAACAAGATTCAATAAAGGGATAAAATACACTAAAATGAAATCTCTAATTAAGCTAAATATTAAATAAATAATATCGTGTTGAATGATAAGTAATGCAATTTTGATAAGACTTATCCGTGTTTTTTAACGCTCGCTGTAAACATGTACCCTACACCACGCACTGTCTTTATTAATGGCGCCGTCCTGGCTGGCAGTTTTATTTTTCTACGTAACCGGCTAACAAGACCGTCAACCCCCCTGTCATAACCGACCCAGTCGAGACCATGAAGCTGATTTAGCAAGAAGTCCCGAGAGAGAACACGATTGGGTGCTTCGACAAATGCTCTCAACAAATCGAATTCTGCAGTAGTTAGCTCTATCCCCTTACCATCCTTCGTAAGCAGGTGACGCGAACTTAAATTAAGTTCCCAGTCGAGAAACTCGGCTACTTCATTACCATTACCAGTTATTACTTTTGGAAAGGTGCTGCCACGAGTTCGTCTTAAAACAGATTGAACCCGAGCCAGCAATTCTCTAGGGCTAAAAGGTTTGCTGATGAAGTCATCCGCCCCCATCTCTAAACCAACGACACGATCAATTTCACTGGTTTTCCCAGATACAATGATAATGCCCACTTCTGACTCTCTTCGAATCTCTCTCACAAGCGTGAAACCATTCCCATCGGGAAGATTTAAATCGATAAGGAAAAGATCAATAACGTGGTTTGTTGTTAAATTCTCAAACGTTTGAATATTTTTCGCACACAAGGTAAGAAAACCGTCATCCGTCAGAGTTTCATTGACCTCTTCCAATGTATCGATATCGTCTTCAAGGATAAGAATTTTGGGGTGAGTGTTTGAACGTTGATCTTTCACTTAATCAGAGCTCGAATAACCAAATTCTGACAGTTTTGCACAAATTTGCACAAACCTCGCATATTCATTACATATTTTGCATTTAAGATGTTTCATGGTATTGAAATTTAAGTAAAAGGTAGAAAAGCCATGCAAAGTAACAAAACATTGTTAACCAGCTCAGTTCTCATCGTTGATGACGATATTGAGGCATTAGAAGAGATGGCTGATGCTTTACAGGACTATGGGCTGGTCGTATACACCGCCAGCAATGAAAATACGGCATTGGAATTGGCTCTCAAACATCGACCTCAATTCATCATTATGGACTATTTTCTGCATGGTTCCACTGGAATCGAAGTTATCAAAGTGATTCATAATTCGCTGCCAGAAACTCAAGTCATTATGATATCAGGGTTTGAAGATCTGAATCGTTTAATAACAACCACCAACAGTGACGTAATTGCTGTTCTGAAAAAGCCTCTATCAATAGACAGTATCGGCCGCTATATCTCTAACCAACTAGAGCAGAAAAACCAAAAATCAAAATTAGCCATACAGTAAATGGTATTTCCTGGAGTATGACAATATGCCTATAACAACTGAGACTGGCGAAATAAACAGATCCATTTTAAGTTACATTATTTCTGGTGATGGATCCCCTCAAGTTGAGGTATCTGAGTCTAAAACCAAATTGCTGATAGTTGATGACGAACGTGAGTCCGCAGAGGAAATAGCGGAATTATTGACTTTTGATAGTTTTATGGAATGTGAAATAACAGATGATCCGTTTCTGGCAATGGATATTGTTGAAACTGATGAGAATGTTTCAATCATTATTACTGATCTTAAAATGCCGGGTCTGGACGGCTTGCAATTGATTAAGAAACTTCGAGACAGATATATTAACAACAGAGATTTTGCGGTTATTGTGGTTACTGGTCACGCGGGAACAAAAGAAGCGATCAAGGCGCTACAACTCGGAGCGATAGATTTTATTACCAAACCGATATCACCTGATCACCTGTTGCATGCGGTGAGCCGAGCAGATGAAACGTTACAATTACGAAAGTTAGAGAAACAATTCCGTGAGCACCTTGAACATAATGTTGAGGCGCGCACACAAGAGGTTAGACTGTTATCCGACGACCTATTGCGTGAAAAACGAAATCTTCATGCGCTCAACCGGAACTTATCTGCTTCAAATAAGATAAAGTCAGAGTTTCTCAGCATGCTGGGACATGGTCTCAGGTCACCGTTAACTCCAATTTTGGGCTTTGCTGAGTTGATTGCTATAACAAGCTCAGAGAAAGGTGACATGGAACAACACCGATATAGTAAAACAATCTCTGCAGCAGGGTTTAAACTACTTCGTGTTATCAACTCAATGCTAGATCTGGTAGACATTGATAGCGGTGATTTGAAACTTAATATTGCAGAAGTAAATATAGTGGATGTTGTAGATCATGTGGTCGATTTACTAAAACCGCAAGCCGAATCATCTTCCATAACTTTGACCACTTCCATATCTAAAACTCTAGCCCCAATGATCCAAGGTGATGAAAAACGGCTGACACAGGCAATTTATAATATAGTTGATAATTCGATCCGATACTCACCATCCGATACAAATGTTGATGTTGAAGTTATTAATCTAGGGGTAGATTTGAGCATTTCTATATCAGATAATGGAGTGGGAATGGACGAAGTAGAGGTTATGGCCGCCAGAGAAGCTTTTAGCCAGATAGAGGGAAGGGTAAAGCAGGGTTTTGATGGAATTGGATTTGGACTGGGACTTACGTTAGCCAATATTTCCATTGAATTACATGGTGGTAAAATGAATATTAGTAGCCGAAAGGGTGAGGGAACCACGGTCAAAATGGCAATTCCAAGTCAGTCGGTATTGACATGCCCAAGCTAATTGCCGAGCGACAGGTTGGGTATTTTCTTTTTGCGAGCACAACTGAAGAGTGAGTGATTATGACCATTTCAATTCTTTATTTGAGTGAACTTATATGATCGCCTTTTTTAACTCAACAGCAGATAGCATGGAAATATTGTCCAAAAGCTGTCTTCGTTGCCCTAGCGTGAGAGAGGCTCTGTTTCTGTTAGTGCTGACCTCAACGGGTTTGGTCGGAAATTATCTTAATTTCGAACTCTATTTTGGAGTGAATTTCTTATTTGGCAGTGTTGCAACGATGATCGCGGTGCGGACTTCAGGAACCCTGTGGGGAACTTTGGTAGGGATTGTTATAGGTTCTTATACCTACATTATCTGGGGGCACCCTTACGCGATAATAATTTTTGGTCTGGAAGCTTTTTTTGTAGGCTTTATTGTATGCTGTCTAAAAAGAGACAATATGATTCTGATTGACGTTAGTTATTGGCTTCTGATTGGAGTTCCTATGGTTTGGGTATCCTATTATTACCATCTTGGATTGCAGGAACCCGCTGTAGCCTTGATTGCGCTAAAACAGACGGCCAATGGCATTACAAACGTTGTATTAGCCAGCTTTTTTGTTCAATTCACACCTTTAGCGCGATGGATAAGTCTGAACGGATTTGCTAGTGATAAGGCAAATGTGTCCATGTATTCGGCGATTAATACGCTTTTATCTATCTTCATTATCCTTCCTATGTTGGGTGCAACGATATTGTCGGGACAGGATACACTTGAAAAAATACAAGATAACCTGAATTACGTAGTCAATGATACGGCGGAGGATGTGGCGCGTGAACTTGCATCCGCTCTAGACTATTATGCAAAAACTTTCGCATTGGCGACGATTAGCGAATTAGACCAAAATAACCGAGTACTCTTGGATAGTGCTTTAAAGAGCTTTGGAGAAAACATAATTCCAGGAGTACTCAACACAGAAACTATCAGTGCTGACGGAGAAATACTATTTTCTTACCCAAAACAACGGTCCGGTATTTCTAAACACGTTCATCAGATTCCTACTTTAACGCATAAATCACATTACATATCAAATATCAACGCCCATGATGATTTTGAAGAGCTACACTTCACAATAATTATGCCAACGGCTGGAGAACGCTTTTTGGCAACTACTTTTAATCCTAAGGTTTTTGGGAGGCGATTAAGAGAAGTCGCGTTCAACGGTCAACATATTGAACTGAGAGATGGCCAGGGCACTATTATTGCGATCAGTGATAATAGAGACTTATCTAGATTTGTTCAAGGTATAAACCCAAACCATCTATTGCCACCAAATGAGAAGCTCCCCGCTATGGTTCGCTGGAGACAGGCTTATTGGGAAGATACGGTGGTATTCATGGGTGATAACGATTGGACCATTCGTGTCGCTGTTCCTATGGAAAAATCCATTGAATTCCTGCAAAACGATTACAGCCAAAAACTACTAAAAATGCTCGTGATATCTGTAATCGCATTACTTTTGGTCCCGTTTTTGTCGCGCCGGCTTTCATCTCCAATAAAGGGATTAACACTAGCAGCTGATATGTTTACAAGCTCGACCGAACGGACAGACGTTAAATGGCCAAAGTCAAATATTAAAGAGGTCAACTCACTGGTTGGTCAGTTTCAAGAATTTGTTCAGGCAATAAACGAGAAGCAACTGGCGCTGAGTAAATTACAGGGCGAACAGGACAGAGAGCGCAAAGAAGCCGCTGCTCTAATTATCCAAGCGGCCAAACTGGCAACACTAGGAGAAATGGGTACATCAGTCGCGCATGAATTGAACCAACCACTGAACGTGATTCGAATGGCTGCAGGGAATAGCCGCAGGAAGATATCAAAAGGCATCGCTGACCCAAAATACCTAAACGATAAACTGGAACGCATTGAAGCGCAAACCGCACGAGCGGCTGCGATTATTGATCACATGCGCATGTTTGGGCGTGAGACGAACGAGCATCCCAAATCGATTGATTCTCGGAATGTTATTGAGAATGTGCTTAATCTTATGGGAGAGCAGTTGCGATTGGCTGATATTGAGCTTGTGATCGAGTTACCCCAAGACTGTTCAACAGTTTTGGGTCATACCATTCAAATCGAACAAGTGATCTTGAACCTTCTCATTAATGCTAGCGATGCCATGGCTGAAAACGATGGAGGGGCGAAGATTACATTGCGCGTATTTGAAGACGATAAAAGTGTCTTCATTACATTAGAAGATACTGGCGGGGGGATTCCCAAAGATGTTCTGCCTCGCATCTTCGAACCGTTCTACACAACAAAAGCAATGGGTAAAGGTACGGGCTTAGGGCTATCTGTCAGTTACGGTATTATCCGTGATATGAACGGCACCATTTCTGCCGAAAATATCGATGATGGTGTCCGATTCACAATCACTCTGCCGATTTTTAACTAGTATTGGCTATTAGAAGGAGAAAAACTATGTCAATCAAGATGACATTATTTTTTGAAGAAGTGTTAGAAACATTAATGTTTAAAGGTTACGAATCTGCAGATGAAGTAGATAAAGTTAAGACCGATATTAGATTTGTAAGTCAACAGTATAATTGATTTGATAGAAACCTGATTAATGCAGTAAGCGATAACTAACTGGAATTGTTTGATCTTTATTCCTCATATTAGTGATTGAAAATTCAAAATTAGGAAAGTTACTTATGCAGAGAAATACGGATCAACAAGGTAATAAAAACACGAAAAGAGATAAACGTGGGGAATTAGTTCTTGCCAACAAAGAATTGGCTTTTCAAAATGAAGAGAAAGATAAGCGCGCAAATGAATTAATTCTGGCCAACGAAGAGAAAGAAAAACGAGCCGATGAATTGGTTCTGGCCAACAAAGAACTTGCCTTTCAAAACGAAGAAAAAGATAAGCGCGCAGATGAGTTAATTCTGGCCAACGAAGAGAAAGAAAAACGCGCAAATGAATTAGTTCTGGCCAACAAAGAATTAGCCTTTCAAAACGAAGAGAAAGATAATCGTGCAGATGAGTTAATTCTGGCCAACGAAGAGAAAGAAAAACGCGCAAATGAATTAGTCCTCGCCAATAAAGAATTAGCTTTTCAAAACGAAGAAAAAGATAAGCGCGCAAATGAGTTAACGCTTGCCAACGAAGAGAAAGAAAAACGCGCAACTGAATTAGTTTTTGCCAACAAAGAGAAGGAAAAACATGCAGATGAATTAGTCCTTGCTAATAAAGAACTGGCTTTTCAAACCGAGCTCGATGGTTATCGTTCGGAAATGGAGCGTGTAGCACAGGATTTGACGATACTGATTGATACTGCCAATGCACCCATTTTCGGTATAGATGCTCTAGGAAAGGTCAATGAGTGGAACCAGCAGGCAGAAAAGATCACTGGTTTTAATAAGGCAGAGGTGATGGGCAGGAGTCTTGTGAGCGATTTCATCACCGATGACTATAAGGCTTCGGTGGGCGAGGTACTGGCAAAAGCCCTGAAAGGAGAAGAAACTGCAAACTTTGAATTTCCTCTATTCACCAAATCTGGAGATCGAGTGGATGTTCTACTCAATTCAACAACACGGCGTGATGCCTCTGGTCAAACTGTGGGTATGGTCGGGGTAGGTCAAGACATTACGAAACTGAATAAAGTTCTGGTCGAGCAGGAGAGAATCTCTAACGATCTAACTCGACTTATTGATACCGCGAACGCTCCGATCTTTGGTATAGATGCGGATGGAAAGGTCAATGAGTGGAACCAGCGAGCAGAAAAGATTACTGGTTATAATAAGAAAGAGGTAATGGGTCGAGATCTTGTGGCGGATTTTATTACTGATGACTATAAAGCTTCGGTAGGCGAGGTTCTGGAGAAAGCGCTGAAAGGTAAAGAAACTGCGAACTTCGAATTCCCTTTGTTCACCAAATCTGGAGATCGAGTGGATGTTTTACTTAATTCGACGACACGGCGTGATGCCTCCGGTCAAACTGTTGGTATGGTCGGGGTAGGTCAGGATATTACAGAGCTGAATAAAGTGCTGGTCGAACAGGCTAGAATCTCGAACGATCTGACGCGACTTATCGACACAGCGAACGCTCCGATTTTCGGTATTGATGCTGATGGAAAAGTTAATGAGTGGAATCAGCAGGCAGAAAAGATCACTGGTTTTAATAAGGCGGAGGTGATGGGCAGGAGT
>CAWVZP010000035.1:0-18234 GCA_963934675.1 uncultured Gammaproteobacteria bacterium | reverse complement strand
CTGCGTCAATCACGACTGGTGTTTCGCCGAGCGCTGATAGTTGATACTGCCGATTACTCTCTTCGCCATTTCGAGCGGTAATCGACATCATTAAGCTGCCCTGATCGAGCTTGACCTTAACCTTCTCCTGATTCGAAGCATAAGTCTGAACAAATGATGGGGTAGAACGGCCCGACCCATAATCGAGTGTTTTATGAGCTATTAAGGCACCATCACTAGATTGATAATAGACATCACTCGCCAATTCATTTACCGCACCACAGTGAACCTCTTCGTAGAGACTCTGACCACTTTGCAATCCAGTGGCTTCACCTACCATCTGCTCATAAAGCTGCTCAGCCGAATGGCCTGATGTAGGTGAGAGTAAAAAAAATAGCAACATAGTTTGGATAAACTTTATTTTTTTATTTTTCACTTGAATCGAACTGTCATATGAAGCCCTATCGGAAATAAAATCGCCCATCCGGCTGCAATGACCACCGTAGACATGATTGGCGATGCACCAAAAGAGGCATCACTAAGTTCAACGCCAGCCCAATAACTCATTGGGCCAAACACAGCACCTACAAAAACAGAGAGCCAACTATAGCCAGACAACCAAGCCATCGAGTGCATAAAGGTGGTAGCAAACAAAATCCATAAACAAACCATCCAGACCGGCAAGTTAAACCAAACGGCATCGGGATAAACAATCAAGCCAAAAAATACTAATAGCGAATCCCAGGTTATCCCTACGAGCACTATAAACCCTACCAATTTCCATTCAGATTTACTTTGGAGCACGTAGCGATGATGGATTAACAGTGCAACCAAGCTATAGGCGACGGCCATTAAATTTCCGCCAAGGACACAAATTGACCAGCCCAACTGGAACATCACCAAATTAAGGATTTTGAATTTCATTAGCAGTCAGTTATTGAGAGAATGTCATCTCATCGATGCAGCCGTGGTTCAGTTACTTCGTTTCAAGCCGCTGACCTAGGTCGCCAATCAGGCTTGGCAAACAAAATTTGCGATGTCCCAATGACGCGCTCTTCAAATGCGCCCTGGCAATAGCACAGGTAATATTCCCACATGCGGATAAAGACATCGTCGAAACCCAAAGCCTTAACCTCGTCCAACTTCGCTAAAAACCGCTGCCGCCAGACGGCCAGTGTTTTAGCATAGTCGAGCCCTATCTCTTCCATTCCAACCATTTGTAGATCGGTATGCTGTCTGACCGAAGACATCATCACTTCATGCCCAGGTAACGAGCCGCCCGGAAAAATATACCGCTGAATGAAATCGACCGAACTACGGGCGTACTGATAGCGTTGGTCAGGAATGGTGATTGCCTGGATTAACATCAAACCATCTGGTTTTAATAATGTTGCACAACAGTTGAAATACTGTTGATAAAATTCGTGCCCAACCGCTTCAATCATTTCGATTGAAACTAACTTATCAAAACTGCCTTTAAGGTCTCGATAATCTTCAAAAATAACGTTAATTTGATCCTCTAGCCCGGCATCGGAAACGCGTTTTTTTGCTGTCTCATATTGCTCTTTCGATATTGTGGTGGTAGTTACTCGGCATCCATAATGCTTAGCTGCATGCAGCGCCATGCCACCCCAGCCGGTGCCAATTTCAAGTAAATGATCGGATGGTTGCAAGACTAACTTTTGGCAAATAACATCCAACTTATGAACGGCCGCTTCATCTAACCCCATTTCAACCTGATCGTGGGTGGTAGACGAAAACATTGCGGACGAGTACATCATCTCAGGATCAAGAAATAAGGCAAAAAAATCATTACTCAGGTCATAATGAGCCGATATGTTTTGTCTGGCCTTGTTTGACGTATTCCGATTGAGCCAGTGATAAGCCTTGTCGAACAATCGATGGGTTAATGGTTTTGAATCATCCATACCATTCAGAAAATTAATATTAATTGACATCAGGCGTATCAAATCAACCAGATTGGGGGATGACCACTTACCCAGCATGTAAGCTTCCGCCGCACCGATAGAACCACCGAACGCAATATCTCGATAGGCACTAGGATCATGGATGACTATTTTGGCACTAACAGTGCACGATTCAGTCTGTTGACCAAAACACTTGAGCCCGCCGTCACCTTCGCTGATTTCATCTATCCCAGTTTTTTCTTTGAGATAAAGGGTACCGAGGGGAATTTTAGTTAACCGTTTTTCTAGCAACGTTTGCGCGAAGTTTTTCAATAAGCCACGACGACCGCTGCCGGTTAATTTGGACTGTGTTAAATCTGTCATACATTAATTCTTTAGGTTATTGTGATTATTATTTGATACATCATTCGAAAATTTTGGGTGATCATAAAAGGGGACTTTTTTAATGGCGAGCTTCAAAGCCTGCCAGTAAATTGCAGAAGCCACCTTTGCGGTCATCCATGGATGCTGCAACAGAATACCCGCAAGACTACGCGCATTAATTTCTCGCCTTTTTAAAGCCATGGTGGCATCCACTTGTGGCTCACCCCCATACAATGTCTCAAGATTGAGGCTTAAAATCTTCGACGGATTGTTACTGGTCCAGTGGTAAATCATGTCCATCGGATTAAAAGGCGACACATGCATTTCCTTTTGAAAACTTAAACGCTGAATACGTTGGTTTGAATCACATTTCAGTACATAACTCTTGCGTTCTTTCCAGGGTGTGTTAGTTACTTCGGTAACAATGTTGGTTAAGTTTTCAGACTCATCGAAACAATAGTAACTCGTGATTGGATTGATATTAAATCCAAAGTATTTAAGGTTGGTGAGCATACGAATCGCACCTTTGTGTGTCTCACCAGTCTCTTCAAAGATTCTATTCCGAATTGATTGATCTAACGATATTTCCGAATCACCCAAAAAATCTGATCGTTCGAACCTTGCTGGGCGCCACTTCCTTTTGGACCATAACGGAGACAGACTTAAAACAAGATCGAGCTCACTTAGATCTAGGTACATCATGAATACCTGATAACTAAACTTATGCGCCACTGGACTGAAACGGCGATGCCTTAACCAACCCTTGTAAATCGCGCTATGCACTGACCACAGCCTCAGTTAACCCTTCTTTTTGTCTGGCCGTACGTAGGCCTGATAGTCGATTAATCAATGTTGCAACATGACGTCCACTGACCACACCGTCTTCATGAAAGCCATTTCCCAAATAAGCACCTGCAAACCAGGTGTGGTTAGAACCATTGATGCTTTCAATTTTTTTAGCCGCCACTACTGAATCCAGAGAAAACACTGGATGGCTATAACTGAACTGCTTGATTATTTTTGACTCATCAATAGCTTCCGTTGCATTTAATGTTACACAAAAAGTAGTGTCTGATTGAATACCCTGCAGGATATTCATATTATAAGTAAGCACTGCTCGAGACTGAACTCGATCAAAAAGCCGATAATTCCAGCTCGACCAGGCTATACGATTGCGCGGTAATAAATTCTCGTCAGTATGCAGCACAACGTCATTTTGTTGATAGGGAATGGCCAACAGTGACTCTTGCTCGGCCCGAGTTGCATCGCTTAACAAGGCTAGCGCTTGATCACTGTGGCAAGCTAACACAACATGATCATAAACCATTACTTCGTTATCAGCCATTACCAGTTCGACCGAATCACCTAAACGTCGAATTTTTTTTATATTACAATTAGTGAATATTGAATCTTTAAAACTGCTCGTCAATGGGCCAAGGTAACTGCCAGATCCACCTTTAATCACACGCCACTGCGGACGATTACTGACACTTAAGAGCCCGTGATTTTTAAAAAACTGAACAAAAAATAATAAAGGGAAATCCACCATTTTTTCAGTCGAAGCGGACCAGATGGCACAACCCATGGGTAGTATATATTGGTAGATAAACGCTTCGCCATAGTGATTAGCTTTTAGGTATTCATTCAGCGTAATGGTTTCAGAAATATTGCCATCATCTAGGTCTCGGATAGCCTCTCGATTAAACCTTAATATGTCCCTAATCATTTTATGAAAAGTAGGTCGAAAAATATTGCGTCTTTGAGCGAACATTGTATTGAGATTGTTACCACCATACTCAATACCGGTGTTTTCACAACGAACGCTAAAACTCATTTCCGTCGACTTAGAATCAACGCTCAACTCATCCATCAATTTAATAAAGTTAGGGTATGTCCAGTCATTAAACACAATAAACCCAGTATCGATAGCAAACTGTTGGCCGTTATGTTCAATATCCACAGTTGCTGTATGACCACCAATTTTAGCAGTCGATTCAAAAACACTGACTTGATGATAACTATTAAGGTAATAGGCCGCCGTTAATCCAGAAATACCTGCACCAATAACCGCAATTTTCATTGTTTTTTACCCTCATTGGCTGGTGCTGCTGGCATGCTAATTTTATCTTTTTTAGCTACCATTTTTTGCCAAACACTGGGTAAAATCTTTGATATCAACAACAAGCCCTGCAAACGTTTGGGGAAAGTATAAACACGCGGCCTTGATACGATGTTTTTGATAATTCTATTAGCTGCTTCATCAACACCCATCAAAAATGGCATATCAAAATTGTTTTTGCGTGTTAAAGGCGTATCTACGAATCCGGGATTAACGACCGTAACGTCAATACTGTCTGCGGCAAGATCGTGGCGAAGGCAATCAAAGAAATACTGTAAAGCGGCTTTTGATGCACCGTACGCCTCCGACCTAGGAAATGGCGCATTGGTTACTTGTGAGGCAATTGTTACAATATGCGGTCTGGGTGATTGACTGTTGCGAAGCAGCGGCAATGCAACTTTCAAACAATTAATGGTCCCAAAGTAATTCACTTCCATAACTCTGCGGATGGCAAGCCAATCTGGCTCTGGGAAATCAAGATACTCACAGGAACCAGCATTTAAGATAACTTGGTCTATGGCGGAAAATTTCCTTACCATTTTCGACTGTGCGCTTGTTAAACTAGTTTCGTCTTGCATGTCGCAAGGGATAGCGCAAATATTCGAATTGAGTGATTGCAAATCCTCTAATGCTTCGACATCTCGAGCACTAGCGATAACTTGGTGTCCATTATTAGCCAGTAATAAAACCAGACTTCGCCCCAAGCCACTGCTAGCACCCGTTACCCATATAACTTTACTATTTAATTGATTAGAGAATTGCATGCAATTAGTCCGCCAACCGAGATTTAAGCCAACGAGTAATAGCGCCTACAATTGGAAGCCTTTCGTATAACATTGCGCCCATGTCATAAAAGTCTTCATGGTATTCAATTTTTTCATTAAAACAAACGTGAGTCACACCACGAACATCAATAACGTCTTTTCCAAGACGTGGGTGCTTGAAATGCATTATCCATTTAAGATAGGCAGTCCTATCTGATGTGACTTGATCTAAATATTCAAATCGGCATTCAATCAAGCCTGCACTCATATTGGAAAAGTAATCCTCGACAGCCACTAAACCATTTATTTCGTGCACCGGATCTTTAAAGAGGATATTGTCTGCATAAATCTTATCCAACTGACTCCAGTCGGCTTTCGTTAGATCTCTAAAATTATCTTTGAAACTGTCTAATACTGGATTGATCATGTTATTTACTACTTCATTAAATATTATTTAAGATTTTATACGGTCAGAGTAAGGTTCTGGATCAATTGAGTGATCCATACTTAAAGTAGACACGTATAGGACGAACGGTTTAACTTTAAAACTTCTTAAAATGAACTCTTAACATTGTAAAAACTTATGGTGCAAAGCAAAACAGCAGCAGACAAAATTACCAAATTGAAAAATTGCATTGCTCTAATTGCTTCTCACCGCGACAAAGACGCATTTTCAACTTTATTTGATCATTACGCCCCTCTAATAAGGGCTTATAGTCTAGCTAGAGAACCAGGTTCCAACTTAATAGCTGATGAGCTGGCGCAAGAAGTACTAATTCGAGTCTGGCTCAAAGCTGATAGCTATAACGCACAACTGTCGAATATTAACACTTGGATTTTTACATTGGCGAGAAACTGTCGTATAGACTATTTCCGTCGAAATGGGCGTTATGTTAGCGACATTGACCCAACAGAAATGTTTAATAATATCGAAGATGAAGAGCCAGGCCCTTTTCAACTAGCCCATCAAAATCGGCTAGAAGAAAATATAAACACCGGTTTAGCCAAGCTGCCACGCGAGCAAGCTGAGATACTGAGAAAAGTCTATCTTGAAGGAAAAAGCCACCAACAAACAAGCACAGAATTAAAGCTTCCCCTAGGAACGGTTAAATCCCGAGTCCGCTTGGCACTGGGAAAACTTAAAGTTTTGGTAACGAGATAAATAATGAGCACGCTAAAAAACCACCCTAAACACGAATTACTGGTCGCTTATGCGGCTGGAAGTTTACCAATGAGCCAAGCTTTATGCATCTCAGTTCATCTCGAACATTGTCCCGAATGCACTCAAAATGTGTATCGGCTTAATCAGCTGGGTAGTGAGTTGATGCAAAAGCTACAACCCGCACCACCCTCACCACTCCTGAAGGTTAAACTGCTCAACCAAATTGATCAGATTTCGGTCGACAGGGCCTCAAGTGAGAAGCTTGCTCCTCAAATTAACACTGATAATCAATCACTTCCCCGCTGTCTGCAGCAATTTATACAGACTAAGTATGAAGACATTTCATGGAATAGATTGTCGAGCGACATTCACAACTATGAATTGTGTAGAGATCAAAATAACGCCAAAGTCGAGCTGTTACGCCTCAAACCAGGTGGCACATCTGGAACACACAGTCACATGGGGGATGAGTACACGGTTATACTAGAGGGCAGCTTTTCGGACGAGTCAGGTCTCTATCATCAAGGAGATTTCCTTGTGAGAGACAGTCGCCATCAACACACACCCGTCGCAACTATTGATAAAGAATGTATTTGTCTGGCCGTCACCGAAGCACCCATTCAACTCACTGGGTTTTTTGGTCGACTATTGAATCCACTAATTCGTCGCAGTTATGCTTAATTGCAAAAGTTGTAGTAACCTATATCGCCGCTTTTTAGCTTTAATTGTATTGAGGAATAATGTGTGAGGAATTTTTTGTTGCCTGTACGGCAAGGATTGTATGATCCACGTAATGAGCATGACGCATGTGGCGTCGGTTTTGTCGCTCATATCAAGGGTAAAAAAAGCCAGTCTATTATAAACCAAGGTTTGCAGATTTTGGAAAATCTCACACACCGGGGTGCTGTCGGCGCTGATCCATTGGAAGGTGATGGGGCGGGCATTTTAATTCAAATTCCCGACGCATTCTTGCGCCAATCTTGTACGACGTTAGGCATTGAACTGCCCACAGTGGGTAACTATGGAGTCGGAATGTTGTTTCTGCCGCACACTCCAGCAGCGCAATTGGCGTGCGAGCGATTGATTACCGAAATGATCGCGGCCGAAGGACAAATATTGCTCGGGTGGCGTGATGTGCCGGTAGATAATGCTAGCCTCGGTGAAAGTGTGAAAGCAGCGGAGCCGCTAATACGCCAAGTGTTTATCGGACGCGGAGAAAATTGCTCCGACAACGATAGTTTTGAGCGCAAACTGTTCGTAATTCGTAAAATAATTGAACACGCTGTGCGCAAATTGCCAAATACAGAGGGGTTTTATATTCCTTCCTTTTCTTCAAATACGCTTGTTTATAAGGGCATGTTGCTATCCAATCAGGTTGGCAAGTATTACCTCGATTTGCAGGATGATCGAGTGGTTAGTGCTTTGGCGCTGGTGCACCAGCGTTTTTCCACCAATACATTTCCGACTTGGGACCGAGCACACCCCTACCGAATGATTGCACACAACGGTGAAATTAATACCCTACGCGGTAACGTCAACTGGATGGCGGCACGGCATGCTGCGATGTCGTCCAAATTGCTGGGTGCAGATCTTGAGAAATTGTGGCCACTAATTGCAGAGGATCAATCTGACTCTGCCTGTTTTGATAACGCACTGGAATTGCTGGTAGCTGGTGGATATTCCCTGCCTCACGCGATGATGTTGCTTATTCCTGAAGCTTGGGCAGGCAATCCGTTAATGGATGAGGAACGACGCGCATTTTATGAATACCATGCCGCTTTGATTGAGCCTTGGGATGGTCCCGCTGCAGTGGCCTTCACCGATGGTCATACAATAGGGGCAACGCTGGATCGCAACGGTTTACGCCCAGCTCGTTATCTCATTACTGATGACGACTTGGTATTGATGGCGTCTGAGATGGGCGTGTTAGATATTCCGCAAGATAAAATCATCAAAAAATGGCGTTTACAGCCAGGCAAAATGTTCCTAATAGATCTGCAAGCGGGCCGTATTGTTGATGATGCAGAACTGAAAAAACAACTGGCGACCGCCAAACCTTATCGCCGATGGGTAGAAGAGTCACGCTACTTTTTGGCCGACTTACCGAACGTAGACATTGAAGTCAAATTAAACGCGACACTGCTTGATACCCAACAAGCATTCGGCTACACACAGGAGGATGTCAAATTCATACTCACGCCCATGGCATCTGCCGGTGAAGAGGCTACCGGGTCCATGGGTAACGATGCCGCGCTACCCGTGCTGTCAGATAAAAACAAACCGCTGTACAACTATTTTAAACAGCAGTTTGCGCAGGTAACTAATCCGCCGATAGACCCCATCCGCGAAGAAATCGTAATGTCTCTGACTTCGTTCATCGGCCCCAAGCCCAATTTGCTCGGGATAGACGAGACACAGCCACCTCTGCGTTTGGAAGTGCAACAGCCTGTGCTGTCCAATGATGAAATGGCCAAACTACGCAACATCGACGCTTTGACTGGAAAACGTTTCAAATCATTGGTGCTCGACATCACCTATCCTACATCTCAAGGTGCGGCTGGTTGCGAAGTCGCCATCAAGGCGCTATCCCTTGCTGCCAATGAAGCAGTATCAGAAGGTTACAACGTATTAATTCTATCCGACCGTGCTGTGGCTAAAGAACGTGCGGCCATTCCAGCTCTACTGGCCTGTGCTGGTGTACACCATCATTTAGTGCGCGAAGGTTTACGTACTAACACAGGCTTAGTAGTCGATACCGGATCAGCTCGTGAAGTGCATCACTTCGCACTACTCGCGGGCTATGGCGCCGAAGCAGTTTGCCCGTGGCTAGCATTTGAGACCATTGCTGACATGACAGATTATTTGCCTCCAGGACTAACCACAATAGAGGCCAGCAAACGTTTCACTAAAGCAATTAACAAGGGGCTACTCAAAGTGATGTCCAAGATGGGTATATCTGCTTATCAATCATATTGCGGCGCGCAAATTTTTGAGGCCATCGGACTCAACACCAGCTTCCTGAACAGTTTTTTCACAGGCACTGCTACCCAAATTGAAGGCATTGGTTTGCAGGAAGTGGCGGAAGAAGCGATGCGCACTCACAAGTCTGCATTTAGCAGCGACCCTGTATTACTTAATACGTTGGATGCGGGCGGAGAATATGCATTTCGGGTACGAGGCGAAGAGCACATGTGGACCCCGGATGTTATTTCCAAATTGCAGCATGCAACTCGTACTAACAACAATCAAACTTTTAAGGAATATGCCAAACTGATCAATGATCAAAGTAGACATCATAAAACGCTACGTGGCTTGTTTGAATTCAAATCAGATGTTTCGGCCGTGCCCCTAGAGGAGGTCGAGCCCGCTTTGGAAATAGTCAAACGCTTTGTTACCGGCGCAATGTCGCTGGGATCCATTTCTACTGAGGCACATACTACTCTGGCAATTGCCATGAACCGTATCGGCGGCAAGTCCAACACGGGCGAAGGAGGCGAAGACCCGGCACGTTTCAAAACAGTGAAAGCCGGTGATAAGCTTTCTTCCATTATTGGTAAGGGGCGCATTGAATCCGATCAGGAGCTGCAGCTGGGTGATTCGTTGCGATCCAAAATAAAGCAAGTTGCATCTGGTCGGTTTGGCGTGACAGCAGAATATTTGAATAGTGCCGATCAAATTCAAATCAAAATGGCACAGGGTGCCAAACCTGGCGAAGGTGGACAATTACCTGGTCATAAAGTGTCAGAGTACATTGCCCAGTTACGTTTTTCAGTACCAGGCGTTGGCTTAATTTCACCGCCGCCACATCACGATATTTATTCAATAGAAGATCTGGCACAGCTCATTCATGATTTGAAGAATGCTAACCCAGATGCCTCTATTTCAGTCAAACTGGTATCTGAAGTTGGCGTGGGTACGGTCGCAACGGGTGTCGCCAAAGCCAAGGCTGATCACATTACTATTGCCGGTCATGATGGTGGCTCTGGCGCATCACCACTGTCATCTATCAAACATGCGGGCACGCCGTGGGAACTCGGTCTGGCAGAAACGCAGCAGACACTGGTGTTGAACCGATTGCGTGGCCGTACTGTGCTACAAGTGGACGGCCAGTTAAAGACGGGACGAGATGTATTTATAGCCGCACTCCTAGGGGCTGATGAGTTTGGTTTTGCCACAGCACCGCTGGTGGTGGAAGGCTGTATCATGATGCGTAAGTGTCATCTTAATACCTGCCCTGTCGGCATAGCAACTCAGGATCCAGCACTGCGTAAAAAATTTACAGGTCAGCCTGAGCACGTGGTGAATTATTTTTTCTTCATCGCTCAAGAAGTGCGTGAATACATGGCGCAAATCGGTATACGAAAATTTTCTGACTTAATCGGACGCAGTGATTTGCTAAACGTAAAGGCTGGGCTCACGCACTGGAAAGCTCAGGGTCTAGATTTCGCCCGTATTTTTTATCAGCCCGATATGCCTGCCAGTGTGGCGCGAAGCAATACAGAATCGCAGGATCATGGGCTGGACATGGCTTTGGATCTGCAACTCATAGCTCAGGCTAGCCAAACCCTGAAAACTAAACAGCCAGTGGTAATTAGCAGTACCATAACTAACGTCAATCGTAGTGTAGGAACCATGCTGTCTTCTGAGGTGGCCAAACGTTACGGCAACATAGGTCTACCACATGACACAATTACGGTTAAATTGAGCGGTACCGCAGGTCAAAGTTTTGGTGCTTTTCTGGCACATGGCATTACCTTGGAGTTATCCGGCGAGGGTAACGATTATGTCGGCAAAGGTCTGTGCGGTGGACGTATCGTGGTAACAAAACCTGAGGCATGCAACATCATCGCATCTGACAACATCATCGTCGGTAATACCTTGATGTATGGCGCAACCAGTGGTGAATGTTATATCAATGGCGTGGCGGGCGAACGTTTTGCGGTGCGCAATTCGGGCGCAACAGCGGTAGTAGAGGGTTTGGGAGATCATGGTTGCGAATATATGACCGGCGGAATGGTCATCGTGCTGGGCCAGACTGGACGCAATTTCGCGGCTGGCATGTCGGGTGGTGTTGCCTACGTACTAGATCAAGACGGAGGCTTCGAACAACGCTGTAATCTGTCCATGGTGCAGCTCGAACCGATACTAGAAGAAGTCGCTGCAAGCCAATCAGGCGAAGTGGAAACACATGGCCGAGTGCACTTCAATCACCTTGGCCAAGCCGATGAACTCGTACTGCACGACCTGGTCGAGAAACACCTGCGATATACCGGCAGTACGCGCGCCAAAGAAATATTGGAAAAATGGGCTAGTTATCTGCCACAATTTGTCAAGGTCGTACCGACCGAATACCGTCGTGCGTTGCAGGAAATTGCCGCACAGCAAGAAAAACAACATCGAGATTATGCGAATGGGTAAACCAACCGGTTTCATAGAATTTCGCCGTGTAAACGAAATCAGTTTGCCCGTTGCCGAACGCCTGAAGAACTACAAAGAATTTATTCCACGATTAACTGACGAGCAATCAGCTGGGGAGGGCGCACGCTGTATGGACTGCGGCATTCCGTTTTGCACCACGAGCTGTCCGGTCAACAACATCATCCCTGACTGGAATGATCTGGTGTATCGAAACAACTGGGAGCAAGCTCTGGGCGTGTTGCACTCTACCAATAATTTTCCGGAATTCACTGGCCGCATTTGCCCTGCGCCATGTGAAGCCGCCTGCACACTCAACATTAATGATGACGCGGTCGGTATCAAGTCCATCGAACACGCTATAATAGACAAAGGCTGGGAACAAGGGTGGGTTAAACCACTTCCTCCAACTAAAAAAACAGGCAAAAAAGTTGCAGTAGTGGGTTCGGGTCCTGCAGGGCTTGCGTGTGCACAGCAATTAGCGCGCGCCGGTCATGACGTAGTAGTTTTCGAAAAAAATGATCGTATCGGTGGTTTGTTGCGGTACGGCATCCCTGATTTCAAAATGGAAAAATCGCACATAGACCGCCGCACTGAACAAATGCGTGCAGAAGGCGTAGAGTTTCGCGTCAATCAATATATTGGAGTGGATATACCGGCCCAAAAGATAAAAGATGATTTTGATGCCGTCGTCTTAACTGGTGGCGCCGAACAACCACGCGATTTGCCTGTACCGGGGCGTGAACTGGCGGGCGTTTATTTTGCAATGGGGTTTCTACCCCAACAGAATAAAGTCAACGCGGGTGACGAAATACCAGATCAAATAAAAGCAAGCGGCAAACACGTAGTGGTAATCGGTGGTGGTGATACAGGCTCTGACTGTGTGGGCACTTCCAACCGTCATGGCGCTGTCTCAGTAACGCAATTTGAAGTCATGCCGCGCGCACCGGACCAAGAGGATAAACCGTTAGTCTGGCCTCATTGGCCAATGAAACTTCGCACCTCCAGCTCTCACGAAGAAGGCTGTGAGCGCGATTGGTCAGTGGCCACCAAAGCCTTCATTGGCGATGAAGGCAAGGTCAGCAAACTTCTTGCCGTTCGAGTTGAATGGAAAGATGGCAAGATGCAAGAAGTTCCGGGAACCGAATTCGAAATGAAAGCGGACCTAGTGTTATTGGCCATGGGCTTTGTCAGCCCAGCACAAAAAGTGCTAGATGCCTTTGGTGTGGAAAAAGATGGTCGAGGTAATGCCAAGGCTACGACTGACGATGAGGGCTGCTACAAGACCTCAGTGGACAAAGTATTTACTGCTGGGGACATGCGTCGTGGTCAATCGCTAGTGGTGTGGGCCATACGTGAAGGGCGTCAATCAGCGCACGCAGTCGATGAATTTTTAATGGGTAGTTCTGTGCTTCCCCGTTAACCTGTAGGGAAAATTAGAGATAGAATTTAATGGTCCAAAGGTCGCCTATTTTCTTTTATGATTGCGGTGCATCTAACAAAGCACCTCTTTGAATTTGCCACAGTGGCACGGTGACCTTTACTATTGGTACCTTAAGTTATTTACCCTTGGAAGCTCCGTGCTAAAACTTTCAAATCTCACCCGTGCACTCAGTTATTTGAGTATTGCTTCTTCGCTTAAAAGTTTATGTATTGTTAAACTCGCGAAGAGAAGAGTGGCAAAGGCAAAAAGGATCATTCTTGATTTTCAACACACCATACCAATTCAATGGTTTACTTAAAGTGATTAGCACTTATGGACATTCAAAAGCCTGTAACAAGATGTTTTTCTCTTGTCCCTGCAACATCACACGATTGTTAACAGCGACGCGATAGTGGACTACCGACCTCAGATAGACCAAATGCCCGTTCGTGTTCAAGTGAAGCCTGGCGATGTTAAGAGTGGACTGCCGACCAGTCCTCCGACGACGTCCGAATCACTCGACGATTTGATGCTGGATTTGAAAAACATCATTGTGCCGGGGCTAACTCAAGTTCAGCATCCAATGCATTTTGGCTGGTTCCCCTCAAATTCATCGTTAACATCAGTGCTAGGCGATATCACCAGCTCAGGACTTAGCACACATTAATGCCTGTGACTTTACAAACTATAAGCATTCGTCATCAACGGCCTGAAATAGAGGGCGACGCCCAGAATACACACTCCTTGGCCTCGGTCGATGCCATCAACCAGTCGGGCGATGAATTTATGTTAGCTTCGCAGCTCAAAGGTCGTTGGATGGTTCGAGTGTCAATTGGTGTCGAATCAACCGAACAAGAGCATGTTCAAGAACTAAGGGCGCTCATACAAAAAACCGCGTCTAACATTCTTCGCGCACACTAAGTCGCTCGAAAGATCGCCTTATGAGCCCTAGAAGCATCAATTTGATAAGACATTACAAACGAAAACCGATACATTACGTTCTTTAAAAATCAACCATTTAACCCCCAATGATTAGTAGTAACTTATGGCTAAAATAACCTGGAAAACAGAAGACGGAAACGAAATCAGTGCAGACGTCAAAGACGGCTTAAATTTGATGGAAGCAGCCATTGAAAATGATGTCCCCGACGTTGATGGCGACTGCGGTGGTTGCCTGTCTTGTGCCACCTGTCATGTTTTTGTTGATGACGCCTGGCTTGGAAAAACAGGTGAAGTCGACGATGTTGAAGACACCATGTTAGAAATGACGGATGTAGAACGTCGCGACAATAGCCGCTTAAGCTGTCAACTGATTGCATCACCAGAGCTAGATGGTTTAGTGCTTCACGTACCTGCACCCTAACGGTCTGCCAGACCTAGAAGTTTTTCTTAACGGGTGCTTTATTGACGTCGCTTAAAGCACCTTAGTCCAGGACATCCGTAGTTGCGGCCATATTTTTAGAGTCATTAACATGCAAAAGCCAATTGTTATTGTTGGAGCCGGACAGGCTGCCGCTTCTTTTGTTTCTCGCCATAAGGCTCTGGCCAAAAAAGGCATTGGAAATAACGAACCGCTGGTTCTAATCGGTGAAGAGCCAGTACCGCCTTACCAGCGTCCACCTCTATCCAAAGCTTATATGTCGGGTGACCTGGAGCGCAATCGCCTGTTTATTCGGCCTGCACAATGGTACTTGGAACAGAGCATTACGACCCATTACAATACGCATGTTGACTCAATTGACCCTCAACTAAAACAACTTAGTACGTCACAAGGTCAAACCATCGATTATGGCAAACTGGTACTGTGTACGGGTTCTAGCCCACTGTCGTTACCGGCGAGTATTGGTGGTGAGCTGGCAGGCGTCTTTACGTTACGTAATATTGCTGATGTTGAGGCCATGGCGCCTGAATTAGTGTCGGGCCGTAAGCTACTCATCGTCGGCGGTGGTTACATTGGTTTAGAGGCAGCGGCCGTGGCACGCAAGTTTGGGCTTGAAGTCACCGTTATCGAAATGGCGGGGCGTATTTTACAACGAGTCGCAGCACCTCAAACTTCAGACTTCTTCCGAGCGCTTCACCAGCAGCACGATGTCGATGTACGTGAATCGACCCAGTTACTACGATTAACAGAACAAAATGGTCAAGTAAATGGCGCAGAATTAGCCAATGGTGAACGATTAGAGGCAGACCTTGTACTGGTTGGTATTGGTGGACGACCCAATATCGAACTAGCCGAACAGGCTGGCCTTGATTGCGAGAATGGCATTGCGGTTAATCAAACCTGCCAAACCTCAAATCCCAATATATTTTCTGCGGGCGACTGTGCCAGTTTTATTCGAAACGGCCGACGTACCCGACTCGAATCGGTTCAAAATGCTGCCGACCAAGGTGATTTAGTTGCCCGCGTTATCGCTGGCGAAGCTCTCAGTTACGATCCATTGCCTTGGTTTTGGTCTGATCAATACGATTGCAAATTACAAATCGCTGGCCTTAATACAGGTTACACCCAAACAGTGGTTCGACCAGGATCAAAACCGGGTGGCCAATCAGTTTGGTACTATGCCGAGGATAAGTTACTCGCGGTTGATGCCATGAACGACACCATTTCTTATGCCCAAGGACGTAAAATGATTGGCGCAGGTTTGCACCCAACACCAACTCAAGTTGCCGATCCAGCGGTAGATTTAAAGTTGCTGTCGAAAAATAGCCTATAGTGTTAAAGAAAGTAGTACCGTTAAGTTAACGGGAAATAAGGTAGGTGGGGTTAGCCGCTTTATCTCGTAACCCGACGCACATACTGTGAATTGGTTCTGAAATTGTGAGTTACGCTATCACTAATCCACCCTACTCTTGCTATCAAAAAAATAACCTACCATGTAGGCCTGATAAGCCACAATCGCCATCAGACGTGACTAACTTGCCAATACCACCGAGCCGAGGATAAGACAATGACTGAAAGATTGGTGGAAGGCGCTACGCTTTGCCTAAATGGATTTAGTGATGCGGTGTACCGATATGGTGAGAGAGAATATGTCCATGGATGGACTGTATTAGAACAACGCAGGAGCAGTTGTAGAAGATGCGATGAACTTTTACAGCCTACACTAGTAGCTTATTAGATTAATAATATAAGTCATTCTGCCACTGGGTACTTCCACAATCACCTCATCGCCCAGCATTTTTTTCATCAATGCTTTCGCTAACGGTGAATCGATACTAATGTAATGCTCGCCATGATCAAGTTCATCAGGACCAACGATTCTATAGATCGAGATGTCATCGTCTTCATTTTCTAGCTCGATAGATGCACCGAAGAACACGCGTTCAGAGGTTCTAGGCTTTTTGCTCACAGCGATTAATTCAGGCAAACGTTTTTGTAGGTATCGAATGCGACGGTCGAGTTCACGCAATTCTTTTTTACGATAAATATACTCAGCATTTTCTGAACGATCGCCTTCTGCTGCTGCCGCCGAAAGATGAACAACCACTTCGCGGCGTCTCGGCCACAGTGCCTTTTGTTCGGCTTCGAGAACCCGCATGCCTTCAATCGTAATATAGGGGGATTTCGGTGGTGCTGAGGGTCGGTAACGGATCATTGCAGGCAGTACATAAAAAGAATAAGTTTATCCGCTAAAGCCCAATTCTTTAAATTAAAGTTGCATAATTTTAAATTGAAAAAAACTGACGTCACCAACCCGCTATTGATTAGTAACGTCAGTGTTAATCAACATCTTCTATTTTTAATTTCCTGTAATCTTTCGGCTGGTAAATCGCTTCTAAGCGCCTCGGCACTAGCTGATGCACGAGAGATACCTAAATCACGTAATCTGTCATCCGATAACAGTAACAATTGGGCACGCTCTTTTGATACATCAGTTTTCAGTTGCTGAACTCGAAACCTTTGTTGCAGCGATTGGAAAAAACCGTGTTGAATGTCATCGAAGTTTAGGCCAATGGTTGGAGTGCATTTTTTAGAGAATGCAGTCATAATAACCCTTATTAATTTGTGTGGTTAGTTAAAGGATTACTTAACGAATACTGACTATAGACGAATCAGAGTATATAAGTAAAACGAATATTATTGACCATTACAGTCTCGACTGGCTCAATCGTATTCCTATTAACGCTATGGCTAAATTGAATTGGCTCGAAAAAATAAAAGATTAGACAGCCCAGCTCGTCGAAGTGCTTTGCTTTTTTGGCACTGCTAATGTCGATTAATGGGATGAGATGTGGCCAAACCTCAATGTTGCTTATCGTCAAAATCAATCACATGAGGTATTTCTAGAAGCTGTTTCAGCTTGGTTAAAGCAAGAGGAGATAGCTGCATCAAGTATGGCCTCCCGGTCGTACAATAAAACCAAATTTAGAGATATCCTAGATGAAATCCGAGGCCTAACCACGGAAGACCCTGCTCACTTTGTACCTGTCATGCAAGAACTTTGTTCTATGGCTGGCGTCACCGTTGTATTTGTTCCTGCGCTGCCTAAAACTGGCGTTAGTGGTGCTACACGCTGGCTGAATAAAGACAAAGCAATAATACAACTTAGTCTTCGATATAAAACAGATGATCATCTTTGGTTTACCTTCTTCCACGAAGCTGGACATATTTTACTGCACGGCAAGAAAGAACTCTTTTTAGAAGGCACTAACGGGCTAGACCAGCGAAAAGAGAATGAAGCAAACACTTTTGCACAACAGGAATTAATCCCAGCAAAGTTATTTTCAAAGTTTATCGCCAATCAAAACTTTAATAAAACTGCGATCAACGCTTTTGCAGGCACTGCCGGTATTGCACCAGGCATTGTTGTTGGCCAATTGCAGTACAAAAAACTGCTTAACATTAAATTCTGTAATGATTTGAAGCAACGTTTCCAATGGACTCACGAATAACAGAGTCACGTTTTTCCTTTATTGCCATCTTGATACAGACATTAAATTCATTCTAATTCCAAACAAAGTTTAAGTCTTCTATTTTTAAAAACTCTAAGATATGGCTGGTAGCCTCTCACCGTATGAAGGGGCTTTGGTCATGCCTGATGGCGCTAAGGCTTATCAGACCTACGCGCTGCAGCCAACCG
>CAWVZP010000034.1:0-18383 GCA_963934675.1 uncultured Gammaproteobacteria bacterium | reverse complement strand
CAGAGCCATATAACCTGTATATGAGATATTCTTAAGTTGAAGACAAACCTCATAATCAAACTAGTTAAGTACAAGCCATTTAAACCTAATCTTAACTCAAGCAAATCTAAAGCTTTCTGCTATTATTATTGGGTCTTCAGTATTTTTAAGGCTTATCTTATGATAGAAAGCAAAAAATCAGACCTGCATCTGTTCAGTAAGAATTCTTGTCCGAAAACTAATCAGAAAATATCGAAATTCCAGTTTCTTCAGCTTTTTTTAGTTGCCCTTTTGCTCGGTAACCCCGCTATTGCTGAGCAAGATCTGAGTGATCCTTCACAAGTGATACAAGCCATCAAAGGCTTAAACTGGATTACCGAAGAACTTCCCCCATTTAATTATAAAGATCCCGATACGGGAGAAATCACCGGCGCTTCGGTCGAAGTGCTAAGGCAGATATTTACCAAATTAGGAATAAAGAAAGACAGCATAAATCTTAATCTTTACCCCTGGGCTCGGGGCTATCATAAGGTTTTAAATGATCCTGGAACTGTTCTTTTTTCAACTACTTATACGCAAGAACGGCTACAGGATATGAAATTTTTGGGCCCAGTTGTCGCAAATCTTTTTGCGGTTATAGCGCTCAAGTCTAGGCAGTTAAACATCGAGTCGGTAGAAGATTTGGATCAGTTAAAAATTAGTGCGGTGAGAGATGATGTAGCTGAACAGCTACTCGTGAAACAAGGGGTTAAGCCAGATGCAATAGATCAGCTTAACTCCGGTTTGGGCATGGTAAAGAAATTGGCTTCAGGCCGAGTTGATGCTATCGCCTATTCATTTGTTACAACATTAAGTCTATTTCAGCAGGCAAATATTAATCCAGATGACTTCGAAATAATCTATGTATTACAACAATCCAACATGGGTTTCGCTTTCCACAACGATACCGACGCCCGCATCCTGGAGCTTATGCGTAAAGTGTTGGATGAATTAATCATTGATGGCACACGAGCGAAAATATTGTCCAAATACAGCCTCAAGTCACCCAATGATTAAACTGAAAAAAACGATTGGCCTACGATTATTGCGCTATGTGTTTGGTTGTTATCTGGTTGTTGCTATGACGGTTACCGGTATACAACTGATTTCAGAGTATCGTCATGTTAAATCCAATTTGTTTACTCAATTATATGGTCTAAAAAATACCTTTAAGAACAGCATTGTGAATTCTTTGTGGTCGTTTGACACACCCCAACTTGAGGCCACGTTGTTTGGAATGCAGAAAATAGACATGGTATCGGGCATAAAGATTGTAAATCAACAGCAAGAAATCATTGCATCAATCGGCGGTGTGCTAACAAAGGATAGCCAGATCGTTTCAACTAAACGTCTAAGACAAACCGGTATGTTAGAAGCGACATTAATTCAGCCTAACACCACTCAAAAGCAAACTCTGTTCGAATACCGGTTCCCAATCGAATATCAGGGAGACAAGGGTACTTCGATCAATTTACTCGGTTATGGTTATATATATGCTAGCGAAAACACTATAATTGAGCGGGTTAAATATAGTTTTATATTAATAATAATCAACTCCGTAATAAAGACGGTGGCTTTATGGCTATTCTTCCTGTTTTTTGCCAATCGAGTAGTCGCCCGACCACTGAATGCGTTGGCAAACGCAGCTAGCGCTCTTAACCCAGACAGACTAGAAACACTCGGTAGCTCAAAGGAACTCGATAAAATAGTCGATGCAAAACATGAGGATGAACTTTATTTATTGGCGAACAATTTTAACCAAATGCGTGTCGCTATCGTGGAAAAAATTGACATCATCGAGTCACAAAAACAGATGTTGGAAAAACGCGTGGCAGAACGCACACAGTCTCTTACTGAGGCCAACATCAATTTACAATATTTAGCTTTGCACGATACGTTGACATCGCTACCGAATCGAACCTTGTTCAACGATCGTTTAGATCAGATGCTTAAAGCCGCATTGCGCAATAAAACACGATTCATTGTCGCCTGTATCGATCTTCAAAATTTCAAAACAATTAATGATACGTATGGGCACCAAATTGGTGACCAAGTGCTTGCCGGGGTAGCGCGGCGAATGTCAAAAGTTATGCGCAGTGCCGACACCCTAGCGCGGATTGGTGGTGATGAATTTTTTGCATTACTTCCCATTGTAAATGATAGCGACGGCAAGATAATTACTGAAAATCTTCTTAATTCTTTTTTCGAGCCATTTGTTTCAGGTAATAATAGCAGTATTCCTGTCTTTACGACTGCCAATATAGGCACCGCGATTTACCCAGAACACGGCGATAATGCCGATGCTTTGATTAAAAATGCAGACATGGCGATGTATCAGGCCAAACAGTCTGGTATCAGTTACGCCAGTTACAGTAGCGAAGAAGACTCAATACTGAAGAGGGAGTTAAAGATAAGCCTGGACATCGAATCAGCCATCAAGGAGGATCAGTTTTATTTGGTTTACCAACCAATACTTGAATACAAGTCTGAACGCGTTACCAAGTTAGAAGCACTGATTCGTTGGCAGCACCCAACTTTAGGTTTGCTTTCTCCAATGGAGTTTATTCCTATTTGCGAGCGCAGTGGCAACGTCTATGAATTGAGCCAATGGGTACTTAAGACTGCCTGCGAACAATGTAAAGCATATCAGCTGTTAGACGGCGATATGTCGATATCAGTAAATATTTCAGGACGCGTATTTAATCAACCCGAGATGCCTTCTTTATTAGAAAAAATATGTGAAACGTCCAATGTATTACCCAGCAGTATTAATCTGGAAATTACTGAAACCACGGCGATGGGTAAACCTGAGGAGGCAATCAAAATATTAAAGCAGTTGACCCGTAAAGGTTTTACGATATCGATAGATGACTTTGGTACGGGTTATTCGTCGTTTTCTTACTTGACCGAGTTGCCGGTAAACGAGCTAAAAATCGATAAAAGCTTTTTGCTCAGTGTCAATGAAAACACGAATAAAGTAATAAAAGCGATGATTGATTTAGCACATTTGTTAAATCTGAAGGTGGTTGCAGAGGGTGTAGAAACTAAAGAATTACTGGAGATGTTAAACGAAATGAACTGCGATTTCGCACAAGGTTTTTATATCGCGAAACCACTACCTATTAAAGTACTCTATCAGTGGTTACTGGGTAAAGACGAAAAGCGGGCAAACTGTTAAGGTATTATGTAAAGATTATATTTATCACGCTTACATAATGTAAGCTGAAACTAGCTGCCTGTCGGGCTTAGACTGTGGTTAATCAACAATCACTCCGGCATTCATGCAATCGTGCGGAAAGCCATTTGCGGTCAAATTTTTCAATTCATCTTTTTGAATCGAACCATTATTACTCTCCTTCAATCAAAACCTTCAACTCAAAGTATTCCTCCCTCGCTACGGTTACCTAAGCCACCAGGTTCCTAGCGTAGAAATACGTCCTCGAATGGGAAGTGAGTCATATTATCGAAGCCATCTTTCGTCACCAAAACCTGATCTTCCAGCTTAACCCCATTACTACCTCCGGCTTCGCCTACATAGGCTTCAACGCAAATTACCATGCCAGCTTCTAATGTGCCTGGATAACCATAGCTCTTGATGTCTTCTGGGTAGCGGATCGCGGGGTATTCATCACACAGGCCGACACCATGCATCACAACACCATAACGATTAGCGCGACATTTTTTGGGCAATCGATGGGCTTTCTCTGTGATTTCCTCAAAGCTGACGCCTGGCTTAATCAATTCCATATTGGTCATGATGTGTTCATGGGCTATTTGATAGACTCTTTTTTGCTCTGCATTGGGTTCGACATCGCCACACATCCAAGTACGAGAAATATCGCTACACATACCGTAGGTGCCAATCAAATCAGTATCAAATGCCAATAGCTCTCCATCACTAATAATGCGCGGGCCTGACTCTTGAAACCAGGGGTTGGTGCGTGGACCTGATGACAGAATTCTGGTTTCTATCCACTCACCACCGCGACGAATATTCTCTGCATGCAATACAGCCCAAACGTCATTTTCGCTTTGACCTGCATACAGCGCCTTCTTCATTTCGTACATAGAAGCCTCGCATGCTGAGACTGCACAGCGCAATGCTTTTACTTCGTCGGCACATTTAATGGCGCGAGCCAGCTCGGTGACCTGCTGACCTTCAAATACTTCAATGCCTAGTTTTTCCAAGGCCCGTAATCCGCTGATTTCAATTTTATCAATCGCTAGTCGCCGATTTGATCCTGCCTGCTGACGCATTAAGTCGTCTACCGATTTTGCAAATGCCTCTGCATGTTCAGCGCACCGATTACCAGATTCAAAATAGAAAAACGATGCACCACTACGCAACTCATTTATTAGCGGCAGGTGTGCCGTCAGGTGATCACAATCATGAAAGTCCCAAAGCACGACATGGCCCTCAGCCGATACGTAACAAGCGCGTGCTGGATTATGTGATGTCCACAATTGCATGTTGGTTGAGTCAGTTGCGTAGCGAATATTGAGCGGATCAAATAACAGTATGCCACCATAATCACACGCGACTAGCTCAGCACAGAGTCGTTGCAAGCGAAAGGACCGAATAGTATCAAGGTGGGGTATTTCGAGGCCTAAGGCGGCCCATTCATGAAATGCAAGCCCAGTCGGTCCTGTCTCTACGCGGTCATTATCATTGACTGAACCATCTGCTTTGAATGGGGTTGACCGCTTAACTGGCGGAATGCGCGTTGGGTTAATTTTTCGATTTGAACTATCGATGGAGTAAGGAGATGCTGACATGAATGAACCCTCAATAACCGAGCTGTAACTCATCTAAGCATAAGTGATTTCGACAAAAAAAGAAGCAAGTTTTGGTGATTCTTGTCAACAGTGATGTTGAGTATATTGGGATATTTAAAGGCACTAATTTCGTTCGTCCTGAACCTCGGCGCTTGTCGGATTTAGGATAAATCTACTCGACGACCCCTCTTCTATGATTTCACCTTCGGGACGCCGAACCGCTGCATCCAAGCAGTCATGCGGAAATGCTATTTTGGCCAGATTTTTCAATTACTTTATGGAGTAAAACAACGGTTCACTTCATTCGGTCGAAAAGTCCGGCAGAACTCTTAAGACCGTTGCGGGCTATCCTGCGACGGTCTTTTTCTTTATAACCAAATTGCTTTAGGCTTTTGCAAACTCGGCACAACTATGCTCGATCGCATGCGCAAACGAACGCGCTAAACTGCGAGCGATAAACAGATCATAACTTTCGTCGTCGACTTGAATAATCAATGCGTTCATGTGAGCAACTGACGTTAATGCACTGTCTCCCGCTTTGAAAAAATCAGGATGAAAGTCTAGCGCACAATTTTTGACCATCACCGTACGGGCATGAACACCACTCAAACGAAGACCACAACGACCATGACTTTGATCAACCACTGCGGCTAAGTTGCCTACTGCGTTTTGTAGTTTGGCGAGTAACAAGTCATCGTGTTCACAAATAACAATCCAATTGTTGGGACCATTCCAAGTGACTTGAATGCCTTCTTTTGAATGGCAAACACCTGGTTTAGTTGGGCATTCAATACCCAGTGCCTCGGTGACCGCCTTAGCCGTTCCTTCGTATTGTTTGGCAAAAGCGAGCACTTGAATGACGGTTAGAAAAGGGCGCTGTTCGAGACGCAAGCCTTTACAGTCAACGATAGCATCACTGTTGATCGACAGTAGTGGCGAGACTCTCACGGCTGCTGCTGGAGTAGAATTAGGCACGGACGAGTTCTCCCTTTGGATCAATAAACACGGGGTGGCATATTTCAACGCGAACTTTTTCATCATCGAGCGGGAATACCGCATCGATCTGCTGACCGTGTCTAGATGCACCATCTTTTAACAAGCCCAGTGCAATACCACACCCTAGTGATGGGCTGTAGGTAGTTGCAGTGATATGACCTTGAGACTGGCTAACGCTATCGAGTTTGACGCTATCGTCAACCAAATGGGCACCAATTCGAAGGTTTACACCTGGTTCTAACGATTTGAATCCGACTACCTGTAAACGACCTTCGGCCAATAGGCCCGGACGTTCAGAGTTTTGCTTGCCAATAAACTGCTTGCTTCGGTTAGCCATGCCTTCCAGCCCCAAGTCTTTTGCTGTGGTGCGACCATCGAGTTCCGAACCGGCGACGTGGCCTTTTTCGATACGCATCGTACCCAATGCTTCTGTACCATAGGTGGTAACACCCATTTCCTTGCCGGCTTCTAATAACTCTATCCAGGCTTGCTCGCCAAAGTCAGCTGGCACGTTTAGCTCATAAGCCAATTCACCCGAGAAGCTGATACGGAACAGACGGCCAGCAATGCTGTTCATTTTGCATTCGCCAACGGCCATGAATGGAAAAGCTTCGTTAGTGATATCGATATCGAGCACTTTTTGCAGTAGCTTACGACTGTTTGGCCCTGCCACTGCAATGCCTGTCCACTGTTCAGTCACTGAGCAGAACACGACGTCTAGCTCTGGCCATACGGTCTGATGATAGTACTCCATGTGCGATAGAACAGGAGCGGCGTTGGCCGTTGTCGTCGTCATAAAAAAATGATTTTCGGCCAGACGGGATGTCGTGCCATCATCGAATGTCATGCCGTCTTCACGCAACATAGCGCCATAACGAGCGCGACCGATGGGTAACTTTAACCAGTTATTAATGTAGAGCCGATTAAGAAACTCTGGTGCATCGGGGCCCTGAATATCAATCTTACCGAGTGTCGTAACGTCAACTAAAGCAACATTACCACGAGTATTGTTAGTTTCGCGAATGTAACAATCATTGATCGTGTCGCCCACTTTTTGTGGATAGTAACGTGCCCGTAACCACATGCCGGCTTCGATAAATACGGCATTATTTTTCTCATTCCAATCATGAATCGCGGTACGTCTTACTGGCATAAAATCATGCCCAACAGCGTGTCCTGCGAATACACCCATGGCTACCGGTACATAGGGCGGACGGAATGTAGTAACACCGACCTCCGGTACTGGATCACCACGCTGCCCGGCAAGCACCGCCAATGCATTCACATTACTAGTTTTGCCCTGATCCGTTGCCATGCCTTGGGTTGTGTATCGCTTTAACAGCTCTACCGAATCGAAACCTTCTTGGGCGGCCAATTGAACATCACTGACTTTAACGTCGTTTTGTTGGTCTATGAATTGCTTATAGGACTTATTGTATGGCGTGGGTGAAACCCACAGTGCTTCGATTTCATAGACTCCATCGTCACCCGCTGTTGCTGCCTTTTTCGATTTGGCTTTGACTTTAAACCCTGCCATTTTCGCCGCATCAACCCCAGCCGCATGACCTTGATCAAGGCAGTCTTGAAGATGAAAGCTGCCTTTGGCTGCACCAACAGATACCTCATCCTGGCGCGATATGCCCGGTACAAATGAGGCAATGGCATCGTCATAAACCGGCTTAGCACCTGACTGACTGTGCAAATGCACGTTTGGATTCCAGCCGCCAGATGTTGCGATTAAATCACAGTCTATGCGATCAGGCTCGGTTGTTTGACCATCGGTAGAAACCAGTTGCGCATAAGCAACGTGTTGTCTGCCTTCAGCCGCACCAACGGTTTTTCCGGTTATCAGTCGTATCGAAATTGCGTCAAGTTGAGCCGCTAAAGGCGCATCTGGATTAGCCCGCGAATCAACAACCGCGACAACCTGAACACCGGCCTTATGCAGGTCGATCGCCGTACGATAGGCATCGTTATTATTGGTCGAGACAATCGCACGCGTACCGGGTTTAACACCGTATTGGTTAGCATAGATACGTGCAGCAGAAGCCAACATGACGCCAGGCTTATCGTTATTACCAAACGTCAGTGGACGCTCGGTAGCGCCCGCTGCGATGACGACACGCTTTGGATAAATAATCCACATGCGTTGACGCACTTGACCAGCCGCTGGAATTGAAACATGGTCGTTGACCTTTTCGATAGCTGCCAGCGTGTTGTGATCGTAGTAACCAAAGATAGTTGTTCGGGTCATGACGCGAACATTATCCATCGCAGATAGCTTTTCCATTTGTTCGGCGGCCCATTCGACGCCTGACTTGCCGTCGATGGTTAATTGCTCACTATTGAGCGAGCCGCCAATTAAAGGATGCTCGTCGGCAATAACGACGCGCGCGCCAGTTGCAGCTGCTGCCAGAGCGGCAGCAATACCAGCAGGGCCTGCGCCTGCGATGAGCAAATCACAATGTTCGTGACATTGCTCGTACTGATCAGGATCTGCTTCGGTCGGGGCGACACCCAAACCTGCAGCCTTCCGGATGACAACCTCATAGACGCTGGTCCAGAAAGAAGCTGGCCACATGAAGGTTTTGTAGTAAAAACCGGCGGACAATAAGGGTGAGAAAAGGTTGTTAATTGCCATCGCATCAAAGGCTAGTGATGGCCAGCGATTTTGGCTTTTTGCTTCTAATCCATCGAACAACTCGATGGTTGTAGCACGAGTATTTGGCTCTTTACGCGAACCAGTGCGCAGCTCAACAAGGGCATTTGGGTCTTCCGAACCTGCGGTCAAAAAACCACGCGGACGGTGATATTTGAAACTACGTGCAACCAAATGCTGACCGTTAGCGATCAAGGCCGAAGCCAATGTATCACCATGGAAACCCTGATAGGTTTTGCCATCAAAGTGAAATGTAATCGGTCGATTACGGTCTATTAGTCCGCCTGCGGCGGTACGAAATTTCTGTGTCACGCTTTAGGTCCCCTGATTAATCATATTATCGGCAAACGGCAATATTGGCGAAGCAGGTGCAGTGCTACTTATCTTATGCGTTACCGTATTACGTACCACTATAATCCAGGCCCGACAGCCATTAACATGCTGCCAGTGTTCGGTGTGCTCTCCCGACGGATTATTACGCGTGTGAACAAAGCGACTCCACTCTTCGTTCGAAGCATCTTGAGCCGGACGCTCTACAGTAGCATCTCCACCATAAGCGAATTCATCTTCATTACGAACCCCACACCAGGGGCATTCGATTCTTAACATGTCATATCCTTTTAGTGCGCTTTAGGTGAGGCGCCAGCGCCATTTTCATCAAGCGGATAACCATCACGGAAACGCTCAAGCGTGAAGTATTTATTCAAATTGTGTGGCTTATCATTAGCGATAGTGTCCGCAAAAACCCAACCGGATCCTGGCGTTGCCTTGAATCCGCCATAGCACCAACCGCCGTTCATATACAGATTATCGATAGATGTTTTTCCGATGATGGGCGAACCATCCATCGACATGTCCATGACACCGCCCCATTGACGTAAAATACGCAGACGGGACAAACAGGGCATCATAGTGAGGCCGCCCGCTACGACGTGATTAAAGGTAGGTAAATTACCGCGCTGAGCGTAAGTGTTATAACCATCGAGGTCACCGCCAAATACCAAGCCACCTTTATCCGACTGACTAATATAGAAATGTCCGGCACCAAAGGTACAAACGGTATTTACCAATGGCTTAATACCTTCGGTTACGAAAGCCTGTAAAACATGGCTTTCGATCGGTAGTTTCATGCCCACCATGTCAAATACTTTGCTTGAGTTACCGGCCACTGCGACACCAACCTGACCCGCACCAATAAAGCCACGAGAAGTCTCAACACCCAACACTTTATCGCCGTCGCGTTTGATGCCTGTTACTTCACATTTCTGAATAATATCAACCCCTAGCTGGTCGGCACCGCGAGCATAACCCCAGGCAACTGCATCGTGACGCGCTGTTCCACCACGTGGCTGAGCCAGTCCACCTTGAATTGGAAAGCGTGTGTTTTGAGTAAAGTCAAGATGAGGCATTAGTTTTTTAACGCCTTCAGCATCATGCATAACGGCATCTACACCGTTTAATAACATCGCATTACCACGACGCGAAAAGGCATCACGCTGGGCATCGGTATGAATCAAATTTAAGATCCCGCGCTGGCTGAACATTACGTTGTAGTTCAAGTCTTGGCTCAAGCCTTCCCACAGTTTCATTGAGTGCTCATAGAGCTGTGAATTAGCATTGAGCATATAGTTGGAACGAATAATCGTTGTATTACGGCCAGTATTACCGCCACCAATATAGCCCTTTTCAAGCACAGCAACATTGGTAATGCCGTGTAGCTTTGCCAAGTAGTAAGCTGTCGCCAAGCCATGTCCGCCACCACCAATAATGATAACGTCATATTGTTTTTTAGGGTCAGGGTTTCTCCAGGCTCGGGTCCAGCCACGATTGCCAGTGAGTGCCTGCTTGACTAGGCTGAGGGCAGAATAATGCATAAGCGTCGTTCGTCTTCATGTGTGTGATGAGTAAATTAGCACATTATTATTATTGAATTTTATACTGGGTTTATAACAATGGCAGTCTTATTTCTATACTCCCAATTTAAACAGAATGGTCCGTAGCACAACAATGGATTTCCGACTCTGATGCACATATAAACGACATGGATTGGCGGTATTGCTAGCAGAATCGATAACCATAAGTTCGATTCAGTAACTGATGCTTCCATATAAAACCCCGCTATTATCTCAACATCCTAAAAGCCAATCGTGAGTTAATGGTCGATTTTACCTCTTAAAGTTTTAAGCTGGCCACGCTTAGTCTTACCATCGACTCTTCTCAGTTTCGAGCCTTTGGTTGGCTTAGTCGGCCGACGCCTCTTTTGTGTCACCGCAACACTTTTCACCATTGCTTGCAGCCTACCCAGCGCCTCTTCCCGATTTTGGGTCTGGCTTCGAGAGGCCTGAGCCTTTATGACGATAATGCCCTCTTTACTGATACGGTTATCGTTTAACTTGAGCAGTTCCTCTTTATAAAACGCGGGTAAAGATGAGTTCGCTATATCAAATCGAAGGTGAATAGCGGTGGAAACCTTATTGACATTTTGGCCACCCGGCCCCTGTGAGCGAATAGCTTGTAACTCTATTTCCGAATCGGGGATCGATACATAGTTGGAAATTGGAAGCATGATCTCCACACTCTAAAGGATTAAAACCAATTATAGCAGTTTGGCGAACCATTTTTAGCTTGTATCAAAATTTCAAGTATCCGTTTTTTTAGTAATAATGGTGGTCAATATCATCATTCCGAAAAAAACCGAAACCAGTTAACTTCGCAGAAGAATTTGAGTTATACATTTTAAGTGTTTTTTATAGTTATCGCATTTATCGCTATCGCCATTTAAATTCTAGAGAGGTTTTACTTTCTGTTTGGCAGTACCTTTAGCCGACTATTCGCCGTTAATAATGTAGATGCCCGTTATTTAGGTATGGGTAACAAAATGGATAAGGATGTACTCGCCATTAGCGCAATGATGACGCTGTTTAAAAGAAAAAATAAACAGCTACATGTCTTTATACAGAGTGAGTTATTACTTAGTATAGGCCAGACTTAGGCGTTTATGGTTTCAAAAAAACCTTGGTTTAAACCCCAAACAAATGACCGGAAACTTAAATGGAAAATATTAGCTGGAATGACTTTGAAAAAGTAGCCCTTCATGTCGGTACTATTATTGAAGTGGAGGACTTTCCCGAGGCGAGAAACCCTGCGTATAAATTAAGAGTGGATTTTGGTAAAGATATTGGAGTTAAAAAATCGAGCGCTCAAATTACCGATCTATATGACCGCGCCTCACTAATCGGCCGTCAGGTTGTTGCCGTCATCAACTTCCCACCGAAACAAATTGGTCCTATGCGCTCTGAGTGTTTAATCACCGGTTTTCATCGGGAGGATGGCGCTGTAGTACTGGCTGTTCCCGACAGCAGCGTATCCAATGGGACCAAACTAGCCTGATATCAAATTTTCCTCCATTGATAAAAGTGCAAATGAGCTCGTTGAGTGGCTAACCTAAGAAAGTGCCCTAAAGTTGTCTATGCCTGGCTTAAACCAGTGCCCTAAACTTTCAGCTTGAATATATTATCTTGTACTAATTTATGCTAAATTCCGACGTCCTCTGCTGACACTACGATTCTTAGCATGCCTGATCTATTAAAACGAACACTTCTATTTTTAGCATTAATGATTGCTGGTGTGGCCTTATATGCTTCCATGTATGGCATTTCGGCAGATAAATATGACGAAACTGTTGTGCCCTATTTTGAAAAGCACTTGCCCGCAATTACGAGCTGGAAATATTCCAAGCTAAAGCCGCTACTAACGCCACAAGCTCAGTCAGCTTTTGAAACTGAAATAGGCCGCAACACTTTCCTACTATTTACTAAACTTGGAAAATTTCAATCCAGTGGAAAGCCTCAGTTTGGCGCCAAGGGCGTAGAGTTTAGCGAAGGCTTAGGAGATGTTGACATCGTTTCCTATAAAGTTCCTGTGGTTTTCGACACAGGACCTGCTGTCATAAAAGCTAACTTAGTGATCAATGGCGATTCTTACATTATTCAGCACATTGGCATCAGTTCAGACGTATTTGCACAAACAACGGAATAATTGTTATAGCCCATAGTTAAACTCCTCACGATCAAGAATTTCCCAATTCTTTCAAATGCAGGTGGCTGCTTTCGAGTAAGAAACCCATTACTGTGATGTTTTTCAGCCAAGCCGTGGCTTGCCAAACGCAAAGGTTTACCGGTTGTTAAGGGGTTAATATAATTGCCGAAAGACCGTTCAAAATAGAACATTTCTTAATTATGAATACAGACTAACTTAGACTTAACCTATTATAGATATAGATAGGTTCCCATATAACTCGGCTTTCATCGTCTATAGAAAAAACACTTAGCCGAAACTTTTAAACCACGCAGGTTCTATTACGCCCCGATTTTTTTGCTTGATACAAAGCCTTATCTGATCTCTTTAACGAAGCAAACCACCCTTTTTCAGTTCTCAGGTATTGACTGACTCCGCCGCTAACGGTCATCTCAATAACTAATCCGTTCAATGTAAATGGACTATTTTGAATTTTCTTGCGTATCTTTTCAGCTACTACATTGGCATTTTCTCGGTTAGTTGTTGGCAACATGACTACAAACTCTTCACCACCAAATCTAGAGACAATGTCAGAATCACGGCTACCTGATATTATAAGCTCGCTTATATGCTGGATAGCCTTATCTCCTACATCATGGCCATAGGTATCATTAATTATTTTAAAACGATCAATGTCAAAGGTGATAAGACTGAACACCTGTTTGTTGCGAACGGCCATTGAGAAGGTTTTTTCAGCTAACAATTCGAACGAGCGACGATTTAGCAGCCCAGTCAAGTAGTCCCGGTCGGCTTGTTTTCCTAAACGCCTGATTTTTTCCACCATGGGACGAAAAACAAACAGAGCTTCAGTTAACAGCGTAAAGAGAATAACAAAAAACACCAATTGCTGAGCTTGACGAAGTTCATTGACCTTATCCCTGCTCTCTGTTTCATACTGGTCAACCACTGTATTTAGACTGTCTAATATCGTATTGTGTGCTAAATTCCAAAAAATAGTTTCTAAATATTGGCGTTCTTCATTGCCCTTGGGCAAGTCATTATTTAGAGCATCCATTATCAATTCACTGAACCCTCTGAGCTTTAGATCAACCTGGTGGGGCTTACCAAAGTAAAGCTGATACATCGATTCAGACAGGGGCGATTCTTGATTATTTTGCATGGCGCTAAAATGATGCCTTAACAAAAAGGTGTGATTTTCTTTCATCGTCTTTAATGAATTTATAGCTTCTTGTTTAAACTCAACTTTTCCAGAAGACAAATATTCGACTGTGAACAAACTGGTACGTTGGGATAACATGCGCTGCTGGCCACTGATATTCACTATGCTTGCAATGTCCGTTTGTTCTTCAATAATCCGATCCAGCATAAAATGAATCAATATTGAAAATCCAGCAATAACCGAAAGGGTAATAACATAGGTAATTGTCATGTTACGGACCGGGTTGTCAGTACTATTTTGCACTTGGTCTATTTTAACTCCTTATTTTCCATAATAATTTATAACACCTTTGCATTTTTACCTGATGGAAGCTAGAAATATTGCCTCGTCCAATGTGGCAACTGCCATTATGAAAAATTGATAAGCTAATTTGCACCTGCCACTCATTGCCACCCCGAATATCAACAGTATTGACCAGGTTTATGAAACTATTTAAGAACATTTCTTGTGGCAAATAAAGACCTGAATCGAAATTTTTTGACTTAAAGGTTGGTGGGTTTTGGTATTATTTTCAATGATTTGTAGTCAATATTTCTATCCACACACTTACTTTTGAAAGTTCCAAATATCTTGTTGATATACAGTAGTTCACAAGTGTAAACATAGGTTGTTAGCAGTCATAAATCAGATACTGGTATAGAGGTTGGATAGTTGCAAATATGAAACATAAAAGACAAAGTAGATCCGATGTAACAAGCCTTTTTATCAATCCCTAACTGTTCAAAATGTCACCCACCTCGTCTTTTTCTCCCTCGATAGAACCCGACCTGAAAAGGACCTTCATTCGTTCGACGAGCTTTACATTCATGACGTTTGCAAGGTTCATTAACTGCCAGAGAATTGCGGCTGATGAGTCTGACGAAAGCCACTAAAATTATTGTCACCTGTATCTAATTCGTTCGTGAGGGTAAGCCTATTGGGCTATCGAGGGCCCTAACCCATTATTTGAAATAACTAAAGATGATCTTCAAATTGATTAATAACGTCTTTAAACGGTGTGGGTTTGCCAATACTGTATCCCTGAGCATAGTCGACGCCAACCTCTTTTACCTGTTCCATGATGGCATCGGTTTCTACAAATTCGGCGATAGTCTTCATGCCCATCACATGACCGATGTCATTGATTGACCTCACCATTGCCTTATCAATCGGATCATCAACCATGTCCTTCACAAACATACCGTCGATTTTCAAATAATCGACCGGCAAGTTCTTCAGATATCCAAATGACGATAAGCCACTGCCAAAATCATCGAGCGCAAACCGACACCCCAAATCTTTCAGGGCAGTAATGAATGTGCTGGCAGCAAGCAAGTTAGATATAGCCGCAGTCTCGGTGACTTCAAAACAAATCTTGTTGGCGTCAATATTAGATTCACTGATCAAGGCAATAATCGTGGACATAAATTGAGCATTAGCCACTGAAGGCCCCGACAGGTTAATGGAGATGAAATTTACCTGTTCTACAAAAGCCAAATGAGAACTCATCATACTAATGGCATGTTCAACTACCCAGGTATCGATTCTTTCAATTAAGTTATAACGCTCTGCCGCCGGCAAAAAGGCACCCGGTGGTATGCTTTTACCTTGTTCATCCAGCATCCTCACCAGCAGCTCATAATGCTTTAAAGCATCGCCATTCAGCGACTTGATAGGCTGCGCATAAAGGCACAATCTATCTTCTTCTAGGGCATGGTTAATACGCCCAACCCATTGCATTTCACCTTGACGAATAGCCAGTTCGACATCATCAGGGTGATAAACATGAATACGGTTTCTTCCCAACTCCTTCGCCACATAGCAAGCTGCGTCGGCTTGCTTAAACAAATCGGTATAGCTATCGGTGGCGTCGTTAATCGCAACCAGGCCAATGCTAACCCCAATTCGAAACGCCTCTCCCTCCCAGAAAAATTGGTACTCGTTGATCGCATTAAAAATTGCATCGGCGACACGGTGAGCCTGATCAAGCACGCAGTGCTCCATCAACACGCCAAACTCGTCTCCACCGAGTCTTGACAGGGTGTCTCGATTTCTCACAATATTTCGAAGAAGCCCCCCAGTTGACGTAATAACTCATCGCCTGCGATGTGACCACAAGTATCGTTGATGACTTTGAACTGGTCGAGATCCAGAAAGCACATTGCGTGTTCAGCCTTGTCGCTCTGGATCGTGGAGAGCAGGCGCTTCGTGCGTTGCTCAAATTCAGCGCGATTGATCAATCCAGTCAGGGCATCATGGCTGGCTTGGTAGCTGAGTTTCTCTTCAACCTTTTTGCGCGCTGTAATGTCCTGTGTCACACCCATCAATCGGGCGATGTTGTCATCTTCGTCATTAATCGGTTCAAAACTACTTAATAAATGTAAAATACCATTTTCACCAGCTGCGCTGAACTCGAATATCGAACCTTGCCCCTGTTTGGCATTATCCATTAATTCAGATACTCGTTCTCGATCTTCCGAAATCGGAAAATCAAGATAATTTAAACCCAGAATTTCTGACTCAATTTCTACACCCATCATTTTGAGCCCAGATGGGTTCATAGACACCAGCTTACCCTCAAGATCAATCTCGTGAATGCAGACTGGGGATGAAGAAACCAGCGAGCGTAGGCGATTCTCACTTTGACGCAAGGTTGCTCCAACTTGTATTCGATCGGTATTGTCCAGAATGATCCCAATAGACCGGACAATATCACCGCTATCATTCCTGATCGCTTGCCCTATTTCTCGGAGAAAAGTTATATCTCCATTCCGCCTTATGGCTCGATACTCAATATCAAATTGATCTACTTTACCGCCAGAAAACTTGGTAACACTGTAATAGAGTTCCAAATCCTCTGGGTGAATGTGTTTACGATCCTCGCTACCCGCCAACTGACCATCCACAACAGTGCCAGGGTCTATGTCAAGTATGTCGTACAGGTCGTTGGAATAGTAGGTTGAACAATCACGTACCAAATCCCATTCCCAATAGCCCAACTTGGCCAAATCACAAGCGGACTTCAGTTGCTTCTGGCTTGCCCGCAATTCAGTTTCAGTGTTTTTGCGATCTTCTATTTCAATTTCCAATCTTTCGTTGCTTTTCTGTAGCTTTTCTTCGGTTTGTTTACGCGCAGTTATATCTTGAACGGTACCGAACGAATGTGATGGTGCGCCATCATTATCAAGCACAAGCTCACTACGTAAATGGACATGGCGCGTATTCCCCAAGAGGGTGAAAACTTTGTATTCAATATCAATATTAATTTTTTTGCGTCGCCCGTCATAAAGATAGAAGCATTTTATGTAGCGCTCCTTGTCATCTGGGTGAATTAAGTCGACGTCTGCATCTGTACTAATGAAATAATCTAGTGCTTCGGGGATAGTCAAATCATAGATTTTTGCCAACTGAACTGAACAAGAAAGCATTTTATCCCGCTTGCGATCCCAACAAAAGTGGCCCATGTTACCCATCGCCTCCGACTGACTAAATAAAATGTTACTTTTCAGAAGCTCGTCTTTAGATTTTACTTTTTCAGTAATTTCGGTCACTAGTGTACCCAGGCCATCGACCTCTCCATTACTATCGAAGACTGGAAACTTTATTGCTGAAAAGGTTCGTAATTGATTCTCGTTAGCCAATTTGGTTATTACTTCACGCGTCTCGGGTTTTCCAGAGTTTAAAACTGATAGATCATGTTCTCGTGTAGCAGCCGCCAGATCAGGATATAAAATACCAGCTGGGAGTAATCCCACTAGATCTTCACTTTTGACCCCCAAAAGCTTCTCTGCTTGCTTATTGACTCTGATATATCGACCTTCTCGATCCTTTAAGGATGCTTCTACAGGTGCGTTATCAAAGAATGCGTTAAACTGTTGTTTGTAGATTAGGAGATCATTTTTTGTTTGAGTCAGACTATGAAGTTCTTTGCGAAGGCATTCAACTTCTAAAAGCAGGTCGCGAAGATCTATTTTCTCAGTCATTTAGGTAGCACATCCATTTACTAGTTGGGATTTATATAACTCCAATATCTAATAAGCATAGTTGAATATAAGATTAAGTCCAATGAGATGAAACTAACGAAAGTCTTAGTAATGTCACGCAGCAGTGTTACCTCAGCCAGATCGATAAAAGTGAGGCTTCTATTTTTTAGTTGGCAAGACAGATTCTCCGGCTTTTCTTTACACTATATCAACCTCAGCCTTCAATGGTACGTCTCGATTAACACTATCACCAACAGGTGCATGAGCCCCAACCCGTGCGACGAGTTGATGCAGCTGTTCTGGCGCTCATCGTCGGAACCAATACGATAGCGAACTTTTAAGCCATGCTAACCTGCTGGAATTGACTCATCGATACCTAGAAAACCCAGCACACCAATATCGTCCGGATCGCCCTCAACCGTTACCTCAAGTGTCGAAATGGTCACCCCAGTCTGATCAAGCGCGCAGGGTCAGTAATGTAGCATCACAGCTCGCCAAGGCAGCCCTGAATAGCCGACCCGGTGACGGCCCCAATACGCCCCCACCAATTCCGGTTAGCACATCAGTTACGATTGGAGTTCCATCGGATGCCTCGACCCGACATCTAAGTCCATCTTCAATTATGGCAGTAACTGGGACACAAGCGTCTCGGGCCTGGTCAGATGATTCGTATAGTCATCTATGACACTCTCAACAGATTCTTTAATATGCGATG
>CAWVZP010000033.1:0-18471 GCA_963934675.1 uncultured Gammaproteobacteria bacterium | reverse complement strand
TTCGGGAACGGTTTTTTGCTTAAGGTCACTAAGGTTCATAATAAAGAATGCACAAGGAAAGTTTTAGGGGAAATTCAGACGGATTATTGGACTAAAAAGTCAGGAAAAGGTAATGAATTATGAGCTTTTTTTAAAATCGCCGATTTGGAAGGATGGCGAATGCTGTTCAAAGACTAGCACAATAAAATAGAGCCGTCCACAATGGCGGCCCTATTTGGAATATTTATTATTATAATTTTTTTATCTAGATATTGCTATCAATGAAAGCAGTTAACTGAGACTTTGATAACGCGCCCACTTTAGTTGCTTCAACCGCGCCAGCTTTAAATAACATTAAGGTAGGAATGCCTCGAATACCATACTTAGGGGGGGTATCCGCATTTTCATCAATATTAAGTTTGGCAACCGTTACACGTCCATCATACTCTGTCGCAATCTCTTCCAGAATTGGCGCAATCATTTTGCAAGGACCACACCATTCAGCCCAGTAGTCGACCAGGACAGGGCCGTCTGCTTGCAGTACATCGGCTTCAAAACTTTCATCTGAAAGGTAAACAATTTTATCACTCACGTGTTTCTCCGAACTATGGGCAAATCAATAAGGTGCAATTAATAAAGGTATATCCTATTGATTACCAATTTAATATCATCAGTTTTAACTGTCAATAACGACTAATTCTAAAATACATCCAGAATTTTCCAGTCAATGACTCTCAAATGCCTATATATGGATGCTTGACTCATTTTTCAAATCACAAGCGCAGATTATTTTACAATTTGATACTATAGACGTTTGCAACGTCTATTAAGAGAAGACCCTAAACCTATGAGTGACCAACATTTAACTGACATCGAGTTCAGTTCATTAGCACTGGATGCACGCCTGTTGGCCGCTCTGGACAAGCTAAATTTCAAACATTGCACGCCCATTCAAGCCGAGTCCCTACCATTACTGTTAAAGAGCATTGATGTATCAGGTCAAGCGCAAACAGGCACTGGCAAAACAATGGCCTTCCTACTTGCCTGTGCGCAAAAACTACTGTTAGCTGACCAAGTCGTGTCTACACCGGGTAAACCTCGAGCGTTAATACTCGCCCCTACTCGCGAACTAGCACTACAAATTCATACGGATGCTAGCGCATTGTTAATCGACATTCCGCTTAAACTCGGCATTTGCTACGGCGGTAAAGCATACGAACAACAAAAGCGCCAATTTGACGAAGGGGTTGACATACTCATCGGCACGCCAGGCCGTTTGATCGATTTTTTCAAACAGAAGTTTTTCAACTTAAAGTCTGTCGAAGTGCTGATTCTCGACGAAGCTGATCGCATGTTCGATATGGGCTTTATTCAAGATGTTCGTTTTATGCTGCGCCGTTTGTCTGAACCTGAGAAACGATTGAATATGTTGTATTCTGCCACTATGGCACATAAGGTTCTGGAACTGGCTTATGAACATATGAATGAGCCACAGCTGATTCAGATTCAATCCGATACACCCGCAGTAGAACGCATTACGCAAACGGTTTACCATCCCTCAAATCAGGAGAAAATCCCCTTATTAATTGGCTTAATCAAACAGCTTAAACCTGAGCGCAGCATTATTTTTGCCAACACAAAGCACGCCACAATTCGAATTTGGGAGTATCTGCAGGGCAATGGACTCGAGGCCGCCGTCATTTCAGGTGATATCCAGCAAAGTAAGCGGGAGAGCCTGTTGAAAAAGTTTCATCAAGGTGAATATTCAATCCTTGTTGCAACTGATGTCGCATCTCGCGGACTTCATATTCCCGATGTCACTCACGTTTTCAATTATGACCTGCCCGATCAAGGTGAGGATTACGTGCATCGTATAGGGAGAACCGCACGTGCTGGCAACTCAGGTGCCGCTATTAGCTTTGCCTGTGAAGATTATGCAATGAACTTGATGGACATCGAGCATTACATCAAAACCTCACTGCCAACCATGCCCATCACCAATGAACTGGTCGAAATACCGTTACCACCGGTTCGAATGAAAAAGTCGAAACCACCACAACAGGCTAAAGATGGCAAAAGCCCACCCAAAGGGCGTTCACCACAACGCCGGCGAAGCAACAACACCAATAAAAGCAAACCACCAAAAAGCTGAGACAACTTCTGAATGCATTCCAAACGAGTATTATTATTAGGTGGCAGTGGCTTTATTGGCCATCAATTAGCATTTGAGCTCGCCAATAAGGGCCACGTGGTAACCATCCCTTGTAGGCGACCGCATCGACACAGAGCACTATCGGTTCATGCCAACATTCAAGTAGTAGAATCAGATGTGTTTAATAACAGCCAACTTGATCAGTTATGCCAAAATCAAGATACTGCCATCAACTTAATCGGCATATTGCACGAACGCAAAAAAGGCGACTTTAGAAAAGTACACGTTAATTTTATTAAGACGTTAGTCTCAACCTGCACTCACAATAAAGTCAAACGCCTACTACACTTAAGTGCTCTTGGTGCTGATCAAACGCGTGGCACTAGCCTTTATTTGCGAAGCAAAGGCGAGGGTGAGAATCTACTACATACCTTTGGCCAAGAAGAGCTGCATGTCACCAGCTTTCAACCATCAGTCGTGTTTGGTCTAAATGATCAATTCATCAACCAATTTGCGGGCATTTTAAAACACTGCACTGGCTTCTTTCCATTGGCTTGCGCCCATAGCAAATTAGCACCCATTTTCGTTGGCGATTTAGTTACAAGAGTCGTCGATGCCATTAATGATAAAACGACCCATGGCAAACGCTACCCGCTTTGTGGCCCTGAAGTATTTACCCTAAAACAAATTTTAGAATTAATTACAGCATCAATGGGGCTCACCTGCCGCATCGTCCCGTTAGGCAACGGACTGTCAAGACTGCAAGCCTTGGTGTTACAAAATTTGCCTGGCAAACTGTTCACCATGGATAATTACCGCTCATTGCAAACACCGAGCGTTTGCAATGACGATGATCATGGCACAACGAGTCTGTCGCAATACATTCAGAACATTAACGTCTTATTCAACCGCAATAAACACTACGATAACTTCAGGCAAAATCATTCGATTAACCGCAGCGCCACCGTTAAACCAAAAGAGTGAAAATATACAAGGTAGGCGGCTGTGTACGCGACCATTTGCTCGGTCTACCTATTGTCGACATCGACTGGGTTGTTACTGGCACGACTGTCGATAACATGCGAAGCGCAGGCTATCAGACGGTTGGTAAAGACTTTCCTGTTTTTTTGCATCCGAAAACAAAACAGGAATATGCACTCGCCCGTAGCGAAAGAAAAACCGCCCCTGGTTATCATGGCTTTGACTTTAATACTGACCCAACAATTACTATCGAGCAAGATTTATTACGTCGTGATCTAACCATCAATGCAATAGCAGAAGACGAAGACGGAAATTTAATTGATCCCTATGGTGGCCAAGCGGATATCGAAAAACGCATCCTTCGTCATGTTTCTGATGCCTTTGTCGAAGACCCTGTGCGGGTTTTGAGAGTCGCACGATTTGCCGCACGGTTTAACCATCTTGGATTTAAACTAGCGCCAGAAACAATTCAGTTAATCCGAGAAATAGGTACCAGTGGTGAGCTGGGTACGCTCGTTGCAGAACGCGTTTGGTCAGAAATGTCACGCGCACTCGGTGAAAGTAATCCATCCATATTCTTTGAGACATTGCGTGAGTGCGACGTTCTCGCCTCATTGTTTCCTGAAATAGACAATCTTTATGGTGTGCCACAAACGGCAAAGTATCACCCTGAAATCGATACCGGCATTCACGTCATGATGGCGCTAGAAAAAAGTGCCGAACTCAATTTTGATAACGAAACCCGATTCGCCGTGCTAATGCATGATTTAGGCAAAGCGACGACTCCCACTGATATCCTGCCGAGCCACCACAGGCACGAACAGCGTGGCGTAAAATTAGTGACGTCTTTTTGCAAACGCTGGAAGGTGCCCAAAGCCCATACTGAGTTAGCATTGATCACAACGGAATACCACACTCACATACATCGCGCATTTGACCTTAAGCCCACCACGTTGCTCAAACTTTTCACTAAAACAGATGTCTTTCGAAAGCCTGAGCGCTTCAAAAAAATGCTCCAGGCCTGCTTATCTGATGTCCGTGGCCGAACAGATTTTGAGAACAACCCTTATCCCCAGGCAACTTTCATTAATCAACTGGCCGATAAACTCTGTCATGCTGACATCAGTAAAATCATCCAGAGCAACCTTGACGGCAAAGCCCTTGGCGAAGCAATACAGAACCTCCGACTTGATCTAATCAAATCTGAGAAACAGGTGCTAACGCAAAAGTAACCACAAACGATGTAGGTAGGCATCCACCTTTAGCAAAAAAATCCGTAAGGGTGAAAAATGAAACAGCAAACCAAAGATGACGCCGATGCTGTTAGCCAGTGCATCCTTAGGATCGGCATATCGATACCCGCTTAAGCCTTGCAAGTATTCCATCAAAATGCCGAACAAGATCAGACTCAATAAAATCCACAACAAAGATATACGCTGCCGAATAATAACGCTAAAGATCATTGATAGCGTCGCATAAGCCAGAAAATGTCCCAACTTATCACTGCCGCCAATATTAGCAACAGCCGGCGTTAACGACAGAATAGCCACCACCAGCAACAGAACATAAGCCAGCCCAAACCAGAGTGGTTTAAGGCGTAATTCAAACTGGGCTTCCCTAGTCATAAAGGATAGTCATAAAAGGTTTCATAAAGTCTAATGTTAACGCTTATTCAAAAATCTAAACCAATAGGGCGATTAAAACCACGCCCAGCAATAATCGATAAATCACAAAAGGCATCATTCCGACTTTCTCAATTAAGCGTAAAAACAAATGAATACAAAGGCCCGCACTGATCGCCGATAAAATAATGGCTAAACTTAAGGCAAACCAGTCAATCACTTGCACCGATTGCGTCAGCGCTGTTGTTTGTAACACGCCGCTCGCGAGGATAAGTGGTATGGATAATAAGAAAGAAAATCTCGCCGCCGCCTGGCGAGTCATACCCAGCAGGAGCCCAGCAGTCATCGTAATGCCAGAGCGCGAAGTACCCGGTATCAAAGCGATGGCTTGAAACAATCCAATCGTGACAACATCTGGCAGCTTCAATTCATACTCGCTACGGTGTTTTGACTTGCGTGTATCAGCAAACCAAAGTAACAATCCAAAAACAATAGTAGTGGCTGCAATCACCCACGGTGAACGCAAATCAGACTCGATAACACCTTTAAACAAAAAACCCACAATAACTGCTGGCACAGTGCCTAAAATCACCCACCAACCTAAACGGCTATTGGACGTCACGCCACCACCCGCTAGGCTACGAGTCCAGGCTATCAGCATATCAATTACTTCAATACGAAAATAAATAAGCACTGCCATTAGCGACCCAACGTGCACCGCAACATCAAACACCAACCCTTGATCCGGCCACTGCACCAGCATCGGCACCAAAATCAAATGTGCCGAACTCGATACCGGTAAAAACTCGGTAAGTCCCTGAACAATCGCCAGTATGATGATTTGAGATATATCCATTATCGGCTACTAGTCAAAGCAGGAATTTCAATATCTAAATTTTTCTGTAACCCAACTACTTGAAATTTCTCACCCATCTCGGCTGGTAGCATCAGTGTTTTGATTTGCTGAGCCACTTTAATCTGTGCCTGCGTATCACCCGCTTCACTCAATTCTTGGGCTGCCTCTAACAATCCATTATGGAGTAAAAACTGACGTTGACTAGCCAGCCCACAAACAGTGAATCCCGTATCAATCGCCGCATCGGCAAAGGCATCAAAATCAACAAATGCAGTGATATCCTGCAAGCCTGGGTAAACGAAAGGATCAGGATGAGTTCGATGCCGATAGTAACAAGTGAGTGTACCGCTACTGCGATCTGGGTGATAATACTGCACTTGCTCATAACCATAATCGATCATCAATATAACCGCCTGATGACAGCTCGCCTGCAGCGCTTCGAGCCAAGGGCTGTAGTTCAGATTAATTTCAGTACAATACCCCTCTGGTAAAGCGCCAACACCAGACGCAATAAGGTCAGCCTCTATCTTTTGAATGGTTTTGACTGCATCATTTTGCACCAACTCATTTGGACTTTTATAGGGCTGCCAGACGAAACGTTCACCATCAAACCCGACGCCTAACTCTTGCCACTCGCCTTCTTTTAAAACGACGTTTACTGGCATAGCGTCCAGCACTTCATTTCCAAACATAATGCCATCAAACTGCTCGGGCAATGAATCTAACCATTCGATGCTTTCAAATACCACTGGGGAAACTTTTTGTTTCAAATACTGCTGCTGACGAAGTTTTAAATCAGCGCTCACTTCGACGATGCTATAACTGATCGGCGCAGTTAAATTCGATAAAACTTGTTCGCATAGTCGCCCACTGCCAGCACCAAATTCAAGCACCTGACGAGCACAGCCTTGTGAGAATATAGACTCAAATTGCTGAGCTAAACAACGCCCAAACAAAGGCGATATTTCAGGTGCGGTGATGAAGTCACCCGCTACTCCAAATTTTGTCATACCGGCACTGTAGTAGCCTAGCCCTGGCTCATATAAAGTTCGATTCATATAGTCTTTAAACGACATGACACCCTGCTGCTCGATTTCGCAAACAATCAGCGCAATCAATTCGCTACTGTGCTTAATTTCTAATGCGCTAGGTTCTGGCAATTGCGCTAGCGTCTGTTCTTGAGAATGATATGATGACATTCTGTTTATGTACTCTCTTAAATTCTGTGTTTGGAAGATGTTGCCTGAAAAAAAATCACCTGCAAAACTAATGTTGACTGGAAAGACCGCTCTGGTGACCGGCGCAGCCAACCGTATTGGTGCTCAGATTGCGCGAACCTTACATCAAAATGGTGCAAATCTCATCATCCATCACCGCCCTTCGAGTGGCAATACGAGGGGAAATAAGAGTCATGCATCAAGCCTCAATGCACAAACCCTAGAAGCCGAACTTAATAGTCAGCGACCCGGTTCAGCCATACGCTATCAAGCTAACCTGTCGGATATAACCGAAATTGAATCGCTGGCTCAAAAATCGTCTCAAACTTTTGGCCAATTAGACATTTTAGTTAACAACGCATCCAGCTTTTACGCCACGCCATTAGGGTCAATAACCGAACAACATTGGACCGACTTACTCGGTAGCAATTTAAAATCACCCTTGTTCTTATCACAGGCTTGCCACCCTGCCCTTAAAGAAACCAATGGCTGTATTATTAATTTGCTCGATATTTATGCAATATCGCCACTAAAAAATCATAGTTTGTATTGTAGCGCCAAGGCCGCCAATCAAATGCTAGTCAAATCACTAGCATCAGATATGGCACCCGACGTACGAATTAATGGCATCGCGCCTGGTGCTATACTGTGGCCAGAGGCCAATCAAAGTGAGGATGAGCAACAGCTAATTATGGATAAGATTCCGTTACAAAAAATTGGCCATCCAGACAATATTACCCAAACTGTATTATTTCTAATCAACAATGATTACATTACGGGCGAAGTCATCACTATTGATGGCGGCCGGCTTTTAACCAACTCAACATAGGACGTCTCAAACAATAATGAGCCAATACTGGACTGACATCGTGCACCAACTCAACCCATACGTACCGGGAGAGCAACCGCAGGGTATGCAATATATTAAACTCAATACAAATGAGAATCCGTACCCACCGTCACCTGCGGTATCGAAAGCTGTAGAATCCTTTCGTGTTGAAACGCTGCGTTCTTATCCCGACCCTGAATCGACTGACTTGGCCAATGCTCTGGCGTCCTATCATGGACTTGAAGCTAATCAAGTCTTTATCGGCAACGGTTCGGACGAAGTCTTAGCCCATAGCTTCCAGACTTTTTTCAAACGTTCGAAACCCTTGCTGTTTCCCGATATTAGTTACAGCTTCTACCCGGTCTATTGCGGTTTATATCAGATCGATTTCAAGACGATCGCATTAGATGACAACTTTTGCGTCACACTGGAAGAATACGCCCAGCCCAATGGCGGCATCATCATTCCAAATCCAAATGCACCGACTGGCATAGCACTGAGCCTTGATTCGATAGAGACCCTACTCGAGAACACCCATTCTGTCGTCATCATTGATGAAGCCTACGTCAGCTTTGGAACAGAATCAGCCGTCCGTTTAATTAATCAACACCCTAACTTGCTAGTAGTCCAAACCTTGTCCAAATCACGCAGTTTAGCTGGCTTGCGCGTCGGATACGCTCTGGGTCATGCTGACTTAATTAAGGGCCTTAAAAGAGTAAAGAACTCTTTTAACTCTTACCCAATTGACAGTATTGCCAGCGCCATTGCTATTGCCTCTATTGGTGATGAAGCCTATTACCAACAATGCAGTGACAAAGTAATGGCTAGCAGAGACTGGCTAACCAAAGCGTTGTCCAACCTTGGCTTTCACGTATTGCCATCCAGTAGCAACTTCTTATTTGTGCAGCATCAGAGTGTATTGGCACTGACACTGTACAGTGAACTAAGAGAGCGTGGTATCCTAGTGCGCCATTTCAAAACTAAAAGAATTGATAACCACCTTAGAATATCGATCGGAACAGATGAAGAATGTCAGGCACTCGTTGACGCACTTAAAACATTAGTTGACTAAGCTGCTTTCGCATTAATTTGATTGGATTCAAATTAATGCTTTAATCCATTTGCACAAGATCAAGCCGCGGAGCATCTGGCGCCATCGCTTGCCAGAGCTCCAGGTAACTCTGCTGCTGCAGCGGGTGAAGTAAATGGGGAGAAAGATCACACAGTGGCCTCAGGACATAGGCAGACTCGAGAATCTCGCCTCTTGGCACCTGAATACCGGTTTGATTTGTTTTCATATCGCCATATAACAGAATATCTAAATCGATAGGCCGTTTCGAAAAACGAGGCTGGGTGCGGTCTCTGCCCAACACATCTTCTATCACTCTGAGCTGGCTCACTACCGTGGTGACATCAAGACTGGTCTCAAACTTAACAACCAGGTTAAGGAAGTCATCTCCATCAAAGCCGACAGAAGCCGACTGATAAACTGGCGATTGGTCAAGTTCCCCAAAAGCTGCGCGCATTTCTTCTAATGCCCGCCCGATATTATATCTGGCAATTACATTGCTGCCGACACCAATATAGACATTGTTAATCATGCTGGTTTTTTACCCCGCTCAATAATCACACCAACCGCTCGAGAACCCTTGACTGCCCCGGGTTTACTCAATGTGAGTTTGACCCATGGCACATTGAACTCTTCAATAATAATGGCACAAATTTTCTCGGCCAACGCCTCAACTAACTCAAATTCACTTTGCTCCACATACTCAATCAAACGCTTTGCGACCGTTTTATAGCTTAAAGTATCGTCGATATGATCGGTCGTCGCCGCTTTGTGAATATCCGTAGCCATATCGATATCAAGGCTAATCGTCTGCCTAACCTTACGCTCCCAGTCGTAAATACCAATCACTGTTTCTATTTTTAACTCTCGTATAAAAACGATGTCCATCGACTTAATCCGGCTAGTAAAATTACAAGTAACATCTTATATTGAGCCTACGTGAAAAGGAATCCTCAAGAGACTGAAAAACAAAGCCTTTTAAATCTTTAAATAGTTGAAGCTGCCCGTCTGTTCTGGTAAAGTTCGCGCCCTCGAAAGCAATGTCGCTATTTAAGACGGAGTAAATCATGTCCCGGGTATGTCAAGTCACAGGTAAAAAACCTGTTTCCGGAAACAACGTATCGCACGCGAACAACAGAACACGTCGTCGCTTTTTACCCAATCTGCAAAGCCATAAGTTTTGGGTAGAATCTGAAAACCGTTGGGTAAAACTTCGCCTTTGTACAAGAGGCATGCGTATCATTGATAAAAATGGTATTGATTCAGTTATTGCCGATATGCGAAAGCGCGGCGAGAAGTGCTAGGAGTAATATAATGAGAGATTTAATCAAACTGGTTTCTAGCGCTGGCACTGGCCATTTCTATACGACCGATAAAAACAAAAAGAATACCCCTGACAAGCTTGTCATGAAGAAATACGATCCCGTTGTACGCAAGCATGTTGATTACAAGGAAGCTAAGATTAAATAATTTAAGTCCTTATCTGACTTTTAAATTCATTAAAACCGGCTTTTGCCGGTTTTTTTGTGGCTGTAATAAAACCAATAAGCCCGTATCATAAGACAGCTAAACTTGATCAAGTATAATATGTCATTACCCGCTGTCCTACAGGTCGAAAACCTGTCCCGCTTTTATCAGAACCAACCAGCCATAAAGAACCTAAGCTTCAGCCTGAATGCGGGTGAAGTATTAGGTTTTCTTGGGCCTAACGGCGCTGGCAAGTCGACTACGATGCAAATTCTGACTGGCAATCTGGCGCCTTCTGAAGGACAAGTCACCATCAATGGATTTGACATCATCGAATCACCTCGTGAAGCCAAACGACAAATGGGGTATTTGCCCGAGCATCCGCCAATTTATCGTGAGGCCAGTGTGGATGAGTATCTTAAGTATTGCGCTCAGTTGCGCCGAATTAACAAGCAGTCTGTTAGCAAAGCAATCGATGAGTCAAAGCAGCAGTGCGGGCTGACCGATGTTGGTCAACGTCTGATTGGTAATCTATCCAAGGGCTACCAGCAACGGGTCGGTATCGCTCAGGCTATTATTCACAATCCCCTAGCTGTCGTACTGGATGAGCCGACGGTAGGTCTTGACCCGATTCAAATGCGCGATATTCGGCGCTTGATAAAAACGCTGGGGCAAGACCATAGCGTTATATTATCTACCCATATTCTGTCCGAAGTACAAGCAACCTGTGATCGGGTACAAATCATTCAAAAAGGAGAGTTAATTTATCATTCATCTATTGAAGCCTTAAATTTGAGTCAGGTTCCGAGTGTTACAATTGGATTAAATCACCCCCCTGCTATCGAACAACTCAAACAGATAGATCGGGTAACCCATGTGGACGCAATTGACAGTCATCATTTCAAACTATTCTTTAATGGCGAGTCGCCAGCACAGGCTATTGTTCAGCAATCAGTACAGCAGCAATGGGAATTATTCGAACTAATTCCCGACCAACGCTCACTGGAAGATTTATTTATCGAGCTTACTCAGGATGAAAACTCTGGTGGGGCATCAGTCCATGCCGAGGAAGCTGGAGTATGATTTTGACCATTGCCAAACGCGAAGTCAGCACTCTGTTCCTGTCACCATTGGCGTGGATTATTCTCGCAGTGGTTCAAGTGTTACTGGGTTATATGTTTCTGGCACAAATAGACAACTTCTTTTTGCTGCAACCTCAGTTATTTCAATTAGAGAATGTACCTGGCGTCACTGATATTGTGATTGCGCCCCTATTCTCACTTGCTGCGATTATATTACTGATGATCATGCCACTCATCACCATGCGCTCTATTGCCGAAGAGAAACGCAACAAAACACTCACCTTACTCATTTCATCACCGATCAGCATGACTGAGATTGTACTGGGAAAATTCCTTGGGCTATTTTTCTTTGTGTTTATCTTGGTCAGTTTGCTAATGCTGATGCCATTGTCGTTATTCATCGGCACCACAATCGATGTTGGCAAGCTCTTGTCGATTTATATTTCGATGCTGTTATTGCTTAGCTCATTCGCGGCGATAGGGCTTTATCTATCAAGCCTGACAGAAAACCAGACCATTGCCGCCGTCGGTACATTTGGTGCTCTGCTCATGCTTTGGCTCATCGACTGGATCGGTGAAGCACTGCCCAACAATCATAGCGTTGTATCCTATCTATCTCCATTGCAACATCATCAGTCAATGCTCGAAGGACTGTTCGATACCGCCGATGTGGCCTACTACTTAATATTCATCACCGTCTTTTTAGTTCTCACGATTCGCCAATTAGATCGGGAGCGCCTGCTGTGATTGTGGATAAAACAACACGCAATAAAATTCGCCTGCAATCAACTGTTTTTCTTGCGTTGTTTTTGTTGATGATGGGGGTTATGGCATGGTTCAGCCAATTGTATTCGGTCTCTATCGACCTCACCAAAAACCAACGTAACAGCCTATCGCCAGAAAGCATTCGTCTGGTTCAATCATTAGAACAACCGTTGAAAGTAACCATTTTTGCCACACCGAGCAATGAAATGGGCGGCATACTTAATCTACTATTTCAACGTTATCAGGATCAACAACCTTTAATTCAAGTTGAAACCTTAAACCCTGATCTTTATCCCGAATTATTACGACAATACAATATCCAGCAAGATGCAGAAATCATCATCGAATATCAAGACCGTAGCGAGAAGATTTCATTAGCAACCGAGTCCCAAGTGACTAATAGTATTCAACGCTTGTTGCGACAGGGTGAACGTTGGGTTGTTTTTTTACAGGGTCACGGTGAGCGTAATCCATACAGCGATGCCAACCATGATTTCAGTGAATTTGCGACACGTTTGGCAAGCCAAGGTTATACTATCGAAAACTTAAACCTGACTGAAGTTAGCAGTATTCCGCAAAATACCGATGTTTTAGTCATCGCTAGTCCTCAAGTCCCCCTACTGTCAGGCGAAGTTGATTTACTAAAAAACCATATCGAAAAAGGTGGCAACCTACTTTGGCTTGCAGACCCCGGCACAATCATAAGCCCAATCGATCGTTTAGCCGATGCGCTTGCTATCGAATTCTTGCCCGGCATTATTGTCGATCCGAATAGCCAATTGCTCGGGCTCGACCGCGTTGACTTCGCACTGGTAGCCGAATATCCCCGACACCCAATCACCCAAAATGTGGCAAGCCTGTCGCTCTATCCACAAACACAGGCAATTGAATACCACGGTGATAAAACTCAATGGCAGCCACTTAATTTTCTCATGAGTGGCGACTCTAGCTGGAATGAAACAGGCGAGTTAAAAGGTGAAATACACAATGGTGACAATGCTGATGAGATAAACGGCCCGCTTAATATTGGATTAACTATCTCTCGATCAACTGTGGAGACTTCTATTGAAGATAACTTTGGTTCATTGCAGCAAAGAATTGCGATAGTAGGTGATGCTGACTTCCTGTCAAACAATTACCTTGGCAACGGTGCAAACCTTGAGCTAGGCCTTAACTTATTTAACTGGTTGAGCCATGATGATAATCTTATATCGATTAGCCCACGTGCAGCACCCGATACTCGCCTCGAGTTATCCCAAACTCAACAGGTGATTATAGCCATTATTTTTCTGATCCTACTGCCATTACTCATGGTTGGATTGGGGCTGCGTATCTGGCTAAAGCGCCGCAGTCGTTAACCAAACGTCATTAAGCAGACCTAAGGCTTACACAAAATGAAATTAATGTCGAAACGCTGGCTGATCAATTACGCACTGATCGTATTGGTTATTCTGTTCACTTATATTGGCAACCGGTCCGGCGTTCAACCTGGATACAATCCACAGAGTCGCATCACGTCACTGAAACTTCAGGACATTAACCGAGTATTAATCCAAACCGCCGATGACAATATCAGTCTGACCCGTGCCAATGGTCAGTGGCAAATCGTGTCACCGATACAATGGCTGGCAAACAATATTACCGTCGAGAGAATACTCGGCATTGCTAGCGGCGAAACCGAGTCTAAATTGTCAGTAAATGAAATCGACCTGTCAACTATAGGGCTTCAGTTCCCGAAAGCAATCCTCACTTTAAACGATACTAGTATCCACTTTGGTGCAACAAACCAAATTGGTGAACGGCGATATTTACTCGTCCATTCAACTGTATATTTACTGCCTGACCGATATTTACCCTTTATCACCAGCGGCTTGAGTCGCTTAATCGATCAGCGACTATTACCTCGAGCACTCGATCTTAGTCGGTTGAAAATAGGTTCGTTAAAAATCAGCCAAACTAAAAATGGCGACTGGCAAGATAGCAACAACACATCAAGCCCTGACCAGCTCAATCGTTTAATTGAAAACTGGCAAACATTACCAGCATCAAGAATTAGTGCTTTTAAGAAAAAAACAGGACCACTTCAAAAAATAATAGCCATTCTTGATAATGGCAGTGAAGTGGAATTTTTTTTAATGTCAATTGAACCTGAGATTATCATCGCGCGCCCCGATCTTAGATTACAATATCATTTCAATAAAAATCATTACTACAACCTATTGGCAGTCAATAAAAATGATCCCTCCAAAGATTAACGCTGTAGTCACTTTCTTTTTGCTTTGCCTGTCAATATACAGCGTAAAAGCAGATGTGCAGAAGCTGCCAAAATTTGAACTGGGTGTCTCCGCTGTTTCGTTACACATACCAGACTACCGAGGTTCTTCTCATCCTCGCTCATTGCTTTTACCGGCTCCTTATGTGCGTTATCGTAGCGATACTTTAAAGATTGACAATGGCGTACAGGGTATTTTTCTCGACTCTGATAGATGGCGATTAACCATTAGTGGTGGCGCCACATTACCCGTTAGTGAGGATAACCCTGAGCGTCAGGACATGGCGCAACTCAAGGCAACCTTAGAAATTGGCCCTTCCTTAGACTACAAAATATTTCAGGGAAAACGAAATCAAGTTTGGCTAGAACTGCCCGTTCGATTGGCATTTACGCTGGAACGCAATCTTCGAAATCTCGGCCCAGCCTTCGAACCCAGGCTAGTATGGCTGCACCCTGCCTATAAAAAAGCAGACTGGAAGCTTCGTTTCGCTTCCGGACCACTCTACGCCAGTAACAAGAAGCACGATTATTTTTATAGGGTCGGGTCAGCTGATGCCACAACCAGTCGACCAGCCTATGATGCAGACGGCGGTTTTAGTGGTATTCGTAGCGATTTCACTTACGGCAAACGTATCGGTGATTACCGTATTGGTGGCTTCATTCGATACGATAGTTTAAGCAACTCGGTTGTCGAAAATAGTCCATTAATAACGCAAAAATCGACCTGGTTAGCGGGCCTTGTGTTTTCTTGGGTTTTTAGAGAAGACGATTAGTGACTCATAAATAGCTTATCAATAGCAGATTAATAAAAAATGCCTGAACTACCCGAAGTAGAAACGACCATGCGCGGCATCGAACCTTATGTTTGTGGCCAAACGATTCACCGTTTTATTGTCAGGCATCATCAACTGCGATGGCCTGTTCCTCCAGAAACTACTGACATGGCAGGTCGTTTGATTCAAACCGTATCGAGACGCGGTAAGTACATCTTAATGCAGCTCGATCAGGGCAGCTTGATCTGGCACCTTGGTATGTCAGGCAGCATGACAATTCAACCCATTGACACACCCCCTCAAAATCATGAACATCTCGAAGTTGAATTAACGTCAGGTCAGTCTCTCAAATATCGAGACCCCAGACGGTTTGGCGCCCTGCTCTATTGCAAAGACAATCCGCTTCACCATCGCCTACTTCAAAATTTAGGCCCAGAACCTTTAACTGATAATTTTGATGTCGAGCATCTAAGAGCCAAATGCCTAAACAAAACCAGTTCGATTAAATCCGTCATTATGGATAGCCACAATGTGACTGGTGTCGGTAATATTTATGCCTGCGAGTCGCTCTTCTTAGCGGGTATCAACCCATTGCGTAAAGCCGGTAGCATCAGTAAGAAAAGACTCGAAAAATTAGTCACATCTATTAAAGCCATCTTGCATGCTGCCATTTTACAAGGTGGCACAACGCTGCAAGATTTCACTCAGGTCGATGGCAAGCCGGGTTATTTCACTCAATCACTCTCGGTATATGGCATTAAGGGGTCTTGTGCGGCCTGTGGCACGGACATTAAAAAATTAACACAGAACCAGAGGTCGAGCTACTTTTGTCCTAAGTGCCAGACTTAAAGCTTATGCTTCACTGCGTTTAGTTTAAAGTGCGAGACCTACCCTTTCGTTCTTGCTATACGTTCTCTTTTATATGTAGGATTTGCCTTTATAGGCTAATTTACAAGGTTAATATCGATGGCCAATAGACATAGCTTCACCCTAGTCAGTTTCTTATTCAGATTCATAATTGCTTTTTTCCTCGTAATGATCACCTATAACCCATCGACTTATTCGTGGGTGCATTGGTTAAATTCAGATGTCGCACTCGTGTATAAAGTAGCATCAGGGATTTTATTGTTAATTGGTTGGATAATGTATTTACGTGCGACCTGGATGTCTCTTGGTGTGATCGGCACGGTACTCGCTGCCGCTTTTTTTGGCGTAATGATTTGGCTACTCATAGAATGGGGCGTGCTTGCGCTCAACAATACTTCAGTTCTAGTTTGGGTCGCCGAATTCGTTCTTATCGGTGTTTTAGCCGTTGGTATGTCATGGTCACACATTCGCCGCAAAGTGTCGGGGCAATATGATACGGATGAATTTGAAGGCTAGTGTCAGACTTAATCGACTAATTTGCGACCCATTTTTCACCACTGACTTCAACCTGAATGAAAAAACTTAACCTACTGTTCGGAGTTTTCCTATTGCTGACTTTTGCTTTATTTTTTGTCGACATTTCTGATATCGTACCGACGCGATCTTTTAAAATCGCCTGGAATTTAGGTCATATTGTTTTTTTTGCGACCGCATCATTTCTACTTTTAAAACACGTATCGTTTTTTCAGCAAGCAACACAAGCTCAACAGTTTTACTGGATTGTTAGTATTTGTTTAGTAGCCGGGGTATTAATTGAGTCAGTTCAGTTTTTCATTGGTAGACAAGCTGGCTGGCAAGACATTCTCAGAAACATACTCGGTGGCTTAACTGCCCTCGCATTTTTTCCTCGCCCAAAATCAAATCCCGGTCAATTACTGGGGTTTAAATTCAAATTAATAATCACTACACTGCTTTGCATTCAGCTAATGCCACTGCTAATTACTTTAGTCGATGAACAAATGGCCAGAAGCAATTTCCCTATGCTGGCAGATTTTGAAAGCACACTTGAGTTGAGTCGCTGGACATCTAGCGGCCAGATCACGCTTGATAAAACCTTTACTGCGCATGGCGATTTTTCTGCTCGCATCGAACTGACAACAGACCGATATTCAGGCGCATCCTTAAACTTTTTACCCAGCAACTGGAAGAATTTTAAACACCTAAAGTTTAGCGTTTATCTACCTAGCAATTCACCATTATCGATCACCACGCGTATTCACGACCAACAACATGAACAAGTTGGCTATTTATATAATGATCGCTTCCACAAAAAAGCTCAGCTGCGACCCGGTTGGAACCACATGACAATCAATCTCGCCGATGTCATTTCTGCGCCAAAGACACGACCAATGGCTATAGAATCCATCGCTAACTTTCGTATCTTTACGAGCAATCTCAAACAATTTAGAGTCATCTATCTCGATAATTTACGCCTGGAGTGATTTTTCGACCTTAAGAAAATTTAATAACCGTTTGTTTTGGTCGGGCAACTGGGTCGATAGACGAATATAGTTTGGTAAATCGTAAGACTCGCAAAGACGCACCAACAGGCCTTCTGCCAGTAACCGTTCACGCAACGATCGCGCATCACCAACCTGCATCAAAAAATAGTGCATGGGTGATTCCACAGGGCTGAAGCCTAACTCCCTCAAGCCTGCTTTAAACTGTTTCGCCTCTTCACCTAAATCATGCCACATAGCTTCATACTCAGGCTGAGATGCGATTGCTGCAATACCCCCTATTTGGGCGAATTCATTCACGCTCCAAGGAATAGCCAGCTGTTCAAGCACCCGAATCAAGTCAACTGGTCCCGTCACGTAACCCAGCCGAACACCCGCTAGGCTGTAATCTTTTGTCATCGAGCGCAATACCAGAACATTCGGCAGCCCGGCATGCATGGCTGATTCATATTGAGGTAAAAATTGCGCGTATGCCTCGTCTACCACAAATAACGTTTCAGGCGACAATAATGACCATCGCTCTAGAAGCTGATTCGACACCTGGTAACCGGTTGGGTTATTGGGGCTACACAAGTGGAGAATGGCCGGTCGTTGCTCGGCGAGTAACTGTTCAATGACAGCTTCGTCCAGTTCAAAATTATTCTCTACTAGTGCCCGCCATTCACAAATTTCAGCGCCCATTAGCCGAGCGTTTCGATGATACTCACCAAACGTCGGTTCTAAAATTGCCACCTTTTCAGTCTTTTCAATAAAGGCAAAAGCAATCAACCAAAGTAATTCTGCCGTGCCATTGCCCACCATAATTTGATCTAAAGACAAGTTAAATTGACGCCCTAATGCCTGCCGTAAAGCTAGGCAGGCCTTATCCGGATAACGCGATATAGTGGCCGTTTGCAAAGCGTCAACGACGGCTAAGGCTGGCCCATATGGATTACTGTTAACGCTAAAATCAACAATTGCATCGGCTGTTAGGCCAAAAGCTGAAATCTCTTCAAAATCGATAGCGCCATGATAGGCTTT
>CAWVZP010000032.1:0-18551 GCA_963934675.1 uncultured Gammaproteobacteria bacterium | reverse complement strand
GTTTAATTGTCGCAACGTCCGCTTATGTTTTTAAATTAGTGCGGGGGTGGGTCAATAGTCAGGGGCATCCACACTGTAGAGCGGTGTCAAAGTTCACCTGCTCTAAACACTAAGAAAAACTAAGGATGGGCCGGTAAATAGTCCAGGCTCTATGACTATAAAAAGTGGCGGCAGAGATTGAAAAAAAACAAGGCTTATTGGATGCGCATAGTTCAGCAAAGGAAAACAAGGCAACCGCCCTTAACGGCCTTTATATTAAGTTGTCTAACTTCGATATTGTCACCGAAAATAATCGACTAGCCTAGCCTGCGCATTAGTACCAACAACATGCTTTTCCTTTTTCATGAGCAAACATTCTGGCAGACTAAGGGGAATAATTCGAGTCTAAACTTTACGGGAAGTTGAAATAGAGAAAAATTGGAGCCATCATTACATGAGTGGGAACGAAGATATTTTGCATACCTCAAAGACGTGATATAGTCATCGCCGATCAACAACTACACGCATGTATAATTGATTAGTTTTGTTGGATATCCCGTATATTTTTCCGTACGCCCTCCTCCGATATCAACTAAGTCGTTGATTTATATAAAAAGTCCCCGTGGCGCAACTGGATAGCGCGACGCCCTCCTAAGGCGTAGGTTGCCCGTTCGAACCGGGCCGGGGACACCATTTTTATTCAAACAGAGTTTTGTTTTGCTTGAAATACTGACCTTAATCGCAGTACTCGCGCTAATTTACGGCATGTTCAAGCTCATTAAATAGTCATTTTGGCCAGCCTTACGCCGATATACTTCAAATCAAGATAATCATTGTGGCTTTAGATAACCCAACCAAGCGCTAAAAAAATAAACCTCTGGTTGATTTCTATTTAAACACGATTGCTCAGCCTGTAACCGCTTTGCAACAGCAAACCTTTAGCAACAGTAATAATATCCGAGACTTTGTGCTTTTAGTAAGAATGTGAAAAACTGAGAGTCGTGATTCACAATCAATGTTCAGCAGATGAGCTTATGAACATCATCCGGCTCTTTCTGAGCGTTAGATCAATGAGCCTCAAGCCTACCCAACATGGCCAATGAAGGTTCTATTAACCTGCTTCTCCTTCGCTATATTTGATTATTTTGATTTAGGCTATTATATCAATTATTGAAACTCGAATTTTACTATTTTGCCCAAAGGTCTCTTAGATAATGTAATTAACGTGTTTTCTAAATCATGTGACCTAATAATAAAAACAACGAACAAAAGATACTCGTCGATATAGGCAATGATTGTCGATCTCACGGAGTATCTCGACATTCGAATATTAGAAAAACTTAAATCAGACTATTACCTATCCGATATTTATAACTATCTGCGCATTCAAAAAAGAATCGGTGTAAAAATGGAAAGGACTGAGCTTTAAATCAGGATTATTTTGCTCATTCCGTTAGGGCTCTATAACGTTTATAGTCCAGTTTCTAACACCCTCTTTTGCTTGGCACAGACAAAAACAGCGAGTGCTACCCTGCTTTGAGTCGATTGACCCACATTATAATAGGTTACAATCGTTGATGTCGTCTGTGATTAGCCTTTTAGTATTACAATGCTCAACCGACACTGTCTCTTGCTCCGATTCGTTCAAAAAATCGTTTCCAACAAAACGTTAAGGACATGATTGATTTGCTGTAATTAATAGTAATCAATCAAGAGCCCAAATCGCTGTAACGGATTTATTTTGTTTATTAACCTTAATCAGCAGATTATATCTAAAACCAGTCAATTACTTTCAATACTAGTTGTTAATTGTGGACTCAGCCCCCCAACAGGCCTACCTTTTACTAGGCTACAGCCTCATTAAAAAAACCTTCTAAAAAGCGTTAAACATAGGCCAAAAAGCCATCAGATCTCGTACCGATCGCCTATTTGCTTCCCCTCCCACTTGCCCAACGCGTTAAGTCTGAAGTAACATGTATTAATATAAAAATTAATCGATTGGCTGCTAACAATAATCCGCAAAGTAATTTTGCACTTCGAGATTCAGTTGCTGCTAATCAGAATTGATCTTAAATGTATTTAGTTTATCTACAATTTCGTCATTCATTCATTATTTTCACCAAAACTAAAAAGGTATATTCCTATGGATATTAAATTAAGCACTCGTAGTTTACTAGTTGCTACACTGTTAGCTGCAACAGGTAGTGCTATTGCGACTGACCCGTCTAGCTGTGAAGCAGTCAATTTATCAGATGTGGGCTGGACTGATATTACGGCGACAACGGCTGCTACTAGCCTTGTACTAAAGGGCTTAGGTTATAGCCCAAAAGTGAATGTACTGTCTGTTCCCGTTACTTATAAAAGTCTGGAAACGGGCGACATTGACGTCTTCCTCGGTAACTGGATGCCGACTATGGAAGGAGACCTAGCGGCTTATCGCGATGCGGGTACTGTCGAGGTTATTCAACCTGCTAATTTATTGGGTGCAAAATATACACTCGCCGTTAACAAGAAGGCGTCAGATGCTGGCCTAAAGACTTTTGCAGATATTGCAAAATTTAAAGATCAACTCGACGGCGAGATTTATGGTATTGAGCCGGGTAATGACGGCAACCGTATCATTCTCGAAATGATTAGTGACAATGCGTTTGGTCTTGAGGGTTTTAAGGTTATTGAGAGCTCCGAACAAGGTATGTTATCGCAGGTATCTCGAGCTGAAAAACGTGACAAGATGGTCGTTTTTCTGGGTTGGGCGCCTCATCCGATGAATGCCAACTTTGAACTAACTTACCTCGCTGGCGGTGATGACTTCTTTGGCCCTAATTTTGGTGGAGCGAATGTGTTCACTAACACTCGAAAAAACTTCTCTTCTGACTGCCCAAATATTGGAAAGCTGCTAACCAACCTTCAGTTTTCATTACCAATGGAGAATGAAATCATGGGTTCTATTTTAGATGATTATCAAGAGCCAGAAGATGCAGCCAAAAAATGGTTAAAAGCCAACATGACTGTGCTTGATTCGTGGTTAGAAGATGTTACTACATTAAGTGGTGATAGTGGGCTTGCGGCTGTTAAAGCCAGTTTAAAATAACTTTTTAAACCTAGCAACAATAAGGGCTAGCGTATTCGTTAGCCCTTTCTCTTCCCCCCAACTCCGAATCACAATCGAACAGGTTCAATATTATGGACTGGATTGAAAACAACAAAATTCCTGTCGGCCGCTGGCTCGCCGACTTTATCGACTTTCTCAACGATTATCTGTTTTGGTTTTTTGATGCCTTTACGGTCTCGTTAGAAGCCTTATTTGAATGGACATCCTGGGCTTTAGTTTCGACGCCAGCGCTTGCCATTATTGTCATAATTTCAGGTGGTGCTTATTGGTTGCATCGATCCTGGAAAATTTCACTATTCATCGTCTTATCGTTGTTGTTTATCGTTAATCTTGGTTACTGGAAAGACACGATGGAAACTCTTTCACTCGTTATTTGGGCGACACTGTTATGTGTTGTTCTAGGAGTGCCTATCGGGATTGCAGCGGCCCATCGTCCTAAGCTTTGGGTTTCTATTCGTCCAATACTGGATATGATGCAAACAATTCCGACGTTTGTTTACCTAATCCCCGCTTTGACGTTGTTTGGGCTTGGCCCTGTGCCAGGCTTGGTGGCGACCGTTATTTTTGTTTTGCCTGCGCCAGTGCGCCTCACATACTTAGGCATATCGACCACACCCGAACCCTTAATTGAAGCAGCCGAAAGTTTCGGCGCAACCAAAAAACAATTGCTTTGGCTGGTCGAAATCCCCTGGGCGATCCCTAATATAATGGCGGGATTAACACAAACTATTATGCTCTCATTATCGATGGTTGTTATTGCTTCAATGGTTGCTGCACCTGGCCTTGGCATTCCCATTCTTCGTGCTATCAATCAGGTCAATCCCGCCAAAGGTTTCGAGGCCGGACTGGCTATTGTAATCGTCGCCATTATTATGGACCGAGTCTGTAAGCTTCCCCAAAAGCGGAGGAAAAAATAGTTATGAGTGACTCCTTTATCAGTAACCCAACCAGTAACACCTCAGACGTTGTCGTGTCCTTTAAGCAAGTTGACATCATCTTTGGAGATGATCAAGCAAGAGCAACAAAATTACTCGATGATGGTGGCACACGGGAGTCAATACTAAAAGAAACTGGTGCTGTATTGGGTGTTGCCAATGCCAATATTGATATCCACGAAGGTGAGATATGCGTCCTGATGGGCTTATCAGGTTCGGGGAAGTCCACCTTGCTCCGTGCTGTCAACGGCTTAAACAAAGTCACCCGCGGTGAAGTATTAGTGCGCCATAAAGAAGGACATGTTGATATCGCCAGTTGTGATGCCACGACTTTACGCGAAATGCGTACCAGCCGGATCGCCATGGTTTTTCAGCAATTTGCATTACTACCCTGGCGCACAGTGGAAGAGAACGTCGGTCTTGGGCTTGAGTTAAAAGGCATGGATAAGCAGCAGCGCCAGACAATTGTCGATGAGAAATTGAAATTGGTCGACCTGTTTCAGTGGAAGACAAAATATGCCCACGAACTCTCTGGTGGCATGCAACAACGGGTGGGATTGGCTCGCGCATTTGCAACCGATGCAGATATTTTATTAATGGACGAACCATTCTCCGCATTAGATCCATTAATCCGAACCTATTTACAGGACTTTTTGCTAGACCTGCAACGAGATTTGAAGAAGACCATTATTTTTGTCAGCCATGATCTCGATGAGGCATTAAAATTAGGAAATCATATTGCGATAATGGAAGGGGGTCATATCGTGCAATATGGTGAACCAGAACAAATAGTACTCAATCCGGCGAATGATTACGTCGCTGACTTTGTCGCCCACATGAATCCATTGAATGTGCTACAAGGCAGTTCATTTATGGCGCCCGTCGATAATTTACCTCACGATGACAACGGTAATATCCTACTCGATAGCCAAAGTCGTTATAAGGTAAAAGTCGATGCTGAGGGCATGCTCGTTAGTGCGACTGTCGATGGACAACCAATTGAAATCCTTCACTGTGATGAAACCACAGATTTTGAAAAAATGAAACCGAATGTCATCTTGTCTGCGCCCATCAACTTAAAAATGCGTTGGAATATTGAGGCTAGATACCACACGGGCGCGCCCGTTTTATTAGTCGACAACGGTAAATTCACCGGCATTATTGGTGACGATGAAATATATCGTGGTATTTTACGCCAGAGCAGTGCATCGGAAACTTAGCCTATATTGGTGAGGTAAAAGCCAATCATTAGCTATAAATTCGATTGGCCCATCGAGCTAAACCCGAAGTAACACTGCCAAAGTAATCGCCGACAATAATGGGCGTTTGCTCAAATTTTTGCTTCAAAAATTGATTTATTACCGGAGATTTCGCTGTTCCTCCAGTAACAAACACGACATCGGGTTGGCAGTTGGCCTGTGTAATGGCCTCTTTCATTAAACCCGCAATGCTCGTCAGTTCGCGTTGACAAGCAGATGAAAAATGACTTCGCTCGAGTATTATTGACAAATCAGTGTCAATGTCGAATAAATCAATTTGATGATGTTCATTATCAGTTAAGGCAATTTTGCTTTGCTCTGCCGCATTGACCATTCGATAACTGAGCCTTTGCTGCTGGATCGTTAGCAATCGGGATATTAGTGCCGGTTGTTTAGAAGCCCGTATTAGTTGCTGTATAACCCGTTCATTGGCACTGCTATAAAATTCAGTTTGGTCATTAATGTTATTTATTGCCATTGCTTGCCAAAAACTATGTACTGGCATAGGCCTACCTGTTTTTAGCTGACTGTTTAAACCAAAACTGGGCATAAATCCTTTTAGAGCCAGAGCGATATCTAAATCATTGCCGCCAACACGTTCACCGCTGTGGCTGAGAAAATGTTGCCTACGATCAATTTGAGTCGCTTGTTTAGGGCCCATTAATAACATCGAGCAGTCGGTTGTTCCACCGCCAATATCAACCACCAGCACTTTAGTTTCGGACGTTAAACTTTCTTCATATTCAAAACCAGCTGCCACTGGTTCAAATTGAAAGTCAACATCTATAAAACCAACTCGTTTAGCCGCTTTGGTTAATATATCTATCGCTTGTCGATTGCTTTCCTCACTTTGTAAACCCTGAAAATTAATAGGTCGACCAATCACTGTTTGAGAGATCGTTCGCCCTAGTGTTGCTTCAGCAAGTGTTTTTATGTTGCTCATCATCGATGCAACAATATCTTCAAACAATTCGATTTGCTGAGGCATCAAACCACTAGCACCAAGAAAAGATTTAGGTGACTTAATGTAGTAGCCTTCATCAGGTTCTTGCAGATAATTATCTAAAGCTTGTTGACCAAACGATAGTTCAGTTGAGTATCCATCTAACTCAAGCTCCCTAAGTGCATTTTGTCCTCTCTGTAACTGCCGTTGGCGTTGTTCACAAAATATTTTTTGATCCGTTAAGGTCAAATGTTTGTGTAACCAGTTAACGATAATATCTCGACTGGGTGCATATAAAGAGGAGATAACGTAATGCCCATGATCACCCAAAGATAAAAGCTTCGGCTTGTTATTTTCCATTACGCCGACAGCACAGTTAGACGTGCCGTAGTCAAAACCAATCATATAAAAATTTCAATGAAAAAGGTCGCGTAGACTAATGGGATATTTGGCTGCAGGCAAGAACAGAGGTGCCATTTAAAGAAGCACTCTGCTGGCAACAACAAAGAATAATTACCCTATAATTGTAAACGTCTGGCGAAAGACACATGGTTGTTATCTTAAAGCTATGTTGAATCGACACGCCAGGGCAGAGGGTGATTATACAATCAATTTGTTTTGGCTGGTCATCCGGCAAGTACTTGATGTAGTCAAATGTTACTAGCCCGTTAGCTTTGGCCGTTTCTATCAGGCTGGGGTGTAAAAAAACTGTAATAGCCTGATTTAGATAGGAAGCGTTAACTATTCCTCAAACTCAATCACAAAACGATTTAACGTAGGTTTCCAATCTCTAATTGGCATTGTCCATTTTTTAGACACAGCTTGAATCGCTAAATAAATGACGTTTAACACCTCATCATCACTCGGAAATACCTTACAAATTTTTACCAATTTGCGGATTATGCTATTTACTAATTCTATCGTATTGTTCGTATAGATGACTTCTATACCCCAGTTCTGTAAACCCGTGAGTACCAATAGTCAGAACTTAGCTCCTTCATTTTCTGAGAACCCTATGCCTAACAACGCCTTATGACCCTCAATATTAATTAATTCTAAGGGTGTCTTGAAAGTGTTTGTTAGCTATGAACACCATTATTGGACTAGCTATTTGATTACATACACCTAATCATCGGGCATAGGTTAGGTCCAAACTGCTTTCTTCACTAGCTTAATAAAAAACTAAAAAGAAGCATGGCCGAATCATCAGCGGTCGGATGGCTCTGCTTTGGGGGTGGTCAAAGTCCTCTGAGGCACTAGAAAAGACAGGTTATGTGCCAATCTTTACGGCTTTTCATTTAGTTTAGTTTTGACTTTTTTCAAGGACACCGCAGATTTTGGACTCAATGTAAGACTTCAGAGTCGTCAGTGGCATTGCTATAATTTTCAGTCAAAACGAGTCAGTTTATTAAATTTGATCATCGACTGGAGTTCCTTGATGTATTCTTTGCCGCGCTCTGAGTAATGGAGAAGGCCCTCAGCGAGTTCGATGCCAGTAATAAGTTTGTTCTCTGTACGGAGTCTGTTGCGTATCTTGCGCAGGGTCTTGTAGGCATTGTGACTATTCAGGTTGTGTATATATCTCTCTACTGACTCTTTAGGTGACTTAAAAGCCGCTACTTCATGTGTTTTATTTTTGTCGCGTCTGGCTGGAACTAGCCCACAACCTTTTTGAAAGCACCATTGGCCGTAAAAGTTGTTCGCCTCGCGCGCAAATCGTGATGTTCCCCAAGCACTTTCATTGGCAGCTTGTGCAAGTGCCAATGAGACCGGAATAGCATTGACACGCGCCAGTAGTTCTTGCCAATCATCATCGTTTTCGATATCGAAGTTATTGATTCGATAGTAAGCGGCCATGCTCTGCACTTGATGTTTTTCATCATCATCCAAGTCTGATAATTCTTGATGCAAAGTCAATAGAGCTTGGCGTGACTTGACAACGGAGCCATTTCTTTTCTCAATTAACGGTGAAAAATAATCAAAGAAGGCGGCCTTCCTCGACGGGCCTGCGTCGAATTTTCCAAAATCGGGTACGATTTCATTTATCATGATTGGTTTGTCTGTGGGATCGATTCTTTTCGGTGTTATAAATATTGTTTGAACGGGCTGTTCTGGCTCTCCCGGCCAGATCAGGACAACCAGCAACAATACTGTTACTGCTGCCGACAACCTTTTGTGTTCAACGATACTTTGCAGAATGATCGCAAAGTATGTTTTGATCTGTGTAATAAACTTATCAAAAGTATAACGCGAGCCTATTAATGCCGACAACGACACTATCTTGTCCAACGTTTGGCGTCTGAAAAAAAACGTCGTTGTTTTAACAATCCATTCCGAAAATAAACCAGTTTTCGTTCGACAATTATTTAGGTAAACCCTAAATTTTTCACTTTCAATAAATCGAACTATGACAGCTTGTAGTTTAGTGGCAGTGTCAAAAATAAACTTTATTACCGCACTAATCCTTTTTTTAAGATCACCACTCTTCATAAAACCAGTGACTGCTTTTATCAGCTCATCAGTGAAATCGCGGACCATCTGGGTAGTTGTTTTTATTCGTTTCCTAACGGCTGGGTTTTTAATGAGCAAAATTATCTGTTTTTCCAGTGACTGATAACCTGATTTTATGGTTTTTTTTATACTGTTTAAGGTCATGAATAATCTCCCGGGATTTGGCTACAGGTAGGGCGTATCACCGACGATGGCTCCTTTATACAGACACCTTTTGTTTCAAAGTAGTCGCGTAGTTTTTACAAGGCAGTAAGAGTCAGTTGTTTTCATTTTTAATAAACCAAAGTTTCTCAAGGCCTAAGCGCAGAATGGCCGTTTATTTGGTTAAGGCGGTCCTAGGAATAGATTGTATCAATTCTAGTGAAGATCAATTGAGACTATTAATGCCAAAGCATACGATTAGTTCCATCCTTTTCTGAAATAGCTGTTCGGTTAGACCAAATATAACCCCACCCACAAAACCGCAGGTGATTATCACGGCTATATCAAGATAGTCTTAACGATAGCTGACGTTTGGAATCAAACCTTTCACTGATTAAGTAGCAAATAGCTGAACTACCGGGCTTACGTACCTTGGCAGCTTTAATCCCTATCGCCAAAATTGAAGACTAGATGGCCGGTCGAGCCTTTATTACCCTGCACTTTCGGGATAAAATGAAATCTTCTGTAAAAATCATTAAGGCTATCAAAACTCAATAAGTCATGGCAATTCAAACGAACTTGGTCAACACCTCTTAACCTCAGTGACTCACTACCAAGAAACTTCGCTTCAGTATCGGCTCGGCCAAAGATATCTTCATTTCTTTTCGAATATTCTCTAAAGCATTATTCCAATTCGATGATACAGACTCTGGTGTTGAGTCGGGGTAGTTAGGATTAAACATTTTGGATTTATTACGAATAGTGAAGCCATAACTTGAACGATCGAACGAAACCAACATTCCAAATATATTATATTCAACCTGAAAAGCCACCATAGCATTCTCAACTCCGTGAAAAGGAGTCGTAATAATTTTAACATCTTTTTTTTCTTTTCCAGATACTTAATTATTTTTCAAATGGTGTGTAACTTCTTTTGGTACGGTGGTTATTTCGGCCTTCACCAGACGATTTTTTCACGCTGTATATCTTTTCCTAAAGCGTTTAAGGTGAATCTAAAAACCTTTAGCTTCTTATGATTATGGTTTTCAAGGTGAAATATTCTCAGCTGCCCCATATTTGGCCAAAACCAAGCTGTCTTTTTTATCTGTTTTGGTCTTCACCTCGATGCCTTTTGCATAGCTTCTAATAAAAGCTGGATTAATGACACACACCTTGAATCTTTTGGTAAAAAGGTATTCGGCTATGACTTCATGCTAAATTCCAGTTGATTCCATGACGACCTGAACGTCATCGGGGGCCTTAACAGTGTTATCGCATAGTCACTGACCGAGTAGGCGATGCTCAGATGGCGTATTACAATGTATTTTTTTGTCTTAATTTTTTCTGACTTTCGATCTCGCAACCACAGACTATCTAGCTTGTCTTTGGGTATATCTATACCGACATATTCCATAAAACACCTCACAACTAACCATGTTAATACAACCTCATTCAACGAGGGACTTTGATACCATTCGGTTTCTGAAGTTAGAGCAGAGGCCTCTATCTGACACGCAGGTTCTAGACCTAAGGATAGTTCCGAGGTGCCTCTGCTCTATTTGGTGACTGATAGCTAATCAGTCACCTGAGAAAGATACAAGGATAGTTGTCGCCTCTAATATTTAACTAGAGGTGTAGAATGCGAGCAAAATTCAATCAAGCGTTTAAATTACAAGCGGTGGAAAAAGCGTTTAGCCGAGGGGAAGGAATCTGTCTAGCTGAAATGGCTAAGTATCTCGGTGTTGGTCAGTCAACCTTAAGCAAATGAATTTGTAAATCCAGAGCCAAGTGCTGGTTCGTGATTCAAATCAACCGATATCTACTGTGAATGGAATGGCTTTTGAGAAGAGACCGCAAAATTGGAGCGATAAAGAAAAGCTCGCTGTGGTGATTCGTTGTGGCTCGATATCCGATGTTGAAATAAACCACCTTTGTCGTGAAAAAGGGATTTACGTGCATCATATTAAGTAGTGGCAGGATGAATTGGGTAGCGGTGACATGAGCAGTAAACCAGACGATAAAGCAGTTGAAAACAGACGTTTGGTTGATGAGGCAAGCCAATCGAAGACCTGTGAGATAATGGCAATCAGTGTTAGAACTTATTAACGATGGGCCGATTCATTGGATAAGGAAGACGGGCGATTAACCGCTAAACACGACCCCGCCAACAAGCTCACCGAGCTAGAACGTCAACGGATGATTAAAATAGCCAATGACCCAGAATACGCTGGCCTGTCGCCCAGTAAGATTGTACCAATGCTGGCTGATGAAGGACGTTATATCGCCTCAGAGCCGGGTTTTTATCGAATGCTCAAGGCCGCGAAACAGCTCTGTCATCGACACAGATCAAAGCCTGCTCGACAGTTTAAGAAACCCAGAACGTTAACCGCAACAGCGCCTAATCAGCTCTATAGCTGCGATATCACCTAACTGCCGACTGCGGTAAGAGAGCTTTTCTTTTACCTGTATCTGGTGATGGACATTTACAGTTTAACAGCAGGCGTATGAAGCAGAGTCAAGCGCACTAGCAGCTGATCTGATGGCAGATACCTGCTAGCGTGAGCAAGTCACGCCTGGTCAAGTTATCTTGCACTCAGACAATGGCAGCCCAATGAAGGGTGCTAGCCTGCTAGCGACATTGCAGGGACTGGGTGTTATACCATCGTATAGTCGTCCCTCAGTGAGCAATGACAATCCTTATTTGGAATCTTTATTTCGCACTTTGAAATATCGACCTGAATACTCCGAGCATGGTTTTGCTGATCTGCAAGGTACGCGAACCTAGGTGACGGGGTTTGTTGATTGGTAAAATACACAGCACCTGCACAACGCAATTAAGCTAGTCAATTCCCAGCGACGTCATAGTCGTGAAGATAAAGCAATACTAGTCAATCGGAAAACGTGTATCAACAGGCGAAGGCAAAAAACCCGATCTGCTGGAGTGCTGAAATCAGAAACTGGGATCCGATAACCGAAGTTCATTTGAGTCCTAAAAAACGAGGCGGCGTATTTTTTAACGTTAAGCGACAACTATCTTGAAATCTACCGGTTATATAAATTAGTGACAAAGTTTGTGGAAGTTGTAATCTATAGGGCTATCTCAGATAAAACTATTGAAATGATCAAAACTAATTATTTCGCTCTTCTTCTATTCTTTTGTTCTCTTAGCGTTTGGCAGGTTAGTAGTGGCGTTACAAAGTATATAACTGACGAATTTGAAGTCACTATGCGCAGTGGCACAAGTACCTCTAATAATATTATTAGAATGCTCAAAAGCGGTCAGACCGTCAAGATTCTGGAACAGGATTTAAAATCACAGTACTCATTGGTAGAGACCGAGGAGGGTAAAACAGGCTATGTGCTTAGTCGTTTCTTGCTAGAGGGTAGTTCTGCCCGAAATCAACTAGAAAAGCTAAAAGCAAAAGATACAGAACAAAAAGATCAAATTATTATTCTCAAGTCTGAATTAAAAGACTTGGAACAGGCACTCAGTAGCGAAAGAACTGATAACTTACAATTACAAGAAACACTGCAAATATCGGAAGACGAGCTAGATTATGTCAAAGAAGTGACCAAAAATACGCGGTCTATTCTTGATGAGAACAATCGACTCAAGGGCATTGAGAAAGTTCTACGCACAGAAAAACGCCAACTCAGTGAAGAAAATGTGAATTTGAATGATTCGACGAAAATTGATTGGTTTGTTCGTGGTGCAGCGGTCTCTCTTATTGCATTTTTATTAGGTATAGCCATCACGCGTATAAGTTGGAAAAAGAAGGATTCATGGGGGTCTTACTAAGCTTTAGATATGGAAATCAGTCTGACTTTAACAATTATAGAAGAGGAACGTGAATTAGATCTGAAAAATTAAAGCGTTGTATAATATGACATTTTGGGCACATTTAACCATTAGAACCTGCTTACTGAACCCTGTCGTCACCCGACTCTTACGAAATTAACCAACTCAAACTCGAAATGACACCACAAGGGTTTAGTTGCAGCATTAGCCAATGTACCGAGAAATTAACTTAACCCATGCCCGCCGGCGATGATTGATCCCTGCACTTTGATTCCCGCTCAAACGACAGCTTCTATTAAATAACTTGTGATAATTCAGAGTTAATGCGGATTTGATAAATGCCTGATTGATTTCTTGACCACTAACGAGCATTTATCTCTTGCTATACAACTATTGAGGCAGACTTTAAGACACAATGCCCAGACACGGTTCTTTGACGTTCGATTTAAACAGCGTAAATCTGCGGCACATAAAACACCAATAGAGAATAAATAAGCCAGCTTTTCGACATCGACTTCAATTTGCACCGAATTAGATAAAGATAATTTAGCATTCGAATTCACTTCACTACCTGACTTATGTCATTAATGGAACTCGATGGCTGCTTATTGGGGCAGTCAGGACAATTATTACTGCAACGTTTAACTTTTTCTGTATCTACTGTTATATCCCATCGAATCTTAGGACTTTGGCCATTCAACGATTTCGTGTTCTTGCAATTCATTTCATTCAGTCTCTATAATTAAACAAGACCTCAATCTACATGATAATCATTCGCATTAAAACAATTATTTAAATCCCTCGTGAAAGGAACGCTATATAAAAGTCGCGAATGACTATTAAAGTGGCGGCCACACAACATCCACCTATTTGTAAGACAAATAAATAAACGCTAATATATCGGAGTAAATATTACCTCTTTTTGTCCAGTCAGAACAATGCTAACAAGCCGTTTAAGAATACTGGCATAACAACCTTTACCCTAGTGAGGCCTGACCTTGGCAAACAGATTTCTGTGCATTTCTCGTCGTACACGTTCCACCGTGTTTTCCGAACGAGTAGAAGCAACTAACGTTCAATCGTACACCGTATACAACCACATGTTGCTACCCACAGAATTCGAGTCATTCGAAGCTGACTATTGGCATTTGTGTGAACATGTTCAGGTGTGGGATGTAGCTGCAGAAGTTCAAGTCGTAATAACAGGCCCCGATGCCACGCGGCTAGTACAATTAATGACCCCCCGAGATATAAGCCGAGCTGTCATAGGTCAAGGCCTTTACGCTCCCTTATGCGATGAAGACGGTGGTATTATTAATGATCCGGTAGCGATTAAGCACTCAGATGAATGCTGGTGGCTTTCAATTGCCGATAGCGATGTTAAGCTTTGGGCGAAAGGTCTTGCCATGGGGTACGGATTAGATGTAAAAGTAACAGAGCCAAGTATTTCACCTTTAGCCGTACAGGGCCCAAAGGCTGAGGAACTAGTGGCTCGTGTATTTGGCGAATCGGTTCGTGATATTCGTTTTTTCCACGGAAAAATTCTTAACTTCAAGGGAACAGATATGTACGTAGCTCGCTCTGGGTGGAGCAAGCAAGGCGGATTTGAAATCTATTTGAACAACCCTGATCTCGCACTCCCTCTGTGGGACGAACTATTTGAAAAAGGTGAGGATTTAAACGTCAGAGCAGGTTGCCCCAATGCGATCGAACGTCTTGAAAGTAGTCTGTTGTCCTACGGCAATGATATCGATTCTTCGAATAATCCTTTCGAATGTGGGCTGGATCAATTTATTAACCTTGATGCTGATATCGAATCTTTAAGTCTTCCGGCTTTACGCAAACTCGCTGGTAACGTAAAACAAAAGCTGGTCGGCCTTATGTTCGATCAACCAATGATTTTTACAGATAGAAAAGTAATGCATAATGACGAAGTCGTTGGAGAAGTAACCGCTCATATCTGGTCGCCGCGTTTCGAAAAACACCTCGCTTTCGCAATGATCCAATGTGACTACTTAAACAATCAATCGACAGTAGAAATCGGCGGTTGGGAAGGGACCATCACCTACCTCCCCTTTATCAATCAACCGATAGTCAAGGTAGACGATGTAACCGGTAGCATCAAAGAACTACCTTTAGATCCTGAAATGCCTCAATCGTTAGAAGTAACGGCTGAAGAATAAATAATAACTAGAGATACTTTGAATGAGCCGATCCTCCTACCTTAAACCAGACACCATCGCTTTACACAGTGGTTACACGCCGGAAAGTGACCATGGATCTCGTGCCGTTCCTATTTATCAAACAACTTCCTATGTGTTCGAAAGTGTTAGTGATGCCTCCTCCTTGTTTAACGTCGAACAAGGGGGACATATTTATAGTCGAATCACTAATCCGACGGTTGCCGTGCTTGAACAACGGATCGCCGCTTTAGAAGGTGGCGTGGGCGCTATCTGCACTGCATCGGGCATGAGCGCATTGTTTACGACTTTTATTACACTCTGCTCTGCGGGAGATCATATTGTTTCTTCAGCTCAAATATATGGATCAACAGCCACCCTGCTTCGGCATACATTAAAGCGTTTAAATATCGATTGTAGTTTCATCCCAATTAATGATGAGCACGCTTTGCGTGAGGCGATACAACCCAACACCAAATTAGTATTTTGTGAGTCAATTGGCAACCCTGGACTTGAAGTTGCAGATTTACCCCAGATCAGTCGAGTCGCTAACCAAATGGGCTTACCCGTGGTTGTCGATGCAACTTTCGCCACGCCTAGCTTATGTCGTCCTATCGATCATGGTGCCAATGTTGTCGTCCATTCAGTGACCAAATGGATGGGAGGTCATGGTGTAGCCGTTGGTGGTGCCATTGTTGATGGTGGTCAATTCGATTGGGCAGCCAGTGGCCGATTCCCCGAATTAACTGAACCTTATGCGCCCTTTCATGGTATTCGTTTCTGGGAAGAATATGGACCCTCTGCTCTAGCAATGAAAATTCGAGCTGAATCGATGCGTGATATCGGTGCGGCATTAAGCCCACACAGTGCTTTTTTAATTTTGCAAGGCATTGAAACTCTCAGTTTACGGATGAAACAACATGTCAATAATGCAAAGCAAGTAACCGAATGGCTACAAACGCAGGAAGATGCGCTTTGGGTTAATCACCCTGATATGGAGTCCAATCCAAGTCATCAAATCGCAGCAAAATTGTTCCCTAATGGAGCTGGCTCAATGGTGTGTTTTGGCGTTGTCGGTGGTAGAGCTGGTGGCGCGGCATTTATTGATGCTCTGCAACTAGCCTCAAACCTCGCGAACGTTGGAGATTCACGCACGGTTGTATTACATCCAGGAACCACCACTCATTCTCGTTTAACACCTAAAGACATGATAGCCGCGGGCATAAGCGAAGATTTGATTCGAGTATCCGTTGGCATAGAAGACATCTCAGATATAAAAGCTGACTTCACACGTGGATTACGGGCAGCAAAACGCGCAGCGGAGTCGCAAATTAAGGAGGCACAATAATGGAATGCACAATAAGGGGTGCCAAAACGTACGCAGCCACAGGTGGAAAGGATTTTAACAGTCAACTTGATACTGTTGTTTTTCTCCATGGAACAGGATTAGATCATCGTTGCTGGGCACTACAAACTAGGTGGTTTGCCTACAATGGATACTCTGTATTAGCACCTGACTTTCCTGGACACAGCCTGTCCGAAGGTAACCCTTTAACCACTATCGAAGACATGGGAAATTGGTTAATCGACTTATTAAATACGATGGGTGTCAAAAGGGCTCATATTGTCGGTCATTCACAGGGTTTCCTGTCCGCTTTGGAACTCACTCGCCAAGCTCCAGGGCTAGTTGCCTCCCTCATTGGAATCGGCACTGCTGCTGCTATTCCTGTTAATCCCGCTCTCATAGAAGCAGCCCAACGGTCTTCGGCAGAGGCTGCGAACATGCTGCTTCAGTGGGGTTTTGGACAAAAAACACACATGGGTATTAGTGCAGTCCCCGGCATGCAGCCCTTAGCAATCGGACGACAAATTATGTCTGACAACCCTATAGAAGCTGATCTTAGAGCCTGTGCTGCTTATACTGACGGTGAGCAAGCAGCATCTGAAATCAACGTCCCAACTCATTTGATTCTGGCAGGTCAAGATAAATTAACGCCATTAAGAGCAGGGTTAGCCGTCGCCAGACAACTGAATGCTGATCACAGTATTATTGAAGGTTACGGCCACATGTTGCCTATCGAAGCACCCAAGCAGTGTTTACAGCAGTTACGCAATATTATTACCAAGACCTAATCACCAGGTTAAGAAGAGAAAACTAATATGTTCAAGAAAGTGGCAGTAGTCGGGGCCGGCACCATGGGTGCTGGGATAGCAGGACAAGTTGCCAATGCAGGTATCGAAGTCTGGTTGCTGGATTTACCCAGTGATGAAAACCCCAATGCGCTGGCTGAACGAGGTCTTGAACGCCTTCGTGATCCTGACCAACCTGGACTCATCAGTAATGAAGCAGAGTCATTTATTCATCTGGGTAATACACGGGATGACTTCGATCAACTGGCAGATTGTGACTGGGTAGCAGAGGCAGTAGTCGAACGCCTCGATATTAAAAAGTCACTCTACAAACGCCTTGACGAAACTTGCCATGACAAGGCTATTATCTCTTCAAACACATCGACCATTCCGATTAGTCTGTTAGTCGAAGACATGCCTGAGTCTTTCCGTCAGCGTTTTGCAATAACGCATTTTTTCAATCCAGTTCGATTCATGCGATTACTGGAATTGGTACGGGGCGAAAGTACTGATCCTGCAATCATGGCAACTCTGGCCAGATTTTGCGAACAACAACTCGGCAAAGGTGTTGTTCAATGTCTCGACACGCCAGGTTTTCTTGGTAATCGGGTCGGTGTTTTTGCGATTCAATGCGCATTACATGCAGCATTCGACCTTGGTTTAAAGCCTTTAGAAGCCGATGCTTTATTTGGCCGTCCAATGGGTATTCCGAAAACAGGCGTATTCGGACTCTACGATTTAATTGGCATCGATTTAATGTCTGATGTGGTTCAGAGCCTGGTCAATATTCTACCCAGTGAAGATGCCTTTCATCAAGAAGCAGCTCGTATTTCGATGATGACTCAAATGATTGAAAACGAACAGACTGGTAATAAAAAAGGTCTTGGTTTTTACCGAAATTCTGACGATGGGCGTGAAGTACTCGACCTCATAGACCTAACCTACGGCCCTGCCCCTCGATTGAATTTAGCCTTGGCAGAAAAGGCCGAACAACAAGGCGTTAAGCACCTACTCGAAGATAGCGGTGTGTATGGTCAATTTGCTTGGCGCGTTTTATCGCGCTCACTATGTTATGCAGCGTCTCTAATCCCTGAGGTTGGCGACAGTCCTGTGGGCATTGATGATGCTATGAAACTCGGCTACAACTGGATTAAGGGCCCATTCGAACTACTCGATGATATTGGTGTTGATTACTTCATCAACCGGCTTGAAGCAGACAACATGGCCGTGCCCACTTTTCTGTTAGAAGCGCGCGGTTCTAGTTTTTATCGAGTTCACGAAAATGATCACGAAAACGAACTGCAATGCAGGCTCATTGGTGGGCAATGGCAGTCTATTCAGCGGGACGAAGGTATCGTGCGATTCACCGAAAAACGACAAACCATTCGACCGATCAATACTTGTGCGGTTGCAAGCTGGTACGACCTTGATAACATCGCCGTGGTCGAATTTCATAGCAAGGCAAATGCGCTTGATGCCGAATCTATGGCGATTTTGGCTGATGCAATCGATCAGGTAGAATCAAACAATATGCGTGGCCTTGTTGTTCACAACGATGCTCA
>CAWVZP010000031.1:0-18576 GCA_963934675.1 uncultured Gammaproteobacteria bacterium | reverse complement strand
CAATCGATAAAATGTTGTGCACCACCATCGCGTAAATCATCACGGTCAACCGAGGTAATAACCACATAGCGCAACCCCATGTTTTGAACTGTCTTTGCGAGGTTATAGGGCTCCTCAGCGTTGAGAGGATTAGGCCGACCATGACCCACATCACAAAATGGGCAACGACGGGTACAGATGTCGCCCATAATCATGAAGGTAGCCGTCCCCTTGGAGAAACATTCGCCCAAATTTGGGCAAGATGCTTCTTCGCAAACAGTGTGTAGATTGTTCTCGCGTAAGGTCGATTTAAGTTTTTTCACTAGGTCGCCAGTCGGCGCTTTGGCGCGTATCCAAGATGGCTTACGCTGGAAATTTTGTGACGGTATGACTTTTATCGGAATACGAGCGACCTTGTCTGCACCTTTCAATTTAACACCCTGGACTACCTGATTTTTTCTATCCATCGTAACTTCCCATTGAGGTTAATGTTTTGCTGTATGTTGAGACTGCATGTTGTGACTTAGTATGGTTGCCAGCACCTTACCGGCCTGTTCGACAGTAATAGCCGCATTTAGATCCGTCATTTGAGTAACGACTAACCCTTCAAATCCACAGGGGTTTATATTCGAGAAAGGCTTTAAATCCATATTAACATTCAAGCTTAGCCCATGATAACAACATCCTTTGCGAATGCGTAACCCGAGCGCTGCGATTTTTGCCATTTGCACTGTTGATGCTTGGTTATCCGACCTTGATACTAAGTTGACATAAACGCCAGGGGCGTCGCGCCTGGCGAACCCTTCGATATCATATTGCGCCAGCAGTTCCACGATTGACTGCTCTATCATGCTTACCAAAGCGCGCACGCCAAAGCCAAGGCGCTGAATATTAAGTAGACAATAGAGCACTAATTGGCCAGGACCATGGTACGTGACCTGTCCACCTCGGTCGATTTGAACTACGGGTATGTTAGCAGTCTGAAGGATATGTTCAGGTTTGCCATTTAAACCTTGAGTAAATACCGGAGCATGCTCAGTAATCCAAAGTTCATCAACCGTGTTGGCATCACGTTGATGAGTGAATTGCTTCATTGCTTGCCAGGTTTGCTCGTAATCACTACGACCTAGGTATTTAATAATAGGGGGTATTTTTGTCACAAATAGCGACTTATAAAGTCATTACCACTTGTTTACAGTCGTACAGATCTTGATATATATCTTCGAGCTGTGTTTTGCTGATGGCAGTAAACGTCAATGTCAGGGCAACGTACTTTCCGTTCTTGCTCTCTCGACTACTGACCTCGATCTTCTCATCGGCTAAACAACGTGCTTTGACCAGATCAAGTACTTCGACTTCAAGTTGTTTTGATTTAGTGCCAAAGACTTTGAGTGGAAATCGGCTCGGAAAATCGATTAACTCTAACGCAGATTGAGGGAGTAGCTGTTTCTCTGACATAATTAAACTGCTGGTGCCCTCATTACTTTCAATTTGTACTCATGATAGAGCTGTATCATTTGCAACCACATTTGTCCCGGTTTGCCTTTTCCAACAGCATGCTGATTTAATGTCGTCATAGGTACAATTTCACGCGTAGATGAACTCATCCAAATTTCATCTGCTTCATGCAGCTCATCTTCAGTAATATCTTTTTCGCGGCAAATTATTTTATTTTGCTGGCAAATATCGAGAACGATCTCTCTAGTGATGCCGTTGAGCATGTGGTTACTTTTAGGTGGGGTAACAATGATGTCATCATTGACAATAAATAGGTTACTCTGCGTTCCTACAATCGCATAGTTATCGCGAATAAGAATGGCTTCGTTCGCACCCATGCTGTGAGCTTTTTGTAAGAGTAGTGTATTCGGTAATAGGTTGGTGGTCTTTATGTGGGCGTTCGACCAACGAGTGTCGGTCAGAGTAACCGCGCGCTCACCCAATGTTTGCATGTCCTGCGGCGCATAAGTTTGGGTGCGACAGGTGACGAGTACATTGGGCACCAATTCGACTGACCAGCCGTGATCTCTTTGAGCCATTGTGCCGCGAGTTACCTGAATATAGATTACGTTATCAGACAAGGCGTCATGCTGTGCTATCAACGTTGTGAATATTTCCATCCACTGCGCCATACTTAAGGGGTTGGCAATGTTGAGTTCGTCGAGACTTGCCTGAAGGCGCGCTAAATGAGCTCGACCTCGTAGCAACATGCCAGAGTAGACGGGAATAACTTCATACACGCCATCACCGAACATAAACCCACGATCAAACACTGAGATTTTTGCCTCAGCAGGTGGGACATAGTCACCATTCAGATATAATATTTCTGTCATTGCTGTCATTGCTGTCTCGCTTTGTGTACCACTGTTTGAGTCACGATTATTTAAACATCAATTTAATACTATCCATCGCCCAATCAAATAAACCACCTTCATTGACCGCATGAGTTGCAACAATTTCTTCACTGGCCAATTGTTGGCCTTCTAACTCAATGGTTACCATACCCAGTAACTGACCGCTTTCAATTGGGGCTGATATTTCACTGTTAATATCCATGGAAGCGTTCAGACTTTGATAGCGTCCGCGAGGGATAGTAATATAAATATCGTTGGCTACACCCATTGAAACCTGTTCCTGATCACCGTACCAAACGCGCGCCGTCTTTAATACCTCACCTGCGTCATAGAGCTTGTGTGTTTCATAAAAACGGAAGCCATGATTGAGTAAAGATTGACTCTGTTGGGTTCGCGCTTTATCAGATTTTGTCCCAAGTACGACTGAAATTAAACGCATGTCATCTCGCTTTGCAGAAGTAACTAAGCAATAGCCAGCCGCTTCAGTATGGCCTGTCTTCAGACCATCAACGGTTTCGTCACGCCATAATAATCGATTACGATTATACTGCCGAATACCGTTAAATGTGAACTCGCGTTGTTTGTAATAACTATAAATGTCTGGATGGTCACGAATGATAGCCTTGGATAGTATAGCAATATCTTTAGCCGTACTATAATGGCCCTCAGAAGGCCAACCAGTTGCATTTTTAAACTGTGTATTGACCATGCCTAATTGCTTAGCTCGATGATTCATATAACCGGCAAAAGCAGATTCTGTACCTGCAATATGTTCTGCCAAAGCAACGCTAGAATCATTGCCTGACTGAATCACCATACCTTTTAACAGCGCCTCCACGGATACTTCCTTACCCACTTCGACAAACATTTTAGAGCCCTTCATCCGCCAGGCTTTTTCACTGATTGTGACCATTTCTTCGAGTGAAATATCACCATCGGCAATCGCCTTGGCGACCAGATAAGCCGTCATCAACTTAGTAATACTGGCAGGATCAACTTTTTTGTCAGCATTTTTTTCAGCTAATACTTGACCACTGTCAAAATCGATGAGGTAGAAGCTATCTGCACTCAATGAAGGTGCGTCGGGAATGGGCTTTGCTGCTGCCCATAACGGGTTTGTCAGTGAAAAAAAAACCGCGAATAGTGCAAAGAAAAAAGTCTTCATTTGATAGAGATTACCTGCAGGGTAGATGATTGAATTGTAACCATCGTAAGCTATGGTCACAAGGGTTATCCACAGTCATGTCCAATTGAGCCTATTTACTCGTGAACGACCACTCGGGATGTTTCAAACCCCTTCTTTTTGAGGCGGAGAACTACTAAATTGGCTTCGTCAATATCATATAAAGGGCCTAGCCTAACTCGGTAAAAAACACCTTTTGCGTTGGTTAGTTTATATACTTTGGCTGTAGGCTCCTCTGAGTCATGTAAGCCCCGAACTAAGTTTTGGGCGTTGAGTTGATTCCCAAATGACCCTAACTGAACAAATAGTGGCACGTTTTCTGCAGTTTTTTCAACCAGTGCAATGGTTCTTACCACAGGTCTACTTTTACTTTCAGACGAACTCAGAACACTGATTTCAACTTCGGCAGTGCCTGGCTCAATGACGCCAAGTTTAGTTGCCCCAGCGAATGACAGGTCAATAATTCTATCCCCAATAAATGGCCCTCGGTCGTTTACCTTAACCACAATACTTCGACCATTTTCTATATTGACCACCCGAACATAACTCGGCAAGGGCAATGTTTTGTGCGCTGCAGTCATTGCGTGCATGTTATAAATTTCGCCGCTGGACGTTTTGCGCCCATGAAATTTTTTGCCATACCAGGACGCAAGCCCTCGCTGTACAAATCCATGCGCATTGTCCATTACATAATAGCGCTTTCCAAACACGACATAAGAGGTCGGATTGCCTAATTTGGAACGGGTAGCTACAGGAGGTATTTTGATAGCATCTGCACTACTAGTATCGGTTCGAGTACCGATTGGCACACCAATGCTACAGGCGGACAGCGTTACGCTCAAAATAATAACCAATAGTAGGGAGAGCCTTGTCACTATTTTTCCATTCCATCCTTAATCAATAGCGACAATTGGTACACCGCCATCGCATAAAGTTCACTATGATTATAACGAGTAATAACGTAAAAGTTTTGAAAGCCCGCCCAATATTCACTGTGATCACTTTGCTCAAGTTGAACCAGTGCCACGGGAGTATCTGCCGGCAGCATGGTATTCGATTGCAATCCATGGCGTGCAAAATCTGACCATTGGTAGTCTGTTTTGACCCCCGGCTTTAATTGATCAATCGTATTGGTTTGTTGTAACTGTAATGGCCCAGCTATAGGCTCTTGTGGACGCCACCCGTGTTTGACGAAATAATTGGCAACACTCGCCACAATATCGGGCATGCTATCGAATAAATTCACCTGTCCATCGTTATCAAAATCGACGGCATAATGACGGTAACTAGAAGAAATAAACTGTGGCATACCCATAGCGCCAGCGTAGGAGCCCATTAGGCCCTTAGTGTCGAGGCTTTGCTCTTTGACGAGTAACAGAAACTGCTCTAGCTCCCGAGTGAAAAACTTGCCGCGCTTTGGGTAATCGAATGCCAATGTGACCAGGCTATCGAATACGGGATCTTTTCCGCGGTAAGTGCCATAAAAAGTTTCGACACCGATAATCGCAATCATAATCTCGGGCGGCACACCTGTTTTTTCCGCCACTTCGGTTAGTAACTGTTTGTTTTCATGCCAAAATTTAATGCCTTGATTGATGCGGCTGTCTTTAATAAAAATACGCCGGTACTGATACCATTCAAGCGCTTTTTCAGCCGGCTTATTAAGCCGTGCGAACAGATGCTGTTGTTTTTTAACCGTCGCGAATAACGTTACTAATGTCTGCTCACTGTAATCACTAGTTTTCACCATTCGGTCGATGAAGGCCTCTACATCCTGTCGATTTTTATAGTCACCTTGTTCAACTTTAGCTGCAAAAACATTAACAGATACTAGTAATGCAATCGTCATTAAAAATAATTTCATTATTTATTTCGAACCCTATTTAAACCATAAATCTTTAGTCATACGTCAGGTGAGCCGCTCTAAATAGAGTGGCTTAACTACTCTCTTATCCCATGAATCGTTTTGCTGACCTAATCGACATAATCAATCCAAACCCAGTTAACAACGTCACCATCGACGTACCGCCATAACTAATCAATGGCAACGGCACTCCCACCACTGGTAACATACCGCTAACCATGCCAACATTCACGAACAAATAAACAAAAAAAGTTAAACTAATAGCGCCTGCCACCAATCTTCCAAAATTATCTTTCGAGCGAGTAGCAATATATAACCCCCGAAAAATAATAGAGAGGTAAAGAAGAATTAAAACGACGCTGCCAAAAAAACCAAACTCTTCGCCAAACACTGAAAAAATAAAATCAGTTGAACGTTCTGGAATAAAATCTAACTGTGACTGCGTTCCGTTTAACCAGCCTTTTCCATAAGCACCGCCTGATCCAATCGCAATTTTAGACTGAATAATATGATAACCAGATCCCAGTGGATCGCTCTCAGGATTGAACATCGTCAATATGCGTGAGCGCTGATAGTCGTGCAGCGCAAACTTCCATAATAGCGGCGCCATAAGTGAAAAAAGGAACATTAGACTTACCATTATTCGCCAACGAATGCCCGCCAGAAATAGCACAAAAGCACCCGCACTGCCAACTAATATTGCGGTCCCCAGATCTGGCTGTCGAGCAATTAACATGGCAGGAATTAGCACTAAAATAAAGGATATGGACAAGTCTTTGAAGCCTACCGGCAATACTTTATCCGCCAGGTAAGAGGCAACCATCATAGGCACAGCCAGCTTTAAGATTTCTGACGGTTGAAATCGAATGATACCCAGATCAAGCCAGCGTTGTGCGCCTTTGCCAACCTCGCCAAAAAACATCACGGCTAGCAACAGCAAAACACCAAACAGATAAATCCAAACCGAAAAACCTTTCAGTAGCCGCAACGGCACGTTGGCAACCGCAATAAAGAAAAACAATCCAAGCAACAGCCGTGTTATTTGACGCACGATCAAGTCAATATTAGAGCCACTGGCACTATACAACATCGCTATGCCGAAAGCGGCCAGAACACCCAACAATAATAGCAAAATAGGATCGATACTCAGGGCATCGAGCAAGCGGCGTGTGGGTGAATAACTGTTGGTATCACTCATCTCTTTCATGGCTGATTTCTATCACCAGAGGTGTTGCTAGAAACAACGGAATCATCAGTATCCACCAAGTACGCATCGAGTACTTTTCGTGCAATAGGGGCGGCCACGGAACTGCCATGCCCACCATGTTCGACAATAACAGCAACCGCAATTTTAGGGTTTTTGGCAGGTGCATAACTCATAAACAATGCGTGATCAGTCAGCTTATGAATGACTGTATCTTCGTCATACTCTTCATCTTGAGCAATGCCGTAGACTTGTGCTGTACCCGTCTTACCCGCTATTTGGTATGTTAGACCTCGGTTGATTCTATTTGCTGTACCACGAAATCCGTGTACCACACTCACCAGCGATTCGTGCGTCTGAAGCCAGTTAGACTTTTTGCTCACCCCACCTTCGGCAACTTGCTCGGGGGGAATATCAAGCTTGTTACCGGAATAACCATCTTCTAAAGCACTCACCAAATGTGGACGATAACGCAATCCATTTAACGCTAATGCACCAGTAGAATTGGCCAATTGCAATGGTGTCACCAAAAAGGTACCTTGCCCGATACCTGTATTAAGCGTTTCACCAGGGAACCAAGGTTGACTTAAGGTCTTTCTCTTCCATTCTCTAGATGGCAACAGCCCGCTTGCCTCACCAGTACTATCGATGTCAGTTTTATTACCAAACCCAAACTTATCTAGAAAAGCAGACATTTTATCGATACCCAATCGATAAGATAAGTCATAGAAGTAAACATCACAAGATTGTGTAATTGCGCCGTTTAAATCCATGTGGCCATGACCTCGCTTTTTCCAGTCTCGATACTTGTGATCTTCATTTGGCAAGCGATAAAACCCGCGGCAAAATATTTTAGTTTGGCCGTTAATGGTGCCCGCTTCCAGCCCAGCTAGTCCAAAAAACGGTTTGGTTGTCGAGCCAGGTGGGTATTGCCCCGATAACGCCCGGTTAAACAAGGGGCGCTTAGTTGAATTACGTAACCTATCGTAACTCTTATGGCTAATACCGTTAACAAATAAATTGGGATCAAATTTAGGCATACTCACTAGCGCTAGTACTTCGCCATTACTAGGATCAATCGCCACCACTGACCCGGTCAAATCGCCAAAGGCTTGTTCGGCCACTTGCTGTAATTTAGAATCGATTGTCAGATGCAGGTTATTACCCGGTAGAGGCGGCGTTTCACTTAAGACACGCAGTGTCCTGCCTCTAGCATTGACCTCTACCTGTTGCACGCCGACTTTGCCATGTAGCTCAGACTCATAGAATTTCTCCAACCCCAACTTTCCAATATGGCTGGTACCGGCATAGTTGTTTTCGTTCACTCGTTCGAGGTCTTTAACATCGATGCGGCCCACATATCCTAATGCATGAACGGCATGATCACCCAGCGGATAATGGCGCGTTAGCCGAGCGTTGATTTCAACACCGTCGAATTTGTACAGATTAACGGCTAATTTGGCAACCTCATCATCGTTCAGGTTCAGCCTGAGCGGGATACTTTCAAAAGATCGACGCCGATTAACTGCCTGACGATAACGACGGAGATCAAGAGCGCTGTAATCTACGTATTGTTTTAAATCGATTAATGTTTGATCAAGATCCTCAACTTGTTCCTTGATAATTTCTAACCGATAGGCGGGCAGATTGTTGGCCATAACCACACCATTTCTATCATAAATCAGACCTCGTGCTGGCGGCAGCGCTTTAATGCGGACTCGGTTATTATCAGACAGAGTACTGAAATGCTCATGATCTACAATTTGCAGAACGTAAAGACGGCCCAACAATACGCTGAGTAATATCAAAATAAATAAAGCAGACAAAATGATACGACGCCTAATCAGGCGGGTTTCCATATTTACATCTTTTAAGTAAACGCGCCTCGACATAATGATCTATTGCAGGATATAAAAAAACAAGATTTTACAACACTTCAGTGGGGATTAATGAAGAATTATTAAACCATCGACGCAGCCGAAAGCCTAGTACTTGTCGAGCCTTTTTTTTGCGCAATTACCGGCTATTAAAGGATATATTCAGACATTTTACCGGTCAATGGCCTACTTTACCTAAAACGAGTTTTCAACCGGCATTAAAAATAGATATGATGGCAGCGAACAAATAATCTGGTAACTATTGTTCTTGAATACAATCATTAAAACCAAGGCCTATTCAGCACCATGTTTTAAATCAAGAGCAAAAGGAACCATAAAATAATATTTCAACTAAAGGGCACTCTATAAATTGTAATTTTTGTTGTGAGTATAAGTGAAGTTCTGCGGAGACAACTGCTTGGATGCAGACGTTATAGTAGCGCAGGAATTACCGAGAACCTTAGCGATCATAAGGTACTTGAGAATTCCAGTACGAAGCTTATCTACATGGATGTACGGTATGTCGATTTGGCCTCATGGTCCCTACTGTTGGTGCAAGAGCGTAAAATCGGTGAAGCCACAATCGCGGGAAAAGTATATTTTTAGAGAATCCCTAAAAACTAAAAGGGGAAAAGTATGCAAGTCAGTCATTTGTTACCACCAATTCTTGGTGCGTTCGGCCTAGTTGTCGCAATGTACATCTACAGGCAAGTGAAGAAATTTCCTGAGGGAGAAGGGAAAGTTGTCGAAATTGGCAAACAAATTCACCTCGGCGCAATGGTCTTTATGACCCGAGAATACAAAATGTTGGCAATATTCGCATCCATATTGACCGTACTGCTATTTATATTTTTAGGTTGGGCTACTGCCTTTTGTTTTGTTCTCGGCGCGTTGGCCTCGGGAACCGCTGGTTACATTGGCATGAACACTGCCACCAAGGCGAATGTACGTACCACTACGGCCGCTCATAATTCAGGACCAGCCGCCGCCCTGACTGTGGCATTCTTCGGCGGTTCGATCATGGGGCTTTGTGTTGCCGCACTTGGATTACTCGGACTGGGTATTACTTTTATTATGTTTAGTGGCAACCCTGAGTCACTGCACGCCATCCATGGTTTCGCCATGGGGGCCTCGGTTGTTGCGCTGTTTTCTCGAGTCGGTGGTGGTATTTTCACTAAGAGTGCCGACGTGGGCGCCGACCTGGTTGGAAAGTTAGAAGCAGGAATTCCTGAAGATGACCCGAGAAACCCAGGTGTCATCGCTGATAACGTCGGTGATAATGTTGGTGACGTAGCGGGCATGGGGTCAGATATTTTCGAATCCTATTGTGGATCAATGATTGCGACTATCGCCATCGCAGCAACGCTTGGCACCAACGCTTTAATCGGTATGGGCAGTCAAGCTGACTTAATGTTTTTACCCTTGGCTCTGTCTTCACTTGGCTTGCTTTGCTCGATTGCCGGTATTTTTATCGTTAAATCAAATGCAGCCAAATCACCTGAAAAAGCATTGCGCTTGGGTACGATGGGCTCCTCTATCATATTTATTGTTCTAGCGTATTTTTTGATTTCAAAACTCGGTTTGAACTGGGGAATCTGGGTAGCAGTTTTATCTGGCGCAGTCGGCGGCATCATCATTGGCCTGGTAACGGAATATTATACTGCTGGGGCTCCTGTTCGACATATTGCAAAGTCAGGTGAAACCGGTGCTGCGACTGTAATGATCAGCGGCCTTGCGATTGGCATGCAATCGGTCGCCATACCCGTTTTCACTATTTGTGGCATTATCGCCATCTCAAGCCACTTCGCTGGGCTTTATGGTGTTGGTATTGCGGCAGTCGGTATGCTCGCTACCGTTGGTATTACAATGGCAATTGATGCTTATGGTCCCGTTGCTGATAACGCCGGAGGCATTGCAGAAATGGCAGGCCTGGGTGAAGAAACTCGCAAGATCACCGACTCGCTAGACGAGTTGGGCAACACCACAGCGGCCATAGGCAAAGGCTTTGCGATTGGTGCAGCGGCACTTGCAGCACTCGCCATTATCACTGCGTTTATTGAGACAGTGTCACTCAACATCCCAGATTTCAGTCTCGAGCTGAGTAATCCCGATGTCTTAATCGGTCTATTTATTGGTGGTGTTATTCCATTTGTTATCGCCTCTATTACCATGACCGCCGTTGGCGATGCCGCCTTTGAAATGATCAAAGAAATTCGTCGTCAATTTCGCGAAATTGACGGGTTACTCGAAGGCACCGCTGAACCTGATACTGCCCGATGCATTGATATTGCAACCACAGCAGCACTTAAGAAAATGATCGTGCCGGGTATTATTGCTGTTAGCGTACCCCCACTGGTTGGTTTCATTATCAGCGCAGAAGCACTCGGCGGTATGTTGTCCGGTGCTTTGTTAAGCTGCGTACTCATGGCGTTGATGATGGCAAACGCAGGCGGCGCCTGGGACAACGCAAAGAAATATGTCGAAAAGGGCAATCTCGGCGGTAAAGGTTCTGATGTTCATACTGCAACAGTTGTTGGCGATACGGTTGGTGATCCGTTCAAGGATACCTCGGGGCCATCAATGAATATTTTAATTAACGTTATGGCGATTGTTAGTTTAGTTATCGCACCGCTATTAAGCTAAAGATACACTCTAGTAAAGGCAGGAACGGCCTGCCTTTTTTATTCGTTGTTGTTTAACCCTTCTTATCAAAACTAGGTTTTTTACTAACCTTCACTTTATATTTAGAGTTATTCTAAAGAATATAAACATTAAGTATAAATGCATGAGTATAAACATATGAGCATTAAAAATGCCTTTTACGCCCAATCCGGTGGTGTTACTGCTGTTATTAACGCATCGGCCTGTGGCGTGATTGAAACCTGCCGCCAACATAGCGACCGGATCGATACCGTATTCGCAGGTCGCAACGGTATCATTGGTGCGCTAACAGAAGAACTGGTCGATACCTCATATGAAACTGCTGATGATATAGCCGCACTCAAGAAAACACCCTCCGGTGCCTTTGGTTCATGTCGGTTTAAAATGAAAAGCCTCGAACAAAACAAACGCGAATACGAACGGCTCATCGCCGTTTTCAAAGCGCATAACATCGGTTACTTCTTTTACAACGGTGGTGGAGATTCAGCCGATACCTGTTACAAAGTATCCCAATTATCAGAAGCAATGGGGTACCCACTACAGGCTATTCATATTCCTAAAACGGTCGATAACGATCTACCGATTACCGATAACTGCCCAGGCTTCGGTTCAGTCGCAAAGTACATTGCGGTATCCGCACTGGAAGCTTCATTCGACGTCAACTCTATGGCTAAAACCTCAACCAAGGTATTTATACTGGAAGTCATGGGACGACATGCCGGTTGGATAGCCGCCGCTGGTGGTTTAATTGAAGACTACAATGTGCCTGTTTTACTGCTATTGCCCGAAATTGATTTTGATCAACAGAAGTTTCTCGCAGCGGTAAAAGACAAGGTAGAAAACCATGGCTATTGCACCGTCGTCGTATCAGAAGGCGCTCGTTATGCAGACGGCACATTCCTCGCCGAGCAAGGCACACGCGACTCATTCGGACACGCTCAACTTGGCGGTGCCGCGCCAGTTGTTGCCAACATGATTAAAGATGCTCATAGTTACAAATTGCACTGGGCGGTTGCTGATTACCTACAACGCGCGGCGCGTCATCTTGCCTCAGCGACCGATGTTGAGCAGGCTTATGCGCTTGGAAAGTCGGGGGTCGAGATGGCGCTTGAGGGTAAAAACTCGATCATGCCAACGATTAAACGTTTGTCCGATAAGCCTTATGGATGGGAGATTGGCATTGCTGATTTAGCTGACGTCGCGAATATTGAGAAGATGATGCCGATGGACTTTATAAGGGCAGATGGATTTGGAATTACGGATAAGTGCCGAAATTATTTGTACCCCTTAATTAAGGGCGAAGCTTATCCGGATTATGATGACCGAGGAATGCCTAAGTATGTCGTTATGAAGAACATCTTGGTTGAAAAGAAGCTTGAGAGCTTCAAGATTTAGGCACACTGTTTAGCGCAATAACCAAAACGGCAAACGCGATAATACAAAATATAGAAAAAAGAACGTGACGGCGTGCGGGTAATTGAATGAAATTGGATCAACAAGCCCAGACGTTTCGATTACAATAAGGTTAAATTTACCCACTCCCTAAGGAGCCCGTTTCAATGTCTACACTATCTGATCTAATCAAGCCTGGCGTCGTCACTGGCGACGATGTACAGACTGTTTTTGCCTTCGCCAAAAAAAACAATTTTGCATTACCCGCCGTCAACATCGTCGGCAGCGATTCAATCAATGCAGTGCTTGAAGCCGCGGCGAAGGTAAAAGCACCCGTTATCATCCAAATATCGCAGGGCGGCGGTGCATTTTTGGCGGGTAAAGGGCTAAAAATGGAAGGCCAACAAGCCGCTATTGTAGGCAGCATTGCAGGCGCTCAATATGTCCATTGCATGGCCGAAAGTTATGGTGTTCGGGTTATATTACATACAGACCACGCCGCACGAAAATTACTACCTTGGATCGACGGCCTGATCGATGCCTCTGAAAAGCATTTCGCCGAAACCGGCAAGCCCTTGTTCAGCTCACACATGATCGACTTATCCGAAGAACCTATCAAAGACAATATCGACACCTGCAAAACCTATCTTGAGCGTATGTCAAAAATGGACATGACACTTGAAATCGAACTTGGCTGCACCGGCGGTGAAGAAGACGGCGTCGACAATAGTGACATGGATTCATCCTTACTTTACACCCAACCTTCAGAGGTCGCCTATGCTTATGAAGAGCTAATAAAAGTTAGCTCACGCTTTACCATCGCGGCTTCTTTTGGCAATGTCCATGGTGTTTACAAACCTGGCAACGTCAAACTAACGCCAGCAATCCTGCGTGATTCACAGGCTTTCGTATCAAAGAAATTTAATCTGCCTGACAACAGCCTAAATTTTGTATTCCACGGCGGCTCGGGCTCTAGCGAAGCTGATATTCGGGAATCTATCAGTTATGGTGTTATTAAAATGAATATAGATACCGACACACAGTGGGCAACCTGGTCTGGCATCAAAAATTACTATGAAGATAAAAAAGATTATCTACAAGATCAAATTGGCAATCCAGACGGAGAAGAGTCGCCTAACAAGAAATATTACGACCCTCGTGTCTGGTTGCGAGAAGCTCAATCTTCAATGGTCAAGCGCCTTGAAAAGGCATTCTCTGATTTGAATGCGGTAGACGTTCTTTAACAGAGTCATTGGTTATTTGAATCACTAAAGGAACCTAATAGATGGAAGCGGATGCATCACGTATTTTGTTAGGTTTTTTATTTCTAGTCGTTGGTATTGCCCTTTTTTCAGCGGCAATCACTATAAGACTTCGAATGGAAAAAGAAGTTACCAATAATAGAGACGTTTTGCGCAATAGCCATTTCCCCTGTTGGAATTCGGCTGGTTTTTCTGACAAGGGCAATGCACTCAGAAAAATATACAACGTGATTTACTTTGTGCTCATTATTTATGCTATTGCGTTAATTATCTTTATGAAGGCAAGTGATTAACTCTGGCTCACAAAGCAAACACCTGCAAGCAGTCTAATAAAAAATCAGTGTAGCCTTAGTGTCTAGGAGCCTGACGGACTTAGGACATATCTACTGCGGAAAACTATTTTGGCCAAATTTCTTGATCCAATTCGTTGAATAGAACCACTATTCGCCTCATTCGATCAAAAAAATTAACTCAAAATGACTTTCCCTCGCTACGATTCCCTAAGTCCACAGACTACTAGGCCTGGCTTTTTTCTACTCCCTCTCAATCCAGACTAAAACATTGGGACATTCAGTTGGCACTAAGCACTGACGGCTGGACTCAAGCAAAGGGCGTTTCTAAAAATGCACTTTTCCGCGATTGCCACTGCGGTCTCTAACTTAAGCCCTGCAAGGCTCACCGAGCAGGTCTACTCCTATATTTCATATACACTTGGGGTCCTCGGAAACTGCTTCATGCATTGCCCTGCCTCCCACATCTTGCCGATTAACATTCGACTTTTGGCTTATTGCTTATCGATTCAACTGGATCATATCCTTTCAATATTTAATGAATATTCCTGTCCAACCAGACAATTATAAGTTGACCGACTAGACAGGATAGCGTTAGTATCGATTCTATAACTAGAATCGAAACGCGTTAAAAAATAAAAATATTGGACGTTTAATCGATCTAAAACTATGTTTTATATACAAAAATAATTATTAGAAGAGGAGAAGATAATGAACAAACTAGTCTCTGGTTTGATTCAAATGGGTCTCAAAGGTGACGCGAATAGTATGTCACCTGAGCAAATTCGTAATGGCATGTTAGAAGCACACTTACCGTTAATCGATGAGGCGGCGGCTAAAGGCGTTCAGGTTCTGTGTTTTCAGGAGGTTTTCACCCAACCCTATTTTTGTCCGAGTCAGGACAGTAAGTGGTATGCCGCAGCTGAGTCTATTCCAGACGGATACACCACTAAGCTCATGCAAGAATATGCTCGTAAACACAATATGGTCATTATTGTGCCTATTTATGAAGAAACTATGCCGGGCGTTTATTACAACACGGCTGCAGTGATCGACGCTGATGGCAGTTATCTCGGCAAATATCGTAAAACTCACATTCCCCAAGTAGCAGGCTTTTGGGAAAAATTCTTTTTTAAACCTGGTTCGTCTGACTGGCCAGTGTTTAATACGGCTTATGCCAAACTGGGTGTTTACATTTGCTATGACCGCCACTTTCCTGAGGGTTGGCGAGCCCTAGCATTAAATGGAGCCGACATTATCTACAACCCTTCGGCGACTGTTGCAGGCTTATCACAATATCTGTGGGAGCTGGAGCAACCTGCAGCTGCTGCGGCCAATGGCATTTATATTGCTGCTATCAACCGTGTTGGAACTGAAGCGCCATGGAATATTGGTGAATTTTATGGTTCCAGTTATTTTGTCAATCCCCGTGGTGAAATAATAGCTCAAGCAAGTCCCGATAAAGATGAACTATTGGTGACAGAACTCGATATGAATATGGTTCGCGAAGTCCGCGATAACTGGCAGTTTTTCCGTGATCGTCGGCCAGAGACCTACTCACCACTGACCAAATTATAGAGCACTTCTAGACCGGCCCTTCCCATTGATAACCCCTTAATTTGAGGAACTAATATGTCTATTCTGATCAAAGGCGGCACCCTTGTTAACGCCGAAAGCACCGTTCGAGCGGATGTCTACTGTGCGGATGGAAAAATTCTACAGATAGGTGAAAACCTGGATGTTCCTGCTAGCGCAGAAGTCATCGACGCTGGCGGACAATACGTCATGCCGGGTGGCATCGATCCACACACACATATGCAGCTGCCATTTATGGGTACGGTTGCGAGTGAAGATTTTTATACGGGTACCACAGCAGGCCTTGCTGGTGGCACGACTATGATAATCGATTTCGTTATTCCCGCACCTCAGCAACCCTTGATGGATGCTTATCACCAGTGGATTAACTGGGCTAAAAAATCGGTTTCAGACTATAGCTTTCATGTCGCTGTAACTTGGTGGGACGATAGTGTCTATGAAGATATGGGCACACTCGTACGTGATCATGGTGTCAATAGTTTCAAACATTTTATGGCCTACAAGAATGCCATTATGGCGACCGACGAAACGATGGTGAACAGTTTTAGTCGTTCACTAGAACTGGGTGCTGTTCCTACCTGTCATGCCGAAAATGGCGAGTTAGTGTTTCATTTACAAAAGAAAATGCTTGAAAAGGGCATAACGGGGCCTGAGGGTCACCCGATGTCGCGTCCGCCCGAAGTCGAAGGCGAGGCTGCTAATCGTGCAATCCGAATTGCGCAGGCACTTGATGTACCGGTTTATCTCGTACACGTTTCGACCAAAGAAGCTTTGGAATCCATTACCCGTGCGCGCGGTGAAGGTCAACGTGTGTTTGGTGAAGTGCTCGCGGGTCATTTATTAATTGATGATTCAGTTTATCGTAACCCAGACCTGGAATTTGCAGCCGCACATGTCATGAGCCCACCATTCCGACCCAAAGAGCATCAGGAAGCGCTATGGCGAGGGCTTCAATCTGGCAACTTGCAAACCACCGCAACCGATCACTGCTGTTTCTGCGCGGACCAAAAGGCCGCTGGAAAAGACGATTTCACGCTTACCCCTAACGGTACCGCAGGTATCGAAAATCGCATGGAAGTATTGTGGCACCACGGTGTTAGCACGGGCCGCCTGACGATGAATGAGTTTGTTAAAGTCACGTCTACCAACGCGGCACAAATCTTTAATATTCATCCGCGTAAAGGGTCAGTGTCAGTGGGTGCAGATGCTGATCTGGTGATCTGGGATCCTGAAGGCACCAAGACTATTTCGGCTAAAACACATCATCAGAATATCGACTTTAATATTTTTGAAGGCATGGAAGTTAAAGGCATCCCCTCACACACCATCAGCCGTGGCAAATTGGTATACAAGTCTGGTGAGTTAATGGTTGAACGTGGTGCCGGTCAGTACGTCAAGCGGCCACCTTTTGCAGCTTATTATGACGCTGTCAATAAACGTCGCGATCAAAAGAAACTAACTGCCGTCAAACGCTGAAACAAAGCCAATAGATTAAAAGAATCGGAGAAATCATAGTGAGTACAAATGCACTCAAAGTCACTAAAGATGACGTCAGCACGATGCATACACCTGCAATCAATGGTGAGCGTCTCTGGGATACTTTAATGGAAATGGCTAAAATCGGTGCTACTGAAAAAGGTGGCTGCTGCAGGCTTGCACTGACCGATCTCGACAAGCAAGGCCGAGATTTATTTGTGCAATGGTGCGAACAGGCAGGCTGCACCATCAAGATCGATAAAATGGGAAACATCTTCGCACGCCGCGAAGGCACCGATTCAAGTCTACCCGCCGTATTAACGGGCAGTCACTTGGATACTCAGCCAACCGGTGGCCGTTTTGACGGTGTTTATGGCGTTTTAACGGGACTGGAAGTGATCCGTTGTTTAAATGACATGGACATACAGACTCTCCATTCCATTGAGGCCTGTGTCTGGACCAATGAAGAAGGCTCTCGGTTTGCACCGGCAATGGTTTCATCGGGTGTTTTTGGAGGCGTATTCGATCTTGATTATGGGCTCAATCGGGCTGATCCAGATGGCCTGACCATGGGCCAGGAACTTCAACGAATCGGTTATGCCGGTGAAGAAGAGGTTGGTGGGCGCGATGTGCATGCTTATTTTGAAGCACATATCGAACAAGGGCCTATTCTTGAAGTCGAGGACAAAACCATTGGTATTGTCACCGATGCACAGGGACAACGTTGGTACGAAGTAACGCTCACAGGGGTAGAGTCACACGCTGGACCAACGCCGATGAGCCAGCGTAAAGATGCCTTGCTAGGTGCGGCAAAAATTGTACAACTAGTGAATCAAGTGGGGCTTGATCATGCACCTTTGGCTTGTGCAACCGTCGGTATGCTCGATGTCTACCCCAATTCTCGAAATGTAATCCCAGGTCGCGTAGCTTTCACTATCGACTTTCGTCACCCCGACGATGCGGTTTTGGAAAAAATGGATCGTCTCATGCGCGCAGGCGTAGACCAGATTATTTCAGACATTGGGCTCGAATGTGAGTTAGAACAAATTTTTTATTATGCCCCAATCGCTTTTGATAAGAGCTGTATTGAGGCAGTACGCATAGGTACCGAAGCACATGGCTATTCATCTCGAGACATCGTATCGGGTGCAGGGCATGACGCTTGTTATCTGGCGGGTGTAGCACCCACTTCAATGGTATTTATTCCCTGTATCGATGGCATTAGCCATAACGAGATAGAAGATGTAAAGCCTGAATGGATTACTGCCGGGGCAAATGTTGTTTTATCAGCAATGTTGAATAAAGCAGGTATAGCTTAAATACAAATAGAGGAAATTAAGATGAGTCAGATACAACCAACGGTTGACATTCAAACGGCACGTCTCAATGTCGACGAATATAAGAAGAACTTTAGTGACATGCATCCCCCACTTGGCACAAC
>CAWVZP010000030.1:0-18667 GCA_963934675.1 uncultured Gammaproteobacteria bacterium | reverse complement strand
TAAAGAATATGGTGGCAACACCGGGATTCGAACCTGGGACCCCATCATTATGAGTGATGTGCTCTAACCAACTGAGCTATGTTGCCGTTTTGTCGACTTTGATGGTCAACCGATTAGCTAAATCTAAATTATTGACATAATAGATTAGCCGGTCGGGGGGCGGGATTTTCCCTTGAAGACTGGCTGCTGTCAATAGCGGATTCGTTGTTGTTTACACATTAAAGCGAAAGTGGATGACATCGGCTTCTTTCATGATGTATTCCTTGCCTTCTAATCGCCATTTCCCTGCATCTTTTGCGCCTTGCTCGCCTTTGCCAGTAATGAAATCATCGAAGGCTATGACTTCGGCGCGGATAAAACCTTTTTCGAAATCGGTATGGATGACGGCGGCAGCTTTGGGAGCGGTGTCGCCGACTCGAATTGTCCAGGCTCGTACTTCCTGTACACCTGCAGTGAAGTAGGTTTGCAGGTTAAGCAGGCGATAGCCTGCATGGATCACTCGATCCAGGCCAGGTTCAGTGAGTCCTAGTTCTTTTAGAAAGTCTTCGGCTTCATCTGCGTCTAGTTCGGCAATGTCGGCTTCGATAGAGGCGCAGACTGGGACGACTAGGGCGCCTTCTGATTCTGCAAATTTAACGAGTGCATCAAGATGTGGGTTATTTTCAAAGCCATCTTCAGCCACATTAGCAATGTATAGGGTTGGCTTTGCTGTAATTAGATGGAGTTCTTTCATCCATTTTTTCTGGCTTTCATCTACTTCAAAAGTTCTGGCGCTCTGGCCTTCTTCGATATGTGCGAGTATTTCCTGCATAAATGCAAGTTTAGCGACGGCATCCTTGTCGTTAGATTTGGCGAGTTTTCGGTTACGTTCAATTTGGCGAGTAACGGATTCCATATCAGCCAGCAGTAATTCAGTGTTGATCGTTTCGACATCGCTCAGTGGGTCAATTTTATTGGCGACGTGGATGACGTCGGAATTTTCGAAGCAGCGGACAACCTGTGCAATGGCGTCGGTTTCACGAATATGGCCAAGGAATTGATTGCCCAAGCCTTCGCCTTTAGATGCACCGGCGACGAGCCCTGCGATATCAACGAATTCCATCGTGGTTGGGATGATTTTCTTTGGAATGACAATTTCCGCCAGTTGTCCTAGCCTTGGGTCGGGTACTTCTACAATGCCAATATTGGGGTCAATGGTGCAAAACGGATAGTTTTCGGCAGCAATGCCTGCTTTGGTCAATGAGTTGAAGAGCGTCGATTTACCGACGTTAGGCAGGCCAACGATGCCACATTTGAATCCCATATCTTTATGCTCTATTACTGATTGTATTGTAAGGGTTTTTCTAAAAATATACTTATGGATGTCTTTAAAGATAGTGTTTTTTTCGCGATTTGTTTTTTTGCTCCTGCAAAACACGCATACATGCCATTCATGGCAATAAGTGCAAGGAAGCACCGCGCGGAGAACCTAAGTGTACGGGTAGTACATGAGGATTCGAGCACGGAGCTGACGCGGCAATCGCGGAAAAAGCTCATTTTTAGAGGCGTCCTAAGTGTGTAGTGCTTGCATTGCTTTGTCTAACCGGCCTTCAAATACTTGCGGCATAACATCAAGTGAGCGTTGGTTTGCTTCTTCTATCGCGCTTTGATCTGAAATTGAAGGTTTGCGCAGTACGTAGTTAATGACCTGATTACGATCTCCGGGATGGCCAATGCCAACTCTGAGCCGAAAGAAGTCTTTTTCACCCAAGTGGTTGATGATGTCTCTGAGGCCATTATGTCCACCGTGGCCACCACCTTGTTTAAGACGGTTGTCGCCTGCATCCAGATCTAGTTCATCGTGTACAACGAGAATCTGAGTGGGTTGCAATTTATAGTACCTTGCTAAGGCTCCTACAGACTGACCACTTCGGTTCATAAATGTCTGGGGTTTGAGCAATATGATATCTTTTGAATCTGTGGTGGAGTGAACTTGTGTTTTAGTTTCGGCGGCATTGAATCGCTTGTCGAAACGAAATGAGATGGACAGTTGCTGGGCCAGGCTGTCGACAAACCAAAACCCGGCATTGTGCCGGGTATCGGTATAGTCAGCCCCGGGGTTGCCGAGGCCAACTATCAAGCGTATGTCTGCTTTAAGTGCAGCCATGTGCAGGTCTAGTTTTCTTAGCTATCATCTTCAGCATCTGCAGCAGCAGGTGCTTCTGGCGCGTCGTCGGATACGACTTCAGCACGAGTCTTGTGAATAGACACAACACCTAGATCGTGGTCACCATCTTCGTCATGCGTTAGTGCGACTATCTCGACACCCTTAGGCATTTTGATTTCTGACAGGTGAATTGATTCACCCAGTTTCAGTTCTGCAACGTCGATTTCGAGGTATTCTGGAATATTTTTCGGCAAACAGATCACTTCGATTTCGGAGATCATTAACGATAACATTCCGCCGTCAACTTTAACGCCGATACATTCATCTGCATTTAATGTATGAACGGGAACGGTGACGTGAATCGGCTTTTTATTGTCAATACGGAAGAAATCCGCGTGCATGATCTGTTTCTTGTAAGGATGGCGTTGCAGGTCACGTAAAACCACCACTTCTTTCTTTTTGCCCACTTTTAAATCGATAAGCTGCGTGTAAATCGCCTCTTTTTCAAGTGCGTGAAAGAAATCGCTGTGCCCAAGCATAATAGATATTGGGGCGTCATCGCCACCGTATATGACTGCTGGTACCATTCCCGTGTGTCTTAGGCGGCGGCTCGCACCTTTCCCCGAATCCTCACGTGGCTCAGCACTCAATTGAATGTTATCTGACATTGTTGTACTCCAAAAACAAAAAAACCGCCAATATGACGGAAACCTTCTTTGCGACCAAGAAGGAACTTAACGCTGACCAGAATTTACTACTTAAATATGAGGCTCTGATCAGCGATCATTAATCCATATACAATGAACTAACTGATTCTTCGAAATGTATGCGTCGAATGGTTTCGGCAAGCATTTCTGCAACTGATACCTGGCGGATCTTTTTGCACTGTTCAGCCGCTGCTGACAGTGGAATAGTATCGGTAACAACCAGTGCATCAAGCACCGAGTTTTCTACATTCTCTATTGCCATACCGGACAATACGGGGTGAGTGCAGTAGGCATAAACACCTTTTGCACCGCGTTCTTTCAGGGCTGCCCCTGCCTGACACAATGTGCCGGCGGTATCGACCATGTCATCGACGATGATGCAGGTTTTACCATTCACTTCACCAATGATGTTCATCACCTTAGCCTGATTTGGCTGTGGGCGACGTTTATCAATAATGGCAAGATCAGCGTCATCGAGCTGTTTGGCGACCGCTCTGGCTCGCACAACACCGCCGACGTCAGGTGATACAACTATCATGTCTGGATGTTTTTGTTTCCAGATGTCACCCATTAAAATAGGTGATGCGTATACGTTATCGACTAAGCATCCGAAAAAGCCTTGGATTTGATCAGCATGCAAATCGACTGTTAGCACTCGGTCTACACCGACACTGCTAAGCATGTTAGCCACGACTTTAGCGCTTATTGGCACACGCTGAGATCTGACGCGGCGATCTTGTCGGGCATAACCAAAGTAGGGGATAACAGCGGTAACTCGGTCAGCCGACGAGCGTTTTAGCGCGTCAATCATGACGAGTAGTTCCATCAGATTATCGTTAGTTGGCATGCAGGTCGGCTGGATGATGAAGACATCACGACCACGTACATTTTCACCAATTTCGACAGAAGTTTCGCCGTCACTAAAAGTGCCAACAGAGGCTAAGCCAAGGGGTATATCCAAGTGGTGTGCAACAGCCCGAGATAGCTCAGGATTTGCGTTGCCCGTGAACACCATTAGATCGTCTGTGTTTACACTGCCAGCCATCGGGTAACCTGTTCAAATTGATATGAGGTTTGATTGAATTATTTTGTTCAAATCACGCAAAAGAAATAGGCTTCAAATGCGCTGTTTAATATGGCTGGGCCGGCAGGATTCGAACCTACGCATGCCAGGATCAAAACCTGGTGCCTTACCGCTTGGCGACGGCCCAATATATTACATTCAACCTTGCAAAAACTCACATTGCTCAATAATTGGATTTTTATTCATTGCTTTAACAACAAATGTATTCCAACAGTCGGGCGCAAGAGATCTTACACTTTCAGCCTCCGTGAGGCTATCGAAACTCGCGAAAATACAAGCTCCGGTTCCAGTCATCCTAGCTTTCGAATATTGGCTGAGCCAATCGATAGACTTTTGAATGTCTGGATATAGCTGACAGGCGATAGGTTCGCATACATTGCAACCAGCCCCTGCCAGAAAGGCGCGTATTGTGATGGGATCGCAATTGCGTGTCAATTGCTTAGAGGCAAATATTTCACCTGTTGAGACAAATATTTGCGGATAAATCACTATATACCATGGTTTTGGTAGATCGAGGGGAATTAGGTCTTCACCTACACCGCTTGCCCAGGCAGATTCGCCTTCAATAAAAACGGGCACATCAGCGCCTAATTCTAATCCCAGAATGGCGAGATCACGCCGATCCAGATTTAATCGCCACAGTTTGTTAAGCACCATTAATGTGGTTGCTGCATTTGAACTACCACCTCCCAGGCCGCCACCAATAGGAATGTTTTTTTTAATGCTGTACCGCAATCCTAATGATATGCGGTATTTAGATTGTAATAATCTAGCTGCAATCAAGATAATGTCATCTGCCTCGTCGACGGATGTCTGACTGCTGGAACGCGTAATTGAACCATCCTCAGTTATTTCGAAGGTTAAATCATCATATAAGTCGATAAACTGAAAAACGGTTTGTAACAGATGATAGCCATCATCACGTTGCCCTGTGATGTGCAGCATTAAGTTAAGTTTGGCGGGAGACCTAAACAAGAGAGGTTGTGATATTAAGGAAGCCGGAGTCATTTGTTTAGAAACCCCTTCAGTCAAAATTGGGGAATATAGATTCTTGTTCGGCTTGTGCTTCAAACTTTTCCCAGCGTTCTATGACTATTTTGATTCCCACATTATTGTGTTTGAGATAGAGACGCTTTGGCAGTTGTTGTACCTGTTTTTGTGCGGGAAAATAATCCAGGTAATTCACAAACCAGCCATTCTGTTGTAAAGACTTTAACCGACCGAGGCCATCTATTTCATAGTTTGATTCAACATCAGGTTGGGGCAATCCTTTAATCCATGATTTTAAGCCAGTCACTGGAATACGCCAGCCCAGCAACTGGACCAGTAGCCCATCGGGCGTCGCGCCAAGTCTAAAATTGCCATCAGCCAGCGTGAGTTTAAACTGTTTATCTTTATCGGTTGAAAGATTTGATTCTATGCGGATGACACCCTGTCCAAACGGCGCTTCAATCACCATTGAAAAATGGGCCTGTTGACGGCTCCAGGTGATTCCAACGGGATAAACCTTGTCTAACGCTAGATCACTTGCAAAGCCACCCGATTGGGTTGACTTGGCACCTACCATAATAGCGGCACGGGCATGAATTTCCCATTCGTCGATATTGGCTAATTGTTGCTGTCGCCAGTCCCAGTTCTGCTCACTTTCCAGAGTCACTTTTAATACTGGCGTTTGACTACAGGCACTAATAAATAGCATTAAGACGATGATCAGTAAGCGTGGGGCAGAGATGCGTAACAATAGTGTCATACCTGAAGTGTTATACCTAAAGTGTTATATCTAAAAAACAGAGCACTAGCGTCCTGTGCATGGTTAATGCCGACAAAGCTGTCGGCCTATAGATTGGATGCTGTCTATTGGTTTATTGGGTTAATCGTTGCATAACTTCTTGTATTCGGGGGTCGTTGGGTGTTTTTTTCAACGCTTCTTGCCATATACGTTTAGCCGCTTCTTTGTTGCCGCTAACCCATAACACTTCGCCCAGGTGGGCTGCGATCTCGTTGTCATAGTATTTGGAAAGCGCAGACTGTAAAAAACGGATAGCAATGTCATAGTTTCCCATTCGGTAATTTACCCAGCCATAACTATCCAGAATGGCAGCGTTGTCAGGTAGGAGCTCTACGGCACGCTTGAGCAGGACGTAGGCTTCCTCGTAGCGGTCTGTTTGATCTGCCAGAGTAAATCCCAGTGCATTCAATGCATGAGCGTTATTGGGTTGAATCTTGAGTACGGCGTTGATGTCTTCTTCCAATATATCGATGCGGCCGATTCTTTCTGCCATCATTCCGCGGGAAAATAGCAGGTCAATATTGTCTGGCGAAAACTTTAACGCGGTATCGTAAACTTCAAATGCTTCACTGAATTGCTTGTCGGCGGACAATATTTCGCCTTCAGTCATATAAATCCGAACTAACGTATTTTGGCTTTGGCTGCCTTGACGCATTTGGTCTAAATGTTTGCGAGATTCCTCTATTTGATCTGTCGAACCAAGCAGTGCTGCTATTCTGAGCTGGGCATCAAAACGATATTCTTTTACCTGCACTAAACGGTACCAGTCTAACGCTTGTTTGGGTTGCTCCTTTCGTTCAAAAATTCGTCCCAAATAATATTGTGCTTCTCCTTCGCGCAAATTTAGCTCAACTAGTCGAGACATATATTTTTCTGCATCATCTAGCCGCTGTGATTCAAGCGATAACAAACCCAGCGTATAAAGTAGGTTGGGATCGTTTGGCGATGTTTGATAAAGCTTTTCAAACTCCGTTCGAGCCAGTTCATATTGCTTTAAATCGACCAGCAAGCGTGCGTAGGTTAAACCAAGATCTTGGTCATAAGGACGATCTTTTACGGCTTGCCTGAGGCTGATAAGTGCTTCTTGGGGGCGGTTTAGTTTTAGTAGAATTTTGGCTCGTGTACTGAATGCGCCTTCAATTACCTGAATTTCAAGTGATTTGTCCAAGTAGTAGAGTGCCTCTTCAGTCTGCCCTGCCTGAGCGGATAACACACCGTGCATATACTGCGCATAGGCTTTTTCTGGATAGTTTTGTGCGGTTTGACGAGTGACTTTTAATGCGACTTTGGCATCTTCTTCTCTTGCAAAAAGTCCCGTCAATGAACCAAATAATAGTTTCTCACTGGCTTGGCTGCTTGAGATAATGTTGTCAAGTGCGAGCGTGGCTGCTGCCGGTTTTCCTTGACGGATATAGATGGCAACAATCACTTGCTGTGCATCGAGATCATTCGGTGACAGCTCCAAGCGACGTTTGGCTGCCTCGATGGCGGCATCGAAATTATCGCCAAACATTGCAATACGAACCGCTCGAGCTGCAATCTCAGGGTTGTTTTGTGATCTTGCGACAATCAGATAGTTTTCAACCGCGAGATCGGTGTCGCCACGTCGAAAAGCGAGCTCGGCAATCATTAAGTGATAAGAATCACTGCTTAACTGATCAGGTTTAACTAGGCGACTATTTTCAGGCAAATAGTTAATTTGGGCCTGATCAGCTCTCACTTCTGAAAGGTCCAAGGGTTGTGATCCTGGCATCCCGGCACAGGCAGACAGGAACAAAATGGGGAGGATCATTGCGAAACTGCGTTGTCTAGTTGTCAATTTAGATACCATGGTTTTGTTTAGTTGTTTTCTAGTTTCAAAAGGTGTGTTCAAAACTGATATCAACTTGTCTTGGCTGAGTGTATCACTGAGTTCCAAAAGCGAAAAGTTTGTCGTTACCTGACACTGCTAAGGTAACATTAACGAACGATATGATCGATTTGAAATAGTTTCGTTCCTTTATTCCAAAAACAGCTTGGATTTATAAGGCGGGCCTTGTATTTAATGGGTCAATGACAGAAAATTACAAGCTAACATTTAACCCCCTCTTGAACATGACATTATTGTCGCTTGGCATTAACCATCAGACAGCCCCCGTTGATATTCGCGAGAAAATCGCCTTTTCTCCGGAGCAGTTGTCGGGTGCCTTATTGGAATTACAACAACTATCCGCGGTGAATGAGTCTGTTATCGTATCGACCTGTAATCGAACCGAAATATATTGCGATGCGGCTGATGATTCTCGTCATGCTATTACTGACTGGCTCTCTAAATTTCACCACATGGCGGATAACGTGTTAACGCCGTATCTTTACCTACATGCTGATCACGAAGTTGCACGCCATTTATTTCGGGTTGCCTCAGGGCTTGATTCGATGGTGTTAGGTGAGCCGCAAATTTTAGGCCAATTGAAAACGTCCTATGAGCACGCTCGCATAGGGAATAGCATAGACTCTGTATTGGATCGACTATTTCAACATGCTTTTAGTGTCGCAAAAAAGGTCCGTACCGACACTGAAATTGGATCGCACTCAGTGTCTGTTGCGTTTTCTGCGGTTAACTTATCAAAGCAAATTTTTGGTGATTTGGGTCAACAGCGCGCGCTGCTGATCGGCGCAGGTGAAACCATCGAACTGGTTGGGCGCCATTTAAAGAGTCAGGGTATTCAATCGATTGTGATTGCGAATCGCAGCCTCGAAAAAGCGCAGATATTGGCGGAGTCTCTCGGTGGTGCCACTGCGGTGAGCATTAGCTCGGTTCCAGAGCAGTTGGTGAATGCGGATATTGTAATTTCGTCTACCGCGAGTCAATTGCCTATTTTGGGCAAGGGTGCAACAGAAGCGGCGTTAAAGCAGCGACGCCATCGACCCATTTTTATGGTCGATCTGGCGGTGCCGCGCGATATTGAAAGTCAGGTGGGCGACCTTGAGGATGTTTACCTTTACACTGTTGATGATTTAAAAAATGTCGTTGATGAAAACATGCGCCATCGAGAATTGGCCGCGACGGCAGCGCAGAAGATTATAAATCTGGAAGTGACAACTTTTTCTCAATGGCTAAAAACACACCACTCGGCTGATCATATTCGTCAATTACGCAGTCATGCTGAGACCATAAAACAACAGTGCCTTGAAAAAGCAATGCTACAATATGGGCAGGACAATGATGCTGAAAAAGCGCTATTGACGCTGGCTAATACCTTAACTAATAAAATGCTTCACGCACCGACAATAGAAATGCGCAAGGCGATCAAAACTGACGACCAGTCCACTATTCAATTGTTGAAATCACTAATTACTAATCAATGATAACTAATCACTGATGTTTACCGAGTAATTAACATCCTTTAATTAATGTCCGAGTAACTAATATTAATGAACCAGTCATTGCTAAATAAGTTGGAACTCCTGTGCGGTCGTCATGAAGAAATCACGGCGCTGTTATCGGATATTGAAACGATCAATAACCAGGATAAGTTTCGTGCACTGTCGATGGAGTACGCCCAGCTTGAAGATGTTGTAACCAGTTTTGGTTCGTTTCAACAAGCACAGGAAACGCTCGCTAGTGCAAAAGAAATGTTAGCCGAGAATGATGCCGAAATACGCGAAATGGCAGAAGAAGAAATCCATGAAAGCAATCAGAAGATCGAGCAGTTAGAAGCAGAATTGCAAAAACTGTTGCTACCAAAAGATCCAAATGACGCTGCGAATGTATTTCTCGAAATCCGTGCCGGCACCGGCGGTGATGAAGCCGCGCTGTTTGGTGGTGATCTGTTTCGCATGTACAGTCGCTATGCCGAGTCTCAACGCTGGCAGTTAGAAATTCTAAACAGCAACGAAGGCGAGCATGGCGGCTATAAGGAAATTATCGCCCGCATTATAGGCCATGGTGCCTATTCCTACCTCAAATTTGAATCCGGTGCTCATCGCGTGCAGCGTGTGCCTGAAACCGAATCCCAGGGCCGGGTGCATACATCAGCAGCAACGGTTGCCATCATTCCCGAAGGTGAGGATGTGCAGAAGATCGACATTAACCCTGGTGATTTAAGAGTGGATACTTTTCGTGCTTCGGGCGCTGGTGGTCAGCACGTTAATAAGACCGATTCCGCGATTCGATTAACTCATCTACCAACTGGCACCGTAGTCGAGTGTCAGGATGAGCGTTCGCAGCACAAAAACAGAGCGCGGGCGATGTCGTTGCTACAGGCTAGGATTTATGACGCCGAAAAACAAAAGCAAGATCAAGAGCAGGCTGCTGAAAGGAAATCACTGGTCGGTGGTGGCGATCGATCGGAGCGTATTCGAACCTATAATTTTCCGCAGGGAAGGGTGACAGACCACCGTATTAATCTAACGTTATATAAACTAGATGAAATTCTTACCGGTGCGCTGGGCCATATTGTTGAGCCCTTGATGAATGAATACCAGGCCGAACAGCTGTCGAAATTGGCGGAAGATAGTGGTGGCCTCAATTAACCAATGTGAGTTAAACGGTCGAATTATGTGATGGAGTTAAGTGACGCGTTGGGCTGGGCCAGGCAGCAGATTGGCACATCAAGTGACTCTGCGGCACTAGATGCCGAGGTACTACTGGCACATTGTATTGGTAAGTCGCGAAGTTATTTATATACCTGGCCGGAGCAAGTGCTTACAGCCACCCATTGGGATCGCTATCAATCGCTGATAGCGCAGCGTTTGATACCGACACCTATTGCTTACCTACTCGGCAAGCGGGAATTCTTTTCCTTAGACTTCAAAACTACGGCAGCGGCTCTCATACCGCGATCAGATACCGAATTACTGGTTGAAGCGGCACTTCATCGTTGCCCAGAACATTCAAGTTTTAAAATTCTTGAGCTAGGTACAGGGACAGGCGCGATTGCAATCACGCTTAAAGTGCATCGACCTGATGCCAAAGTCGTCGCGACTGATATCAGCCCGCAATGTTTGGTACTGGCAGGTCAAAACGGCAAACACCATCAGGTTGATATTGACTGGACGGCGTCGGACTGGTTTAGTGCTATTAAACCGTCAGAGCGATTTGACATGATCGTTTCAAACCCACCGTATATTGCCGGAGATGACGTTTATCTAACGCAGGGTGATCTGCCTGCTGAGCCGTTATTGGCGCTGAGTTCGGGTCTTACCGGTTTAGAGTCACTGTGGCAAATTATTACCGATTCTCCTGACTACCTCAATTCAGGAGGGTATTTATTGCTGGAGCATGGTTACGATCAGGAAATGGCCGTAATTGGGTTATTAAAATCACGGGGGTTTGTCAACGTAAGCTGCCAATATGATGTCAACAATCTGCCACGTATCAGCATGGGGCAATTCATCTAAGTGGGGTGTCACCCGCAAACCAATGTTGAAATAACTCAAAAGCCAGCGTAATCTTGATTGCATGGATAACACGGATCAATACCGATGCCGCTTAATTTATCTTAAGCAAACCGACAATATCACCAAACAGGCCGAAGCTGTCTGCGAAGCGGTCGCTGGGATTGAGGGCATTATCTTAGCTGCACCGTTCGACTGCTACAGCGTGCATCTAATCTACTCACTCGATAACCTTTCTTTTGAGTTACTTACTGATCTACTCAGTGAGCTCGGTTTCGAGTTCGAGAACTCTATTTTACTTAGCTTGCGTAACACTATTTTTGAATTCCTTGAGGCAAATGTTCGAGACAATAGGCATATCGATGTGACGAAATTTCAGGCGGGCTCTGACGAAGATGAGGCCGCTATTCTTCCACGTCAATCGTCTGATAAATACTGGGAAGATTATCACTAAAAGTCTGTCGGACTTAGGTGATCTTAGCGAGGGGAGATCATGATGAGTTAATTTTTTTTGTTCGAATGAGGCGAATAGTGGTTCTATTTAACAAATTGGATCGAAAAATCTGGTTTAAATGACTTTTCCGCAGTAGATTTATCCTAAGTCCGACAGGCTCCTAGGTTAACAATAAAATTTATTTTTTAAATACGGGAGTGGATCACCTAGTGAGCTAGACGAGCATTAGAATACGTTAACAGAATGACAATATCAGGGAGATATTAATAACAAACTTATGGAACCATTGACTGACTTAAAAACAATTTTGCATTCTAAGCGTGCCAACATCTACTACCTGGATAAATGTCGGGTAATGCAAAAAGATGGGCGAGTTCTCTACCTCACTGAAGCCAAAAGTGAGAATCAATACTGGAATATCCCCATTGCCAACACCACCTGCCTGTTACTAGGTACGGGTACATCAGTCACGCAAGCAGCCATACGTATGCTCGCACAGGCAGGTGTACTTGTTGGTTTCTGTGGTGGAGGTGGCACACCGTTACTGATGGCCACGGAGATCGAATGGCTTTCCCCTCAAAGTGAATATCGACCAACAGAATATGTGCAAGGATGGATGTCATTTTGGTTCGACGACGAAAAACGTCTCCAGGCAGCCAAACAATTTCAAACCGCCCGCATACACTATCTGGAACAGATTTGGTCAAAAGATCGTGATCTACAAACCGAAGGATTTAATACCAACGATCAGGATATTAGCAGTGCACTAAAAGGATTTAGTACCAAAATAGAACACGCCACCAAAGTCAGTGAGTTACTACAACTTGAAGCACTGCTCACTAAGCGCCTATACAAAATAGCCGCTACACACACTAGGCATGGCAACTTTGTGCGCGAACGCGAAGCCACAGACACCGCCAACGCATTTCTCAACCATGGCAACTACCTTGCCTACGGTTTGGCAGCCACCACTTTATGGGTACTCGGAATCCCTCACGGATTTGCTGTCATGCATGGCAAAACACGCCGTGGCGCACTGGTATTTGATGTAGCCGATTTAATTAAAGATGCCATCGTCCTACCCTGGGCATTTGTTTGCGCTAAAGAAAAAGCCACAGAACAGGAATTCCGTCAACAATGCTTGCAAGCATTTACACAGCACAAAGCTTTGGATTTCATGTTTGAGCAGGTTAAGGCAATCGCCTTGAAACATGATTGGGAGCAAACCGAATCATGATGGTCACCTTCGTATCTCAGTGCGAGAAAAAAGCACTCAACAAAACTCGCCGAGTGCTAGATGCCTTCGCCAACCGGATTGGGGACAATACCTGGCAAACCATCATTACTAATGAAGGCTTGTTAGGGGTTAAGAAATTACTGAGAAGGACCGCGAGTAAAAATACGGCAGTGAGTTGTCACTGGATTCGGAGTCGGTCGCGGAGTGAGCTAGTTTGGGTGGTTGGGAAGCGGGATAAGTTTAACAACAATGGCGTAGTGCCGGTAAATACAACGCAAGAGGAAGTGCCGATGGATATTACACGTGACAAACCTTTAAAAGGAGTTGCCTATGCGAATACACAGCTACAAAGGTTAGATCATCACCTTTTTGCCGTGGGATATGTTGCTAAAAAGTTATATTTACGCTTTTATCCCGTTCAAACACCGATGCTACAGGCTGCATTTATTTCGGGCTGTTTACATGATATCGGAAAGCTCGACCCTAATTTTCAGGCATGGGTTATAAAAGATAAAAACAAGTCGTACATAGCAGATGATGGGCAGCACATAGATGAAACAAAATTTAGTTTTGAAAAGCACCCTCGCCATAATGAAATATCAGTTTTACTCTACGAGTTGTTTGATGATATCAGCCTTAAAATACCGAACACCGCAACTAAGAAAAGAATAAAACACGCTGTCTATTGGCATCACGCAAAACCATTTCGACCTAAAGGTGGCTTTGAAACTTTAGGTGATATTTACAAAAAATTAGATGTTAGCCTGAAAGGCGGCGCATGGGAGCAGGTAGTAGTAAAAAGTCGTGAGTTATTAAACAAGGTATGTGAAATAGACTGTAAATATCAAACAACAGAAAAGAGCCTGCTATCCAAGTGTCTTGTTGAGTGTGTTGATAAAGACAAAATTGACTATGTAGAGGCGATACAGCTTCCAAAATATAAAAACTACTCTCCAGATGAAAAAATCTCTGAATATGAAGAACAGGTGCGTAGTAACGCAAGTAACAACCAGTTAAGAGCCTGTCTAATTACTGCAGACAGATGGGTTTCCTCATTAACAGCCCACGAGCTTGGCAGTGCTATTAAACATAAAACACTGGATGATTTTATAAATACTCAGCTCGAATCTAACAATTTAACATTCGAATCAAATTTATATAGCCATATTGCTGATTGCCTTAAAACCTTCCCTAGTGATGATCGCTCAGTTGAACAAACTAAAGTCGCCAATAAATTATCTGACAATAATGATCGTGTTTCAGTATTGGCAGGTGCTGCCGGTTGTGGCAAAACCAAAATAGCGCTGGAATGGGCACAGTTGCGAAATGCTCAACAAATACTTTGGATCTGCCCGCGTGTGCAAATCTGCCAGGGTTTATTTACTGAACTACGCAGTAGTGATAGGCCCTACTTGCCAGACACAACCGTCGAGTTGCACACGGGAGAGTTTAAGTGCACGAATAGTTACGAAAAAATTACACCCGAAAAAGACTATTTTACTGGCGATATAGTAATCACCACTATAGATCAATTGTTGAGCACCTTAATCAGTCATACCAAAGCTGATAGATTATTGAATTATCTAACGGCTCATGTGGTATTTGATGAGTACCATGAGTACATCAATATGCCTGCGTTTAATTTGCTTTTTGCCGAATTAATAGCATCTAGAAAAAGCCTGGCTAATGGTACTAATGCATTGTTGGTATCGGCTACGCCCCATTATTTTTATCTGCAAGAAATTCTCGAATTGGATATGGCTTACGATGTTGCTGAAATGCCGTCGTTTAACCAAACCCGCTATCAGTTCGATTTTATCCAATATGATGAAACTCTGCATTCAGAGGCCAATCCTCTTTACAAACCACAGACAAAGAACACCTTTGTAATTAGCAATACAGCAACAACGGCCCAAAAAAGCTTCATTCAAAATCAGCATCAAGAAAACGCTATTCTTCTACACTCGAAGTTCAAGAAGAGCGATAAACAAGCGCTGTTCGAGCAAGTGTTCGAGACATTCAAAAGGGATGGCAGTGGCCAATATGAACTGCTGCGTAGTGGCCCCATTGTCCAGGCCTCGCTCAATATTAGTTGCGATTACATGATCTCTGAAATAAGTCACGCAGAGAACTGCCTACAGCGGTTGGGACGTTTAGATCGCTTTGGTATCAACAAAACGGGGGTTAATAAATACACGATTGTTATTCCAGAAACATTACATAATGGTAAGGGAACGGGTGCTCTAGCTCATTTTTTATCCTCAACGAATAATCTAGCCTCGACCAAAGCATGGTATGAGCTACTGCGCGAATCTACGGATGATGGAAACAAAGTTCTAGGGCTTGCGGATATTTATTCTATCTATAAAAGCTTCTATCAATCGCCGACAAGTCTAAATTTTATTGCAAGTGACTTACTGGCGTCTCTGAAGAAAAGCGCTACCGTGATAGCAACTAAAGTATCGGAGCCACAGACCATAGTAAAGCCCAAAAAGGACACCAAACAGAGGGCTAAAATTAGTAAAAATTCATTACGAGGTGATAGTCGCTTTGTTCAAATGGCCGTCTGTGATGTAAGTACACCCCAAGGCCCGATAGTAAAAGATGAATATGCCTACCAAATACCGACCGCTGAACTAAGTCCAGTTGACAATATCAGTGATTCTTTAGAACGCATAAAAAACCTGGGCCTGCTTGATTACGCAGCACAGAAGCATGGTCGTATAGATGAAACCAGCATCATTAAAGGCATACCGGCGAATAAAATGACAACCCGTAAACTGTTGTTAGAAGCCTTTGCCCGAGATGCAGAATATCCTATTTTTTTGAGTTACACGCCCAGTGAGCTAGATCAAAAGCTTGGTGAGCACACCGCGCACGATGAAGCAATTTACTATGGTGTTTGTGAAAAACAAGCCATAGGTGCAATTTCAATGAAGCAGTTAATTAACCAAAAGGACTAGAAATGGAAAAAGTAACAGGTATTAAAAGTGTCGATTTTAAAATTAAGGCACTAGGGCATGGAGTCGTTAATTGGAATGGACCAACTAGCTTGAGTAGTGAGGGAATGACCGTAGATAATCACACATTACCCAAACTACGTGGTTACACTAATTTAACAGGCAGAGTGAAAAAAGAAACGGGATATCAATACAAAAAGGAAGCGACTGATATCGATTTTAAAAAAACGCCGCTCTATATAAGTCAAAATTGCATCCGCCATCACCTGTTCCGAGAACAAGCGTTTGATTTACATTACGCGGCTGAAAAAAGCCTTGAAAAAGTTTTGGCTTCAATTACTGGATTGATTAGGGGATATGTTGTTCCCTCCAGCCAATGTAAAAGAACAAGCCCGTTATTACTTGAAGACTTCGTTGACAAGCTTGGGAACGGCAACTTCGAACAGTTTGGACAAGCCGGCGAAAGGGATAGCTCCTCGTTCTTTTCAAAAACCACTTTTGGTGACACTGAATACCATTCTTACGGGTCAATTAGTGTTGAACAATTGCAGTTTATTTCTCTTGATAAGAAATTTGATCGTGCAGCAATGGTTATCAAAGATGGTGAAGGAGAAAAAGTTGCCAGTGCAGTGCAAAATTTTATTCAATCATTGGATGAAAATGCAAATCCAAAGGCAACCTTTCATCCAAACTATGTACGAAAAGGAACAATTTTTGAAGAAGGGGAGGTGGGTATTTTACTTGATGATGATGCAATAAAAACGGTCATCAATTTTGCGGTAAACAAGATATCAGAGCTAACTATTCGTCAGGCAAAGTCGTACATGTACGTTGACGAAATATTAGTTGACTATAACAGCAGTAATAAAATGATGCGGATAAAGCGCGACGAAAGTGAAATATCAGAGCAACCAGATTCGGATTTTGCAGTTTACTTCTACGCTAAATAACGGGGTTCTCGATGAAAATTATGATCGAATACGAATCGTCCTGGCGGAATTCATTTCTTTCAGGGAATAACAATGAAGAGCTGCCCAAAAAAGGTCGAGATTTTATCGGGTCAATGACGAACTTGAGGCAGGAAGCAAACTTTATAAAACGCGATATAACTATTGATACGGTAATGGGTGTATTAAACCGCTTAATTGGAGACCAACGTAAGCTATATCAATCAAGAAGGTCAGAAGCCTATTACTTCAAAGAACTGGAGCCACTTGTCAGTTTTAGAGATACGCCTTTAATCACAAATGAAATGACCTACATACGCAACATGAAAGGCAGTACTGATCAAAATTCATTTACAGGCATGATTAAAACTAACGATGCTATGTTTGATTCAGATTACTCAAAACAACTATGGGGTATTCTTGCATTTAACTTTGATGAGCTATGTAGCTTCATTGTGAATGAATATCCAGTTGAAAATGTTGTGGAGATGAATCCGTTATCGATTAGCGCATTGTTTGAAGTTCTGGATAAGGAGAAGCCGGTGAGTAACGATGGGGTAGCGAATCAGGCATTATTAGTGCTAAAGAAGCATTTCCCAGATACTGACTACTTAACCAAAAAAGAAGAAATAAAACCTTCATGTTTTTATTGTTCTGCTTTGTACTTACAAATGGATCGACTTGTTGCTAGGCAGTTTGATATGGACTCAGCCAAAACAAAGAGTGGCACCATAAGTGGCATTTCAAAAAGAATTTTCACGAAAAAAGATTTCATGGATCGTTTTACAACTGGAGGAAAGAAAAAAATATGGGGAAACCCATATATACGAAAAGAAAGAATAAAAGGTAAAGGAGAAGTTGTTTCTATGTTAGCGAAAGCCAGTGGGCATCTAGAAGTCAATATCGATATAGATAAATACAAAGGTCATAAAATCCAACAAATGATCGATTGTGCCGGAGTATCGAGTTTCTATTTGGGAAAGAAAGGTCTCGCCTATGTCACAAATATTCGCGTCTGATGAAGGGAAAATAAAATGGGTCACTATATTGACATACAAATCAAACCTGATGCTGAAATGCGTGAAAATGTCTTAATGAATAAAGTTTATAGCAAGTTTCATAAAGCGCTATCTACCTTAAACTCAACTGACATAGCTGTTAGCTTTCCAAGGCACAAAGTATTGCTTGGTAACATACTTCGCATTCACGGATCAAAAATCAGGATGGATGAATTACAAAATCTCAACTGGCTAGGTGGGCTTATAGGATATTGCCAACTGACACCAATACAGAATTTGCCTGATCGCCTGCTTCATAGAAATATTTCCAGAAAACAATCGAACATGACTCAATCAAAATTGAATCGTTTATTACATAGAGGCTCAATTTCAGCTGAAGAGGTTAAAATTTATAGAGCAAAGATGTTTAGTCAAAGCCTGGATAATGCCTACCTTGAGCTTGAAAGTAGTTCCAACGGCCACAAACATCGGCGCTACCTTAACTTCGGCGAACTACAAACCAAGCCTACGGAAGGAGTGTTTGATCGCTTTGGGCTGAGTAAACAGGCAACGATACCCTGGTTCTAAATAGAGGAAATACCCTTTATTTTTCATGCTCTTTAACAATTCAATAAAATCAACAACTTACAACAGCACCTAGATTCATTGGTATTTAAGCCAAACTGAACCTAAGTGCTTGTTGTAAGTACTTTTTTTCGTGCTATCCTTCGGTTCACTGCCGCACAGGCAGCTTAGAAATCAGTTTCAGTAATCGCTATCTGTGTAGATGTGTTCACTGCCGCACAGGCAGCTTAGAAATTGAACACAAGTAGGATGAACCATCAGTAAACGTTCACTGCCGCACAGACAGCTTAGAAAATAAAGGCAGAACCGGCATTTTTAGATATTTTGTTCACTGCCGCACAGGCAGCTTAGAAGTTTCTAATGAAAGTCTTAGACCTTTTT